>CAMBXM010000097.1 GCA_945871815.1 Singulisphaera sp. GP187
TTGGTAGGCGATGAGGGACTCGAACCCCCGACATCCTCCGTGTAAGGGAGGCGCTCTAACCAACTGAGCTAATCGCCCGCGAACGGGCCGCGGACTCTACCCGTCCCCGACCGCGCGCGCGACACCTCACTCCTCACTCTGCCAGCCTCACCGGCGACCCCGCCCATCCGCCATCGCCGCCCGCCGGATCCCCCGCTGCATCCCGCGAAACACCACCCCGTGCAGCGGCAGCACCGCGTACCAGTACACCAACCCCAAGAGCCCCTTCGGCTTGAACCGCGCCACCTGCCGCAGCCGACACTTCCCCCCGCCCTCCAGCTCTTCCAACTCGAACGTCAGCGTCGCCACCCCCGGCAGCTTCATCTCGGCGCGCAGCTCCAGCCGCCGCCCCTCCACGACCTCCACCACGCGCCAGAAGTCCAACGCTTCGCCAAACGCCACGCGATCCGGGTTCTTCCTCCCGCGCCGAAGCCCCGGACCACCGACCAACCGATCCATCCACCCTCTCAGCTTCCACATCCAATCCGCCGCGTACCACCCGTGCCCGCCGCCCACGCGGCACACCGCGCGCCACACCGCCGCGGCCGGCGCGTCGATCACGATTTCCCGCGGGTCGACGAACACCTTCCCCCCGGCCCACTGCGGATCCCCCGGCATCTCGCCGGCATCCGACCACCGCGTTTCCACGGCGCCGTCCCGCTCCTTTCCGACCGCCCGCGCGATCGCTTCGCGCATCGACAACAGCGGCCCCGGCATCCACCGCACCGCCCGATCGTCCCGGCACACCACCTCGTTGCGCAGACCTTCCGCCAACGGCCGAGCGATGTCCTTCCCGATCGGCGTCACCAGGTGGATCCACAACGAACTCAACCTCGGCGTCAGCACCGGCACCGACACGATCCACCGCCGACGCAGCTTCAACGCCTCGGCCACCAACTGGATCACCTCTCGGTACGTCACCACGTCCGTGCCGCCGATGTCCAACGTCTCGCCCACCGTGCGCGGTTCCGCGAGGCACTCCACCAGGTACCTCAGCACGTCCCCCACTGCGATCGGCTGGCACTTCGTCGACACCCACCGCGGCGTCACCATCACCGGCAACCGCTCCACCAGGTACCTCAAGATCTCGAACGACGCCGACCCCGAGCCCACGATCATCGCCGCGCGAAACACCGTCACCTTCACGCCCGTCGACGACAGCTCCGCCTCGACCTCGCGCCGTGACCGCAGGTGCTCCGACAGCCCCTTGCCCGTCTCGCCCAACCCGCCCAGGTAGAGGATCCGTTCGACACCCGTCGCCGCTGCCGCCACCGCGAACGTCCGCGCCGCGCGCCGATCCGTCGCCGCGTAGTCCTTGCCCGCGGTCACCATCGAGTGCACCAGATAGAACGCAAACGCGCAGCCCTGCATCGCCGCGCGAACGCTCGCTTCGTCCTCGACGTCGCCTTCGACGATCTCCACGCGCTCGTGCGACGCCCAGTCGCGGTGCCGCAGCTTCTGCGGACTCCGCGCGAGGCAACGAACGCGATACCCCGCGGCGAGCAAGCGCGGCACGAGGCGGCCGCCGATGTAGCCCGAGGCGCCGGTGACCAGCACACGCTGACGCTCGGGAACGCAAACGCCGGTGAGGTCGGTCACGGTCGCAATATCGCGTACAGGAGAGGCTGGGATGCGTGGCCGTTGTGCGGAAGCCTCAACTTGAGCTCGCCTGCACCACGGGGTTGCCTCGGAGCCCCCATTCGGACGATGATACGAAACGTTGTCTGCTGCTTTTTTCAGCCAGCGTTTCGTATCATGCCTGCCAAGACCTCCAAGCTCCAGTTGCTGCTCCGCCTGGCCAGCCGTGGTCCGGTGCGAGCGCGAGACCTCGATGACGCCCGCATCCCGCGCCCCTACCTCAAGCGGCTTTGCGATCGCGGCGAGCTCGAGCGCGTAGGCCGAGGGCTGTACCGACTCAACACCACCTCAGTGACCGAGCTGAGCTCTCTCGCCGACGTTGTCAAGCGTGTTCCGCGCGGGATCATCTGCCTTCTCAGCGCCCTTCAGGTCCACGGCCTCACGACGGAGGCGCCGCATGCAGTCTGGCTCCTGATCGATCGCCGTGCTCGCACCCCTGCCCTCGACACCCCAAAGCTCGAGATCGTCCGAGCCAGCGGCTCGGCACGTTCCCACGGCATCGAGCATCGTCTCATCGAAGGCGTTCGCGTCGCGATCACGACGCCAGCAAAGACCGTTGCGGACTGCTTTCGCTATCGGCGACACGTCGGACTCGAGGTCGCCATCGCGGCCCTCAAGGAATACGTCGAGAAGCGGAAGGGCACCATCGAGGCACTCGTCGATGCGGCCCGCGCGAACCGCATCTGGTCGGTGCTACGCGCCTACTTGGAGGCAGTGGTGTGAACGGGGAACAGAACAAGAATCTAGGAGCTTCCGTGCGCGGACGACTGCAAGCGCTCGCGAGGCAGTCCGGAGAGGACTTCCAACGGACACTGGTTCGCTACGCGAACGAGCGCTTTCTTGCTCGGCTCGCCGCGTCGCGACTCAGCAAGCAGTTCGTGCTCAAGGGTGCCATGCTCTTCACGGTCTGGGGACAGCAAGCTCATCGCGCAACTCGTGATGTCGATCTTCTTGGCTTCGGTCCCTCGGAGCCCGAGTCCGTTCTCGAAGCACTGAAGGAGGTGCTACGAACCCAGGTCGAAGGTGACGGCATCCACTTCGAGATCGACTCACTGGTCGTAGAGTCGATTCGCGATGGCAAGGCCTATGGCGGAGTTCGCGCGCACGTTGATTCCCACCTCACGAGCGCCCGCATCAGGCTTCAGATCGATATCGGATTCGGCGACGCGATCACGCCCGAAGCCACCATCGCTCGGCTCCCGACTTTGCTGGGATCAACTCCACCGGAACTGCTCGCGTATCCGCCGGAAACGGTGGTCGCCGAAAAACTCGAAGCGATGGTACAGCTCGGCCTAGCCAACAGTCGGATGAAGGACTTCTACGATCTGAGCGTGCTCGCGAGCTGTTGCGACTTCGACGGCCAACTTCTGAGCAAAGCAATCCGCGCAACCTTCGAACGGCGCCGCTCCCAAGTCCCGTCTTCGATCCCAGTCGCGCTCACCGTGGCTTTCACCGAAGACACGAACAAACAGGCTCAGTGGGCGGGCTTCGTCCGAAAGTCGGGAGCCATCGACGCGAAGAGTCTCACGCACACCGTGCAGGATGTCCGCGGTTTCGTAGAGCAGCCGCTCAGAGCAGCGGCTCAACGCTGCGCCTTCCTGGCGCGTTGGTCTGCCGGAGGGCGATGGGTCGAAGAAGATGTCGCGAGCCCGGAAGGCAATTAGCCAAGATAAGAACACTCGGCCGTCCCTACTTCGGCGGTCGCTGACCCGCCTCCGTCCCGCTCGCACCCTCCGCACCAGCCCCGCCCGGCGCCCCAAATCGCTGCTTCCGCTCATCGATCCCCATCGGCGGCTCCATCGGCACCAGCTCGTAGGTGTTGGCCGGCATTTCTTCGCCAACCCACGCCCGCCGGAACACGAAGTCGACGGTGTCGGTCGGCAGACCAAGCAGGCAGTGACCAATCGCCGCACCGCCCGACACGGGCCACACCATCAACTCAGTCCTCGAGGCGTCGCCCAGACCGTCCGAGGCGACGAGACTCAGGGGCCAAGTGATCGGCAGCAGCACCACACTGACGATGCCACCGCCGATTCCGCCGATCCAAGCACCGGTGCCCGCCGAGGCCCGCACCCACCCCGGTCGACCGAACTCGGGGGGAGGGCAGCGATCGAGCCGGTTGACCGTGTCGCCAACCGCGCACGCGGAGAGGAAGAAGAAGGAACCGAGAAGGATCGCGCGACGCATGGGTTGGATGCCAGTAGACCGTACGGATGGCTTGCAGCAGTGCTGCATGACTTCTACTTCGGATTAGACTCCCTCACCCCATGAAGATCGCAGTAGTCGGTTCTGGTTATGTCGGCCTCGTCGTCGGCACGTGCTTCGCCGATAGCGGCAATCGCATCACGTGCGTGGACGTCAACGCGGACAAGATCGCGCGGCTCAACCGCGGCGAAGTCCCCATCTTTGAGCCTGGCCTCGAGGAGTTGATCCAGCGCAACGTGGCAGAAGGCCGCTTGTTCTTCAGCACCGACATCGCCGGTGCCATCAAGGCGTCGTCAGTGATCTTCATCGCCGTCGGTACGCCGCAGGACGATGATGGCAGCGCCGATCTGAGCTACGTCATTGCCGTGGCCGACTCGATCGGCACGCACATGGACAGCCACAAGACGGTCGTGCTCAAGAGCACCGTCCCCGTCGGCACCAACAAGAAGGTGCGCGACGCGATCAGCAAGAAGACCAAGTTGACCTTCGACGTCGTCAGCAACCCTGAGTTCTTGAAGGAAGGCGCGGCCCTCGAGGACTTCACCAAGCCCGACCGAGTTGTCATCGGCTGCGAGACCGACGCGGCGCGCAAGGTGATGGAGGATCTCTACTCTCCCTATGTCCGAACCGGCAAGCCGATCCTGTTCATGGATCCGCCATCGGCCGAGATGACCAAGTACGCCGCCAATGCGATGCTCGCGACCCGCATCTCGTTCATGAACGAGATGGCCCGCATCTGCGAAGTGGTCGGCGCTGACGTCAACCACGTCCGCAAGGGCATCGGCACCGACGAGCGCATCGGCTTCCCCTTCTTGTTCGCAGGCGTCGGCTACGGTGGCTCGTGCTTCCCGAAGGATGTCCGCGCTCTGGTGTCGACGGCCAAAGAACACGGTTACCAACCCCACATCGTGCCAGCGGTCGAGAAGGTCAACGAAGAGCAGAAGCACGTCCTGTTCAGCAAGGTGCAAAAGCACTTCGGCGGCAACCTGAAGGGCAAGCGCTTTGCGATCTGGGGCCTCGCGTTCAAGCCAAAGACCGACGACATGCGCGAAGCGCCGAGCCTCGTGCTGATCGAAGCGCTGCTCAAAGCTGGCGCGTCGGCCTGCGCATTCGACCCCGAAGCGATCAAGGAAACCCGACGCATTCTTGGCGACAAGATCGACTACGCCGACAGCGCGCTCGCGGCCTGCGACGGTGCGGACGCGGTCGTGCTCGTGACCGAGTGGAGCGAATTCCGCCACGTTGATCTCGAGGACCTCAAGAAGCGACTGAAGTCGAAGGTGCTGTTCGACGGCCGCAACATCTGGGATGGCGCGCGCGTTCGCGAACAGGGCTTCACCTACTACGGCATCGGCGTGCGCTGAACGCAACCGATCGATGCGCGGACGAACACGAGCCGGGCGACCGGCTCGCTTCGTTTCTGACGCACTGCGAGGTCGAGGAGGCACGACGCAGGTAGCGCCCTGAGTCAGCGAGCGGGCGCGGGGCGCCGCGACGGCACGCCGTGCCGTTGAAGACGTCGAGGAGCGGCACGGACGCGCGCCGTGCGCAGGGCCAGCGAGATGGAGTGCGAACTCGTGAAGCACCCCACCGAGGCTGCCGTAGCGGTGGCTTCCCACATGGCGTGAGCGCGAGGGCAAACCACAGCAGCCGAGGGCCACGAGCGGCTTCGCAACGGCCGCTGGAGACCTCGCGGAGTGGCAGCGACGTGCGCGTCGGTCGTCGTGGCTCGCCGCAGCTACAAGGGCCTTGAGCAACCACTTCTGCATCAACGCCGCGAACTCGACCGCCGCCGCCACAGGAGTCGCGACTCAACCGCCGTTCTTGGTTGCCTCCAGCTGCTGCGCATCGCGCGCAGTCTTGGCCTCCTGGTCGCGAGCCCGCTGCAGCGCCTTGCGCGCCGACATGGACTCGAGGACCTTGTGCAGCCGTTCGGCGTCGTCCGGCGTTTCGACCACTGCAGTGGCGATCGCCGCGTCAGCTTGCTTCAGCACTTGGTCGGCGCCCGACAAGTCGGCGCCGTCGATCAGTGCGCGCGCCAGGTAGTTGCTCACCTCGAGCACTTGCCGCGGCGACGTTGCCGAAGCCAGAGCGCCTCGGAACGCCACCAGAGCATCGACGTCCCGGCCCATCGACTGCAGCACACGCGCTTGCCAGATTCTGGCCGTCTGCGCCCGCGCCGTCGTCGGCTCCACCGCCGCCGCTTCGCGATAGGTCTGCAACGACAGCTCAAAGCGCTCCGAGCGCCGTTGCATGTCGGCCGCCGCGAGCTTGCCGCGCTGCGCGTAGCGCTCGGCGTCGAGCTGGCTTGCCGTCAAGTAGCAGCGCTCGGCCTCGGCCAGGCTGCCGTGGCGGCGCCACAGTTCGCCGGACGAATAGGCAGCCTGCGCTGCCGCCACCGGCTCGTTGGCGAGGTCGCTCGCCACGCGGTCGTAGGCCTGGGCCGCCGCCTGCAAGGCTGCAAGCTGCTCGTCGCCGGCAAGCCCACGGACCTTGACGGCGACGTCGCGCGCCGAAGCCAGCGCTGCGCGTGCCGCGTCGCTCATCACGATCTTCGGGATGGCCGTCGCTCCGGCCTTGACCTCGTTGCTGCGGTTGTTCCCAGCGTCGCTCGGCATCGAGCCCTGAGCCAGCACGGCGCCGGCCACCATCAGTCCACACGTCCACGTTCGCAGAATGCGTCGCATCGTTGTTCTCTCGTCGTTGTTCTTCAGCTTCTGATCAGGCCTCGAAGTGCCCCGCGGCGCGGGTCATGCTCTCGAGACGTTTGCGCACGAGGATCCGGCAGCGGTGAAGCCGGACCTTGATGGCGTCCTCGGAGATGCCAAAGCGCACGCCGATCTCGGCGCAGCTATCGCCCTCGTAGAACGCGAGCAGGATCTTTCGATTGATGCCATCGAGGCGGCCCAAGGCAGCCTCGAGCTGGTCGAGCAACCAATCGCGCGGCACAAGACACCCGTTCACGCGCAGCGTCGGCTCGGCCACCGGCTCCTGGCACGCGTAGGCCGCACAGTCGCCGTCGGCCACGCGATCGACCCGACGGTTGGCGCGTTGAACCGCGCGAACCCGAGTTCGCCAGCTGATGGTGCTGAGCACCTTGCCGAGCGGCCCAGCGCTCGCGCGCCGGAGGGTGAATCGCCATAGAGCGACTGTCGCATCCTGGGCGAGATCCTCACGCGCTCCGCGTGTGAACTCGTCCTGGTAGCGACGCATGATCGTGTGGGCGCGACTCAACGCGTGCTTCCACACTCCCGGCTCTCGATCCTCCATGATGATCCCGTTCCCGGCCGCGAACGCGGATCCGGGACAGGAAGGGGAACGAGCACCGTGCTTCTGATCAAAAACCTGAGCTGTCGACACCCAACGCAGATTTCGATCGCCGAGGGGCCGCGCGCTCCTCCGGTGAGCGTCTTGCTAGATTCGGTCGAGTGGCGTGGGCGCCTCCAACCCGCTGTTTCTCCACCGCGCGCTGTCTTGGTCTCTCGCTGTCTCGGCGGATCAGTTCATGGTTTCGCGACGGCCGCTGACTCTGCCTGCAGTTCGCGTTCGCGCGGCAGCTGACCGGTCAGCTCGCCGATGCGCGCCATGATGTAGGCGGTTGCCGCCTGAAGACGCGCCTTGCGGTCTCCCTGACTCAGCGCTTCGAGTTGCGCCGGCATGATCGGTTCGCCGAAGCGAATGGTCACAGGGTGCAGCCGTGGCAGCGCGGCACCAAGGGGCAAGGCCGCCGCGGCCCCAACGATGCCGACCGGCACAATCGGCAACCCTTCGTTGAGCACCAGCGACACCGCACCAGGACTGCCGAGCAGCAGCCCGCCGTCGCGCGTCAGCCCGCCCTCAGGAAAGATGCCGACCAAGCGCTGCTGCCGTAGCACCGACCGAGCCTCGCGCAGCCCTTCGCGATTGCCGCCGCGAGTCGCCAGCGGGATGGCATGGTTCCAGCGGTAGAACCAATGCATCTTCGGCGACCGATAAACGACCTCGGTCATCAAGAACGTGATGCGCCGCGTGCTCGCCGCACCGAGTAGGACCGGGTCCAAGAACGACGAGTGGTTGGCCGCGATCACGTAACCACCGCGCAGCTTTGGCCGGTTCTCGACGCGCAACCGGAACAGCAGGCGCAAGACGATGCGGACGCCGAACCAGAACGGCCAGAACGCGGCGTGATTGATCCAACTCGGCGCCCGCGCCCGGTCGTGGCAGCGTTTGGCGC
Source organism: Singulisphaera sp. GP187 (assembly GCA_945871815.1). GTDB lineage: Bacteria > Planctomycetota > UBA1135 > UBA1135 > UBA2386 > SXPK01. The sequence goes on from CAMBXM010000097.1 coordinate 8,096, forward strand.
TCGCGCTCGGCGCTGCGTTCGTCACTGGCCGCGCGCGCGCGCAGCCCATTCCGACGAACCGAAGTTGGCGAGCAACACTTGGCGGCAACGGCCCTGGATCTGCCGGAAGTCCTGGCCACCCCACTTCTCCGCCGACAGCATCGCGTTGTAGAGCGCCTCAGCCTGCAGACTGCCCCATGCTGACTTGGTTTCGAGGCGCACGCGCAGGAAGCTCAGCAGTGCTGCCCTGAACGGCTCGCGATTGGCGGCATCGCCCTTTGCCATCGACACGTAGCCGAGGCCGAGCCATGCACCCGCACGCGAGTTGTCATCGCTCACTTTGCCGTCGAGGATCTGCTGGTAGATGTCGGCCGCCTGATCGCCACCGCCCGTGAGTCGAAGGCTGTGTGCCAGCTGCACATTGGCCCGCGCCGCGAGGATCGGCATCGTCCCGCCGGCCTTGGCGACGATGTCGCGCATCTTGACCTGGAACGCCTTGGCATCGCCCTTCGCCGCGCCTTCGGCCATCGCCGAGAAGAAGTCGGCCTCGATGGAAAAACCATTCGGCCACGCGCTGGTGGTCGCCTCGGTGGAGTACTTCTTCGCCAGCAGCGAGGCGTTGCCGATGCCCGCGGCGTCACCCTGGCCGAGGTAGTTCTCGAACTTCAGGCGGTAGCAGTCCGGCAGCACCCCCGCGTCAGGAATGCTCTTCTGCAGCTCCTCGATCGTGCCACCACCCGACGCGTCGATGCCGCCCAAGTAGAACAAGCGGGCGCACTCGAGGTAGCCGAACTGCGCGAGCAGCGGGTCCTTGGCCTTGGTGAACTGGTTGCGCGATTCCGTCAGCATGAGCTCAGGGTCCTTGCCGGAAATCGAGCGCTTGTAGACGTCCTTGAACTTCTTCAGCTCGACCTTGGCGACCTGGTCAGTCGCGACGGTCTCGGCCGAGCCGCCCTTGGTGTACTTCAGCTCGCGGATGTTGAACGACTGCACCGTGATGCCTTCGACCACCGTGCCGGAGGTAAGGTGCACGGTGTCACCCTGTGCGTTCGCAAGGGCGCAGAAGAACAGGGTAGGAAGGAGGGCGAGGGTCTTCATGGCGGCGACGGGAGGACACCGGACGGGCTGCCCGGGGTTGGGGCCGAGAGGGGGTGTGGAATCATGCCGACGGAGCGAGGCTGGGACAACGACCGGGGACAACGGGGCGTTCAAGACTACTGGTCGATTGAATGTGGTTGGCCGCAGCGTCCGATGCCCCCGCAACCGATGCAAGCCAGTGGCCCCTGGAGCCTGGTGCCGTTGCCGGATGCAGCTACCGGCCCCAAGCCCCCTCGGATCAGCGCACGGAACGCCGTTCAAGCTACCCGCATGGACTGCTGGCGCGAGCCGACCGTAACAGGCGCTAGCGCCAGGTTCGCGAGGCTCTGCAACACCCGGAGACAGGTTGCTGTCCGCGATGGTCGAGGATCCGCCAGCCTCGCCCGCCCGGCCTGCCGTCGAAGCGAGTTGGCCGCGCCATAAGGCGGCGCTCGAAGGAGGAGAGAGACCAGCTCGGCCAAGACGGCGACCGACGGCATTGCACGGGCGGCTCCGGTCACTCCTGGCGTGGAGGCCACCCAACCACAATCAATCGACCAGTATCACTGGGCTTCGGGAAGGTCGCGCAACTCGGTCAGCCTGGGCTTCTTGCTCAAACGGCCAGCCCACGTGCCCGCAAGGTCCTGGCCCAAGCGCCGCACAGCGATCAGCTCGCTGACTACCGACACGGCGATCTCCTCGTGGCTCCGCGCGCCGATGTAACTGCCCATTGGCGTGCGCACCGTGGCCAAGAAATCCTCGGCTACGCCAGCCGCGCGCAGATGCTTCCACAGCAGCGCTTGCTTCGTCTTGCTGCCGATCATGCCCAAGAACTTCACGCGTCCGCCGCCGTGCGCGCGAGCAGCCAGGGCTTCGAGCACGAGTCCGTCCTCCTTGTGCCCGCGCGTGACCACGACACAGTAGGTGTTGGAACGGATCGGCATCGCGGTGACAGCCTCCTTCAGCGGTGAGGCGACCGTGGCGGCCGCGTCGGGGAACCGCTCGCTCGTTGCAAACGCCGGCCGATCATCGACAACGGTAACGCGAAAACCTGCGAGGGCCGCGACCTGACACAGGGCCTTGCTGACGTGGCCGCCGCCGTAGATCCACAGTTCTGGAGTCGTGATCGGCTCGACGAAGATCGTGACCTCGCCGCCGCACATCAGGCCCGAGTCGGGCGACTCCTTCTCCGTCAGACGAAAGGTCAACGTGCGCGGTTGCTCGTCAGCCAACACCTGCAGCGCCGCGTCATAGACCTCGGACTCAAGGCAGCCACCGCCGACGGTGCCGAGAAACGTCCCGTCTTCCAGCACCAACAGGCGCATCGTCGTCCGCCCGGGAGTTGACCCGCGCGTGCCGACAATCGTGGCAAGCGCTGCGGGAACACCCTCCTGACGAAGGCGGACGATCTCTTCGAAGATGTCGCGATGGCGGCTCATGCAGGGTGGGCAGGTTAGGCCCCAGCAGCGGTAGCGGGAACTGAGGGGTTGAGGGCGGCCGGTTAAGTGCCTCCGAGACGCTAGCCGCACATCCGGGGAAGTCGAGGTGGCAGGGCTCGGCCCGCCCCCGCTTGCATCGACACCGCCCCACACGCGATGGTGCGCCCGTGAGCTCGCACCAGCCAGATCTCCCGAGTCGTTACCTGCTATACCAACTGGCGGTCCAAGCCCCCAGGGAGGATGCGGCGCTGTTCGCACGCTGGTTCCGGCGGGCGACCGGACGCCCACTGCAGATCCTGCGCGAAGACTTCTGCGGCACCGCGGCGATCGCCTGCGCGTTCGTGGCTGGCGGTCGCGGCGAGCAGGGGGGAAAGCGCCGGGCGATCGGCGTCGACCACGACGCCCCGACACTCGCGTGGGGCGCGCAGCACAACCAGAGCCAGCTCCCCGCGTCGGCGCGTTCCCGAGTGCAGCTTCACTGCCAGGATGTGCACGCGATTCGCACGCCAAAGTCAGACCTGATCGTCGCGCTCAACTTCAGCTACTGCGTGTTCCATGAGCGCACCGAACTACTGCACTACCTGCGCCACTGCCGCAGCGCGCTGCGTCCCGGCGGCGCGGTGCTGCTCGATGTATTCGGCGGCGGGCTCGCGCATCGCCCGTTCTCGGAGCGCATCAACCACGGGGCCTTCGTGCACGTGTGGGAACAGCGCAGTTTCGACCCGATCACGCACCGCGTCGACTGCCGCATCCACTTCGAAGCGCGCGGCACGCGGATGGAAAACGCGTTCGTCTACGACTGGCGCATGTGGACCGTACCTGAACTCGTCGACCTGCTCGGTGAGGCCGGGTTCAAGACGACCGAGGTGCTTTGGCACGACGCAGAGCGCGGCGCGTTCCGCCGAAAAACGCGCGCGCCGTCGGATCCTCACTGGCTGGCGTACGTGACCGGACGGCGGTGAGGTCCAGTTGCATCAGGTTCTCGCGCACCGTTGCCTGACTTCGGCCACCGGCATCTCGCGCAGAGTCTCCAACCCACCCTCCGTTGCCGGTGCGCGTAGCACCAAGAACTGCGAGGTGACGCCGCACGCGCACCGTTCGTAGCGCACTGCGCGCGCGATTCGCCGGGCGCCACATGCATCGCACAGGCGCAGGTAGATGTGCCGGCGATGCCCGCGACGCACGCGCGGCGGCAGCGGCAAGTCGTGGGTGACGTCAGGCGGCAGGCCGGCGAGGCGCATGAGTCCGCGCCAATGGCGCCCGTGCGCCGGGCAGCGCGCGCCAAACAGGCGGAACGCCGCGAGGTGAGCCGCTTCGTGCACGAGCACCGTGTCCAGCTCCTTTGGCGACAGCGCGAGTAGCTCCGGATTGAGTTCGATGCGCCCTTCGCGGCCAAAGGCACGACCAGCAGTTGTGCGCAAACGCGGGTTCCACGCAACCGTGACCAAGGGGCCCGGCGGCACGCGCCAACGCGTCATCATCGCCGCGACGCGGGCCTCCAGTTGTTCGATCGGCGGCAGCACGACGAGCATTGTGGCGAGCCGCGATGGCGGCGCCAGTGCGCGCGGCGAGGAGTGAACTAGCGCGAAGCCACTGGCCATAGCCATGGCGGCCGACTGGATCTCACCCTCACGCGCGCCGTCCATGAGGATCATCGCAAGCAGGACGAGTCCGGATACGACGAAGGTCCGCCTATCGACGACGAACACCATCGGCCCCGAGGTCATGCGCAATCATCGGAACTCGTCGCAGTCAACGTTGCGAAGGCGGCGGGCATCCAGAGGAGTCGTCCCCCATCGGCACTGCGCGCGAGGCCGAACCACGGCAGTCGAAGGCAAGGAGTGGACTGGTCGGCGAGTCCAGGGCTCCCGCAGCGCGTCGCCGCTGGCTTCAGCGGTCGTCGGGGCCGACCGCAGAGCAGGCCCAGCAAGAAGCCACGCTATCGTTGTACTCGCGCCTGCCGGCTGCGCTCGAGCTCGGCCATCGCCACGGGCAGGGTCACCAAAGCGAACCCGACAGCCGTCGCAATTGCAGCTGGCTGCATCGCGTACATGTACGACTCGCCGCTGACATACATCCCGACCAGGAACAGGCCGCCGATAATGAACGTCAGCCATCCGCCCACGAACAGGATGGTCCGCACCCAAGTCTGGAACTGTCGGACGATCGTTCGCCACAGTTCGCCACTTCGCCGCGCGTCGGCGTGCAGCGTCGCGATCAACTCGCGCCGCGTGCTGTCGTCGATGGCGCTGGTCTCCAAGGCCAACTGAATGGTCTTCAACCGCATCGTGCGCATCTTGTGCGCCAGCACGAGCCACAGCGACAAGAAGCCAAAGGCGAACACCACGAACACCACGAACACTTCATCCTCGCGCACTGCAAACATGAGACGCCTCCGTCAGGCAGCAGGGCGGCGCGACTCGAGTTCGCGCAGCGCAAAAGGGTAGGTAATCAGGCCGAAGCCGATCAGGGCCACGAGCAGGCCCGCACTCTGCGACTCGCTGTGTCGCTGGATGATCCCCAGAACATAGATGCCGATGCCGCTGAACAGGGCCAGCCAGCCGAGCGCAAGCAGCCAAGCGAGCCCGTTGCCGCGCCCGCCTTTTGGTGACTTGGCACCGGTCAACTGCTGGGCCAGCAACTGTACTGTCGCGCGGTCGAGGTTGGGGTTGGCCAGGGCCTTTTCCAGCATCTCCATCCGCTGGGCACGCTCCTTTGCCTTGGTCTCCATCTGGCTCTTGCCCATTTGGAAAAGGTAGATGAAGGCAATCAGTGAGACGATGGATTCCATGGGCGGCTCGAAAACGCGAAGGCCGGCTTGCGGCCGGGCTTCAGGATATTCCAGGAAGGCCAAGGATGCTGAGCAGGTGGTCGGGCTCCCCTTCCCATACCGCTTCGCCGCGCGACAGGTCGCACCGATGGTTGCGGCGCCAGACGAACGGCCAGCCGAGTGCGCGCGCGGCGTCGAAGTCCGGCTCGCGGTCGCCGACCATGACCACGCGCTCCGCCCCGGCAGCCTCCTGGGCCAAACGCAGCATGTCGCGCTTGTCGGCGACGCCCGGCGAATCGAGGCAAAACTGCCAGTCGGAGAGCTTGGCGAGCCCCTGCCCTTGCTGAACCGCCGCCATGTACTGCGTTCGGCAATTGCTGGCCAGGGCCACTCTGACCCCTAGGCGGCGCAAGTGTGGCAGCAGTTCGCGAACGCCGGCAAACAGGTAGTCGGTCCCGGACGAGATTGTCTCGACCTCCATCGGCACGACGACGGACCGCAACTCCTGCCAAAGATGCTTGTGCGCCTCGGGCAGGAACGGCCCCCAAACGCCAGCGTCGCGCATGCCGACGACGGCCTCGGCCGCCTCGTCGGTGGGCATCGGGATATCGATGCGCCGCTGCTCGGCGAAGCGCTGAAGCCCGGCGCGGATCACGGGTGCCCACCACCGGAACGTGTCGTGCAAGGTGCCGTCAACGTCGAACACGACGAGCTGCGGCGGAATGTGACGGCGGATCAGGCTCACGGTGCGAACACAGTCAGAGGTAGCGAGTAGTCACAGGTAGAGCACCTGCCCGATGCCCATGATGTAGAGCTGGTCCAACAACCAGTCCGAGTCGCGCGATGCGCTGTCGTCCAGAGCCTCGGCCATCGCGATCTCGACCCGTAGGAGCGAGACCTTCTGGCTCGGCATCGGGCGCACGCGCTGGCGCAACTCGAGCACGAAGGCCTCGCGCGGCATGCGCCGCTCGCGCGAACGAACGAAGCCGTCGCCGAGCAACTCGACTCGCATGACTTCGTCGGCAGGCCCCAGCTGGGTGCTGACGGGCTCCTCGGTAGCACAGGCCGAGAGCGCCAGCCAACCGGCAAGGACACACCGGCGCGCGATGCTCATCGTGCTGCGACCCCTTGAACTTCGATTCGGGCCTCGGGATCAAACAGCGACACCACCTGAAACATCGCCATGCCCGGGAAGTGTTTGCCGCAGTGGC
>CAMBXM010000098.1 GCA_945871815.1 Singulisphaera sp. GP187
GGCAGCCTCGGCGGCCTTGGTGACGCTGTCGGGCCGCGGCGTTGGCTCCTTAGCCGCGGCACTCGGCTTGGCGCCATCGCCCTTGGGTTCTTCGGCAGCGATGGACTCGACGGCGCCAACCGTCGGCAGCCACTTGCGGGCGCAGGCGCGAACCGCCAGCACGATGGTGCCGAGGACGGCATCGTTGGTTTCGGAGTCGAGCGCGCCGGTCAATGCGGACAGGCTCAGCTCGTCGGCGACCATCATCAACGCTTCGGCCGCGGCAAGACGCACGGGCTGCTCGGGGGCGCGCAGCTGCGTTTCGCAGAGGCTGCGCGCCGCCACTTCTTTGCGGGCGCCGAGCATGCGGATGGCGGCGGCACGAACACCGGCGCCGAAGGCCTTGTCGATCTGCTCTTCACCGCTCGCGATCTTGCGAACGTGATCGAGTGCTGGCGCCGCGGTCAGTTTGGCGGCAAAGCGCTCGCCCAGTTCGCGCACCGCGAACGGGACCATCGCTTCGGTGTACTTGAACTTGCCGCGGTCGAGTCCGATCGCAGCCACAGTGAGGATCGCCTCGGCGGCTGGGGCGGTCTGCAGCTCTGCAGTTTGCTCCAGCAGCGACTGGAGTTCGCGCTCGGCGGTGAAGTCGCCCACCTGGCTCTTCGGTGCGACGCCGAACTTCTCGGAGATGATGTCGCCGCGCAGCGCTGCCTTGCTGGCGAAGTCGACCTTTCCCGCTCGGTAGGCTCGCAACCACGCCTGCAGTGCCTTGAGCGCCTTGTCGTCGATCGGCGCGCTCGGGCCTGCGATCGCAGCTGGGAGCGGAGGCGATGTCGCGGGGCACATCGGGGCGTGCACGGCGGCTGCAAACAGAACGCAGGAACTCAGGACGGCGTGGATCGGGGGCATCGCTGGCGGGCTCGGGGCGGGCGGCCTGCGATGCTAGCCGCAGGTCGCGCCGAAGTTGCCCCGGCACCGTCGCAATCGCGCGGCTGCGGCCGCTCGCTCAGCGACTGCTACTCGAGCGCGACTCGATGCGGATCTGGAGGTTGCGGCGAAGGCGCTGGAACACCATCTCCGGCCCCTGCAGTTCGCTCATCGGCGCCACATACACCGGGCCGCACTCGTCGCTGAACACGAACGTCCGGCTGAGTTCTATTGGTCCGAACTGCGCCGTGTCCGGTTGGCTCGGCAGCACGAAGAAGATCTGGTCGATCAGTTCGGGCCACGCGCGGGCGATGCGCTGCACGTGCGCTTGCTGCTCGCCGCGGTCGAGACTCGGGGTCACGCTGAGCGAGCGTGTGAGGCGGCCGAGGTTGGGGCTCTTGCGCATGGCGGGCGCGACCACGGAACGGACCAGTTCGACCGAGTGGCTTTGCTCCCGCATGCGCTCCCCGTCGAGCAGAGTCATGAACACTCGCAGGTCGGTGTCGACTTGCGGGTCGGCGAAGCTGAGGCAGCGCGAGTCGCGCAGTTCGACCAGCACACCGCCGAGGCGGCCCAGCGACTCCGCGTCATCGCAGATCTTGGCGGCCATGGCGTCGTCGCCGAGGCCGCCATCGAGCAGCGTGAGACAGTGCGAAGTCCACTGGTGGCGCTGCTCGAACTGGCGCGCCGTTTCGACCGCGAGCAGGTCCGGAGTCAGCGGCTTGACTGCACCCATCAGCGCGTTCTGGTCGCGAGGTGCGAGCGGTGAGGCCGCGGCCGAGGCGACGTAGCTCGGTTCCTTCGAGTCGACCGCGAGCCTGGCGTTGCGCGGCTCCATTGCGAGGCCCCCAAAGGTGGCCGGTGGGGTGCGATCCGGCGCGGCCGAGGCGACGATCGCCGTCGAGTCGGCGGGCGAGTTCTCGACGATCGGGCTCGTCTTCAGCAGTGAGGCGACGATCAACACTGCGGCCGCGGCGGCGGCGCCGCTGAGCGTGTAGCGCAGCTTGGTCACCAGCGGAATCGGCTCGCGAAACACCGCGGGCGGTGTGCCTTCGCCGGCTTCGATGCGCGCGAACAGTCGCTCGCGAAAGTCGGGACCGGTGCGTTGGCGGTGCAGTCGCTGCAGTGATTCCTGGGCGAGCTCGAGCTCACGCCAAAAGGTGGAGCAGGTCGTGCACTCGGTGAGGTGGTCGAGCACCTGGGAGCGGCGACCCGACGCCAAGCGTCCGTCGAGATACTCGGAGAGTTCGTGTTGGCAGGTGCGGCAGTTCATGATGGCCCCATCACACCTTGATCAAACGGCTGACCAGTGACTTGAAGCGTTGGCGGGCGCGGAACAACCGCGTCGACACCGTCTTGACCGGGCAACCGAGAACTGCGGATGCGTCCTCGTAGCTGAGCCCGTCGATCTCACAAAGCAGGAACGCCTCGCGGAACTTCGCGGGCAACTGCTGGATGGCCTTCTCGATCGAGTCGTTGGCCTCGCGAGTTTCGGCAAGTTGGTCGGGCCGCTGGTTGTCCGTGGCGCTCGGGATGAACGGCTGGTCGTCGTCGCGCGAGAGGTCGCCAAACAGGCTGAGCTTGAACTTCCGCCGACGGAGTTGGTCGAGGCAGAGATTGCGCGCCACGCGGTAGAGCCACGGTCGGTAGGCTGCGGGTGGGACCTGCTCGAGGTGGCGGTACAGCGCGAGAAAGCTGTCCTGGGCGACATCCTCGGCGGCGGTGGCGTCGCTGAGCATTCGTGCGGCGAACGACTTCAGGCCGTCTGCGTGTTCCGTGAGCGCCCGGTGGTAGGCCACCATGGTCGCGGGATCCGGTTCGTGTTGCGCAACTCGGGAGGGCATGCTGGACGGCAGGTCGAGGAAGGCGCCATGATCGTCGGCCCGAACGACCGCTGCAGCGGCATCGGACCCGAGACCCGGGCAAATGTAGGCCACCGCCAACGCGACCGTGGGCTTAAAACTCCGCGCCCCGCGAGGAGTTGTAGCCAGCGGCGGAGCGGGGCCGACCGGCGGCCCACCGTTCTCCCGCACCGAATCGGAATGGACATCCCCATGGCACGGCACCTCGCAGTCGCACTGTTGGCACTCTTCACGGCATGCACGGGTGGTCTCGGGCACCGCTCGATGGCGCCAATGCAGGGTGAGCTTGTGATCCCCGCCGGCGTGACACAGGTGCGGGTCGAGATCCAGAACGGCAGTATCGAGGTCAATCAGGGCAAGGTTGGCGCCGTCGGCTATCGCGGACAGGTGCGTCGCGCGGCCGACACCGCGGAGCAACTGCAGCGATTCGAGGGTCAAGGCACCGAACTCGTGGCCGCAGAGTCACCATCCGCCGACACCTTGGTGCTCCGTGGTCCGTCCCGCCCCCAGGGTGCCGACATGGGCGTCCTCGCGGTCGAACTCATTCTCGAGGTGCCCGAGGGGCTCGCGGTGTCGCTGATCGTCAGTGGCAGCGGCAACCTGTCGATCAACGACCGCAGCGCTGCAATCGAGCTCGACTGCGGGCGCGGCGATCTGCGAATGAAGCGCACGCGCGGCACGGCCAAGCTCCATTCGGGCCGCGGCAACATCATCGCTGACGACCACAGTGGGGACCTCGATGTGAACCTCGACGTGGGTGACATGCAGGTCTTCGTGCGCGAGCCCGCGGCGCGATTGCGGCTCGTTACCGGCATGGGCAATGTGCAGTGCCTGGTGCCACCAGCCACCCAGTTTCGCGTCGAGGCCAGAACGCAGACCGGCAAGTTGGCGAATGGCTTCGGCCTAGCCATGGAACGCGAAGGGTTCAGCAGTTGGATGGTCGGGCAGCGGGGCGACGGCCGTACGGAGCTCGTGATGCACTCCGGCAAGGGCCATCTTTCGCTCAGCCACAAGACCTTCGACTGAGCCGGGTTCGGGCCAGATGGCTCTGGTCGTACTGGCAATCATTGGGACTGCGTCTCGCAATGCCGCCGCGGCTGGCGTAGGGCCGCTATGGAGTTCTCGCCCGCCACCATGCGTGGTGGGCCACCCCCATCCGGCGCACCCAGTCGCCAAACTGCTATTAACACGGCGTTTACAACAACAGGGCAGTTTTACGCTACCACCAAGTGCGTAGCCCCAAAGGCGGTCGGGCCCGGCATTCTACTCCCCTGCTTAGGAAGACGGGCAGCCCCAACCCCCAGGCCCCCAGTTCAACCCGAGCACCTCACAAAGTTCGGATCCTGACCATGGCAATCGGTAAGCGACTCTTGCTCTTCTCTGCTCGCGATCCCAAGGCGGCCTCTCTGCAGGCCGCCACGGCGCCCTGGGGGTGTCTCACGACGGCCTGCGAGTCGTTCGACGAACTCCGCGGACGAATCGAAGGCGCCGACCTCGACATGGTGCTTGTCGAGCCCTCTTCGGCGATCCGAAAGGTGCTGGCCTCGAGCACCGACGAAGAGGTTCTGAAGCTCCCGCTGGCTGAAGTCGAGAAGCGGCACATCATGCGCGTGCTCGCCTCGACCTCGGGCAACAAGACGCGCGCCGCGCGCGTCCTCGGGATCGACACCAAGACACTCTACAACAAGCTCAAGAGCTACCGCTCGTCCGACACGGTCGCGCGGCGTCTTTCGACGCTCGGCACGGCCCAGAACCCGGGCTAGTTCCTGCCGCGAGTGCAGCGCGGGGGCGATGTCCACCGCGCTGGTCGTGCGCGCCTGCTGCGACGGCTGCCAGCCGAACCAGAGTCGCTCCGCGCGCCGGGCACGATGCCGGCGCGCCCTTGTTGCTTGGTGCAGCAGTCCGCCGCCGCCCCGCGTCCCGCTTTGCGTCGCGACTGGGCGTGCCCACGAGGCCCCGTCGGGTGGTCTGGAGTTTTCTTGCGGCCGCGTTCGGGGCCGATCCGTCGATGCGAGGGCGAATCGTGCGCAGTGTCGTTGTGCCTGGCTGGGCCCCGCGCCGTTGATCGCTAATGCGTGGTTGCGAGTCGCCGATCATCTGCCAGCGGTTGCATATCGAACACTGACCTGCGACGGGCCTTGATTCGCCGACTTCGATCCTTTGCCTGCAGTGCCCGTCGCAGGTTCTTTTGTTGCCGCTGAAGTCGGCTGCTGCCGCGCGTCGCGCCCTACCGGCGACGCGCGGCGATCCTCTCGGCTCGAGAGCGATAGCGATGCGCCCTGGAAACTCGCCGTGGTGACGGTTCAATCCTCCGTCCCATGGGCATCCAAGAGCACATCACTGCAATGAAGAAGGCACAGCTGCGCGTCGATCAGGTCAAGGTGTCTCTTTGACTACGAACTACGCCATCGTGAACTTGCCCGCATCGAGCACCAGATGACGCAGCCCGGTTTCTGGGACGACGCCGAGGGCGCCCAGAAACTGATGGAGCAGAAGAAGCTCTGCACCAGCGTGATCGAGCCTGTTGACCGCATCAAGAAGCTGATCGAGGACGGCGGTGTCCTGATCGAGCTCGGTCAGGACGATCCGTCGGCCGTAGACGGCGATCTCGTCGAGACCGAGAACAAGATCCAGGCGGAAGTCGATGCGCTCGAGTTCCAGCTGATGCTGGGCGGTGAGCACGATCGCATGAACGCGATCATCACGCTGCAGCCGGGTGCCGGCGGCGTCGACGCCAACGATTGGGCGGAGATGCTGCTGCGCATGTACGTGAAGTGGGCGCCCAAGCACGAGTACATCATCGAAGAGATGGACTACCAGGCGGCCGAGGAGGCGGGCATCAAGAACGCCACCATCCGCGTGCAGGGTCCGTTCGCCTATGGACGCCTCAAGGCCGAGCAAGGCGTGCATCGTCTCGTGCGCATCTCGCCGTTCGACGGTCAGGCGCGACGACAGACATCGTTCGCCTCGGTCGAAGTCGTGCCTGAGTTCGACGACGACGTGAAGATCGAGATTCGCAAAGAGGATCTGAAGGTCGACACCTATCGCAGTTCGGGTGCCGGTGGCCAGCACGTCAACAAGACCGAATCAGCCATCCGCATCACGCACATGCCGACCGGCATCGTCGTCGCCTGCCAGGCAGAGCGAAGCCAGCACAAGAACCGCGAGTCGGCGATGAAGACGCTCCGCGGCAAGCTCTACCAGTTGGAGTTGAGCAAGCGCGAAGCCGAGCTAGCCAAGTTCTATGGCGATCGCGGTTCGATCAGTTGGGGCAACCAGATCCGCAGCTACGTGCTGCAGCCGTACCAGATGTGCAAGGACATGCGTACGGAGTGTGAGACATCCGACGTGCAGGGTGTGCTCGACGGGCATCTTGACCCATTCATCGACGCCTATTTGAAGCAACGAAGTTCGGAGAAGAAGTGATGCGCAGAGCCCTGATCTCGGTCACCGACAAGTCGGGAGTGGTGGAGTTCGCGCAAGGACTCCACGAGCTCGGGTTCGGCATCCTCTCGACCGGCGGCACGAAGAAGGCGCTCGCCGAAGCCGAGATCGAGGTGACCGAGGTCGCGGATTACACCGGGTTCCCCGAGCTGATGGACGGCCGCATCAAGACGCTGCATCCCAAGGTGCACGGCGGCCTGCTTGGTCGTCGCGACGACGCTGGCCACGTCGCGTCCATGGCGGCGCACGGCATCGAGCCGATCGACCTGCTGTGCGTCAATCTCTACCGCTTCCGCGAGACCGCTGCCAAGGCCGGCGTCGCGCGCGCCGACGTGGTCGAGAACATCGATATCGGCGGCCCGGCGATGATCCGCAGCGCGGCGAAGAATCACGCCCACGTCGCCGTCGTCGTCGATCCCGCGGACTACACCACGGTGCTGCGGGCGCTGCGCGACAACGGTGGCCGCGTGCCGCAGGATCTGCTGCGCAAGCTGGCGGCGAAGGCGTTTTCGCACACGGCGGCTTACGACGCGGCGATCGCTGGTTGGTTCGACTGCGAACGGCGCACGATGTCGGGTGAGCCGTTCTTTCCGCAGCGTGTGAGTCTTGGCGGCGAGAAGTTGCAGGACCTCCGCTACGGCGAGAACCCGCACCAGATCGCGTCCTTTTACAGCTTTGGCGATCGCGGCCCGAACCTCGCCAGTGCGCGGCAGCGGACTGGTAAGGAACTGAGCTACAACAACATCCTCGATGCCGACGCCGCGCTCGGCCTCGTGCTCGAGTTTCACGAGCCTGGGTGCGTGGTCGTAAAGCACAACAATCCGTGCGGCGCGGCGACGGCGAAGACGTCGGTGCGCGCGATCGAGTTGGCGCTCGCCGGCGACCTGGTGTCCGCGTTTGGCGGCATCCTCGCGACCAATCGCCTGTTCGACGCGGCGATGGCCGAAGTGCTGGTGGGGACCGGGACCTTCCTTGAAGTGATCGTGGCACCGCAAGTCGACGAAGCTGCACTGCAGGTGCTGCAGAAAGCGACGTGGGGCAAGAGCGTCCGCGTTCTGGAACTGGGCGGCCTGCCCGATGCCAATGCGCGCAATCGCTTCGTCGGTCGGCAGGTGTCCGGTGGATTCCTGATGCAGACTGCGGACCAGCCGCGCGAGGCGCCCCAGAAGCAGGTCGTGACGCAGCGGTCCCCAACGGCGGCAGAGACCGGTGCACTGTGGTTCGCGTGGGCGGTGGCCAAGCACACGAAGTCGAATGCAATCGTGCTGGCGCGCGGTGGCGACGACGGCAGCTACTGCGCGGTTGGCGTGGGTGCTGGCCAGATGAGCCGGGTCGACTCGGCGCGAATCGCGGTGCACAAGGCCGGTGATCGCGCCGCAGGCTCGGTGGTTGCCGGCGACGCGTTCTTCCCATTCGCGGATGGTCTGCAGGTCTGCCTCGACGCTGGCGTCACCGCAGTCATTCAGCCTGGCGGCAGCAAGCGCGACGCTGAAGTGATCGCCGCAGCCGATGCCGCGCAGGCGGCGATGATGTTCACCGGCATGCGTCACTTCCGACATTGATCCCCATGATGCACATGAAGCGAGCGGTTGAGGACGTGCTGCTCGGCGCGTCGCTGCGTCAGGTGGCCATCGCCTACCGCGAGCAACTGATAGAACAGTTCGAGTTTCGGCCTGAGGAGGTCACCTCGTCGACGTTTGCGAGCGAAACCGAGTCGTTCATGAAGAACGTCGCGCGCCACCTCGGCGACAAGCACCGGGGCGATGGCCGTGTGCAGCACGCGTTGCAGGTCTGGGTGATGGAGTGCGACCACTACGAAGCGTGGGATGCGCTGCTCGCCGGCTTCGATTTCCCCGGTAAGTCCGTGCTGCTGCGTCGCGGTCGCGTGCGCTTTCCGGGCTCGATGACCGCACACTGGGCCGAGTCTCGCGACTGAGGCGGCGCGCATGGAACGCAGCGAAGTCATTCAGCGCCTCGCCGTGGTGCGGGCGCGCATCCACGCCGCGACCGTAGCTTCGCAGCGCCCTGCCGACTCGGTCGCATTGATGGCGGTCAGCAAGTTTCATCCGGCCGATGCCGTGCGCGCCACTCACGACGCGGGGCAGCGGGTGTTTGGCGAGAGCCGCGTGCAAGAACTCGCGATGAAGGCAAGTGAGGTCTGCGATCTTGACGGCCTGCAATGGCACATGATCGGCTCGCTACAGACCAACAAGGTCGCGGTGTTGCTCGATGTCCATGGACTCGCGATGCTGCACAGCCTCGATCGGCCGAAGCTCGCCGATGTGCTGCAGGACGAACTGGCCGCGCGCGGTCGTTCGCTGGCGGTTCTGATCCAGGTGCATGCGACCGGAGAAGCAACCAAGCACGGGTGTCTGCCGGTGGATGTCGCCGCGCTCGTAGAGCACGTTCGCGCTCGTTGCCCGAACCTCGAATTGAAGGGGCTCATGGCCATGGGGCCGCTCGAGGGCGACCCGGCGCCGGTGTTCGCGCGCGTGGCTGCGATGTTGCGCGATCTGCGGCAGCGAACGGGGCTCGCGCTCGACGTGCTCAGCATGGGCATGAGCGCCGACC
The DNA here is from genome assembly GCA_945871815.1 of Singulisphaera sp. GP187. Lineage (GTDB taxonomy): Bacteria > Planctomycetota > UBA1135 > UBA1135 > UBA2386 > SXPK01. Next base: position 8,787 of record CAMBXM010000098.1, read on the forward strand.
TCGAGATCGCGGTCGCGCACGGTGCGACGATGGTGCGAATCGGGACGGACGTGTTCGGGGCGCGCGAAGAAGGAGTGTGACGATGGCCGCCAAGAAGAAGCCCTCGGTCGAGACGAGCACGAGGTCATCGACCGCGATGTCTTCGACAGCGATGCCCGCGAGCAGGGTCGCAGACCTCCTGCGCGTGCTCCAACTGGCGATCCCCGAGCCCTACTGCGAACTCGACCACGACTCGCCGTTCCAGTTGCTCATCGCGACGATCCTCAGCGCGCAGAGCACGGACAAGATCGTCAACTCGGTGACGCCCGCGCTGTTCGCGAAGTGGCCGACGCCCGCGATGCTCGCCGCGGCGCCGCGCCAGGAGGTGGAGCAAGCCGTGCACAAGACCGGCTTCTTCCGCAACAAGGCGAAGGCGATCCAGGAGTGCAGTCTGCTGCTCTGCGAACGCCACGGCGGCGCGGTGCCGAAGTCGATGGAGGAGTTGACCGCTCTGCCCGGCGTCGCGCGCAAGACCGCCAACGTCGTGCTCGGCACCGCGCATCGCATCGCACTCGGCATCGCGACCGACACGCACGTGATGCGCGTGTCGCAGCGCCTCGGACTCACGGCCGCGACCAAGCCCGAACCGATCGAGCAGGACCTGTGTCGCCAGGTCCCGCAGGAGGAGTGGACCGACGGTGGTCACCGCATCCTGCTGCACGGCCGCTACGTTTGCCTCGCCAAGAACCCGCAGTGTGAACAGTGCCCGCTCGCTGAGCTGTGCCCGTCGCGCGAGGCGGAACCGGCGGGGTCGGTCGCGGAGCGCGCCGAGCGTGAGCGGCGGGTGGTGGAGTCGCGCGGCGGCAAGAGCTGAGGCGGAAGTCCGGCTGGAGCAGGGACCCGCACCCGGGCCTCGGAATTGGGCTGCCAGCAGGCTCGAAGTTGCGGGTTAAGTCGGCTCGAAGTTGCGGGTTAGCCGATAGAGTCTCTCCTCGGATGTCCCGCATCTTCCAGCTCAAGAAGCCCGTGGCAAGGCGCGTTCTCGACGTTGCCTTGCAACGAGTTACGACGTCGCCTGTGGTGGCGCTGGTAGGCCCGCGCGCCAGCGGGAAATCGACCGTTCTGGCGTCGATGGCAACCGTGCTGGGGAGCGAAGTGTTGGACCTCGATGATCCTGCCGTGGTGCGAGCGGTGGTTGCGGATCCCATGCGCTTCCTCGATGCCGAACGCCCAGTGCTGATCGATGAGTATGCGAGAGCGCCCGAGGCCCTGGAGGTCATCAAGCGGTTGCTCAATCGCGACAGCCGGCCCGGTCGTTTCGTGCTCGCGGGCTCGACGCGCTACGGCTCGGTGCCCGCGATCGCCCAGTCGCTCACCGGCCGCGTCGACATCGTTCCGCTGTGGCCGCTCAGTCAAGGGGAGTTGCTCGGCACCGAGGAGAGCTTCGTCGCCCGGCTCGCTGCTGGTGGTGAGCCATCCTTGGGCGACGTCGACGAGGATCGTGCTGGCTACGCGGAGCGCACGGTGAGCGGCGGGATGCCGATGGCGCTCCGCCTACCGACAGCGGCGGCGCGGGCGCGTTGGTTCGACCAGTACGTTCAGCTCACGTTGGAAAAGGACGTCGCCGAGATCGCCAAGGTGCGCCGTCGCGTGATCCTGCCGAGGCTCGCGGCGGCAGTGGCTGCGCGGACCGGTCAACTGCTGAACACGACCGAGATCGCTCGGGGACTCGGCGCGGACAGGAACACGGTCGAGGACTACCTGCGGCTGCTCGAAGCCGTGTTCCTGCACCACGTGTTGCCGGCCTGGGGCACAACTCTGCTGTCGCGCGCGGCGTCGACTCCGAAGGTCCACTTCGTCGACACCGGCCTCGCGTCGAGGCTTCTCCGGGTGACGAAGGAGAAGTTGCTCGCTGCGCGGCCGAGTGCGCTGCAGCAGTTCGGCCACTTGTTGGAGACCTTTGTCGTGGGAGAGATCCAGAAGCAGGCTCACTGGCTCGAGGCGCCGGTCGATGTGGGGCATTGGCGCACGCACGACGGCGACGAGGTCGATCTCGTGATCGAACGTGTGGACGGTTCGGTGGTGGCGATCGAGGTCAAGTCGGCGGCGGACGTGCGCGCCGATGACTTGCGCGGAATCAACGCGCTGTCACGAAAGCTCGGCCACGATCAGGTCACAGGCGTGGTGCTGCACACGGGGCGCAGCGGCTGGCGCATCGGCAAGAACGTGCTCGCACTGCCGATCGCGCGGCTCTGGCAGCCCGACTGACGGCGACGTGCGGTCGCGGGGCGCGTCGCCAAGCCCCGCCCTCACGCCAGCTTCGCTTCGCGCGCGATGCGCTTCCGGATGATGTCGATGCGCTCTTGCTGCCCGCGTGCGGGGAAGCGTTCCCAGAAGCCTTCGCGGCGGAACTCGCGCACGATCTCGGCCAGCGGACGAAAGCGCGCCTCCAGTGCCTTCTGCAGCTCCGGTCCAGGCGCCAGCGACGCATCGACGTGCGCCGCTGCATCCGCCACGAGACGGATCATCGCGCCGATCGTCACGTCGCGCGTGACCATGTAATCCCGATTGTCGCCCCACGCGTCGCCAAAGCCCGCGCGGCAGGCCTTGAGCACGTCGCGCACGAAGCCGTAGCCGCGATCCTTGCTGCGACCGCGCCCGTCTTCGAAGCGAGCCTTCGCCGCCTTGTGCCCGACGAGCCGCAGCACTTCGCTGAACAGCTGTGCCTGGTTGATCCACATCTCCTGGCCGCTGCGACCGCCGAGCATGTTGATGTGGTACTGCAGCGGCGAGTCGTCGTTCTCGTAGAGCGAACGCACCAGCTGCGCCGCGTACTTCTTGTCCGGGTCCGTGCCCCACTCGATGCGTTCGTAGAGGTCGATGAGGTGCGACTTGTTGATGCGCGTGTGCGTGCTGTTGATCACCACGAACATCTCGGTCGCGAAGTCCGCGGTCTTGCCATCGAAGATCACGACCGGAACTTCGACGCGGCGATCGGCGTCCTTCTCTTGCAGGTAGAAGTGCAACCCCGCGAGGCGGTGTTGGCCGTCGATGATCAGGAACTCCTGGCGCGGCTCCACCAGGTTGCCGGCGCGCTCCATGCCGCGCAGCGGCTGGAACTCGAGCTTCTCTGGCGTGAACAGGAGCACCGCGCCGGGGATCACCGGTTGCCGCGTCTCGTTGCGGTAGAAGTCTTTGATCTGGCGGACCTTTCTCTGGTTGAGGTCGCGTTGGAACGAGCCGCTGTTCTTCTCGATCGCCTGTACGTAGCGCTCGACGTCGTCGGGCCCACTCTGCTTCTTCGGTTGCTCGCCGCCGATCGACTCGCCGCGCTCGCCGTAGAAGCGCGACACGAAGCGCACCTTCTTGAGCAAGTCTTCAGCGGGATAGCTGACGAAGTAGAACTCAGACTCCTTCTGACGCATACGCAACGCGAACATGGGGGCCTCCTGGTGGTTAGAGGGTCAGTTTCCGAAATGACAGGTGGCAGACAAGTGTTCGCGCAGGGGAAGGGCCCGGACAAATTCCAGGGGGCCAGCAGTCGGCTCGCAGGTCCAAGAAGACTCGCTGTTTCGGCGCGACAGGCGTCGGCCAGTCTTGGCTTGGGGCACTCCAAGAGAGCGACGGCGCGAGGCCCTGCTGCCCCTCGTCGGCCGTCGGCGTTGCCGCTCCTATCGCTCGCACTAGACTCCGCCCTTCCTCACGCCGTCGGACAACCGCCATGTGCCGCCCATCCTCGCTCTTCGTTTGGTTACTACTCGGCTCTGCCCTCGCCACCGTGCTCCAAGCGCAGGCCGTGCCCGGCGATCGGACGGCAGACCTGCGAGCCAAGGTCGTCGAGACGCGTGTGCTCGCGATCGACTGGGTTGCGACGTCCGGCAAGAAGGACGCCGAGGCCCTGCTGCTGCCGCTGCTTGCCGACCGCGATTGGGAGATCCAAGAACGCACCGCCACCGCGTTCGGCACGATGAAGGGCAAGTCGGGGTTGCGGGCGCTGATCGACCTAGCGGTCGATGGCGATGTCGTCCGTGTGCGTCGTGCGGCGGCGCTGGCGGCGGCGGCGATCGATCCGGTCGAAAGTGCCAATGCGATCTACAAGCAGTGCAAGGGCAAGACGCAGGTCGCTGCGCAGGAAGCACTAGGCTTGGTCTTGCGCGGTCATTCTGGGTTTGCCGAAGCGGACAAGCTCAAGAAGCTGCTGCGCGACGCCAGCGCGCCGATCCGCGAGTCGGCGGCGGTGGCCTTTCTCGAAGGCGCGCCGGTGCGGGCCGATGCGCTGCGGCTGTTGCTCGACGAGCCGTTCGTCGCCGTCCGCAGTTGCGTGCTCGACGCGGTGACCGAAGCGCCGCGCAGCGAGGACCTCGAACCGCTCGCGGCGGCCTTTGCCGGCAAGGGGCAGAACGAAGTTGTCGGTCGAAGGCTTGTGCGCGCGCTCGCGGCGGTGCTCGCGGCAGGCGAAGGCGACCGGGCCCAGCGGGCGCTCACCGTGCTGCAGCAAGCGGGCACGGACCCGCTCGTTCTGGCCCGGCGAGCGCGGATCCTGCCGCTGTTGGTGCAGGGTCAGAAGCCCGTGCTCGACCAGAAAACCGCAGCGAAGGCGATCGAGGCCGCGCTGGGCTCGCGCGATGGCAGTGCCCGCGCAGCGGCCGCTCATGCCTTGCGCGACATCGGCGGCCCGGAGGCGCTGGCGATCGGCGTGCAGCAGTTCGACAGCGAACCAGATGCGCGCGTGCAGTGGCAGCTGATCGAGTCCGTCGCCGCATTGCGCGAGCCGACGACGCCGGAGGCGGTTGCGTGGCTCACGAAGATCGTTCAAGGCAGCTACTCGTCGGCGGTGCGCGAGCGCGCAATCGTTCGTCTCGGTCGAACTGGCGTGACGGGCGCATGCGAAGTGCTGGCGGCGGCAACCGGCGATTCCGAGTGGCGCATCGCCTGCTGCGCCGCGGTTTCGCTCGGTCGCACCGATGACGATGCGGCGGGGCCGACGTTGTTGCAGTTGTGCAAGCACAAGGACTGGAAGCTGCGCGGCGCCGCTGTGACGGGCCTGATGCACTGGAGTCGCGAGGCCACAGTCGAGCCACTGCTCGGGATGTTGGCGGACGAAGACCCGATCGTAGCGCGCACCGCCCACGAGGCGCTCCGCACGATCTCGCGCAAGTACGACAGCAAGCCCGACGCCAAAGCGTGGCGGACTTGGTGGACTGCGGCGAAGGGCAAGCATGACTTCGCCGATCGCGAGGCGGCACAGGCAAAGCAGAAGGCGTATGGCTATGCGGCAGCGGCGATCGACGTGTTCACCGGGCTCGATGTCGTCGTGCTCCAGAGCGTCGGTGTCGAAGGCGGCGGTGGCGACCACATCGAGAGTCTTCTCGACGAGTTGAAGATCGCGCACCGCACGACGCAGCCCACCAAGATCCAGGCGGCCTGCGTTCATCCTGAAGGGGTGTTCGTCTCGAACTGCTGGGGCAAGCTTGCGGACCAAGACCTGGAGCCGCTGCAGTGGTTTGTCGCGACCGGCGGCTCGTTGTTCGGTTCGTGTTGGGCGCTGACCGAGACGATCGCCAGGATCGAGCCCGAGGTCGTGCAGCAAGCGGTGACGCGCGACCAGGTGATGGACGACGTGCGCGCGCTGCCCTGCCGGGCCGGAAGTCCTTTGCTGACTGGTGTGTTCCCGCCGTCGGTCGTGCCGATTTACCACCT
>CAMBXM010000099.1 GCA_945871815.1 Singulisphaera sp. GP187
GGGGGGGGAAGACGCTTGGCGCGGGGGCGGTGCGCGGCCCGCGCGCGGCAACGATCGGGGGCAGTGCCGGGTGGCGAGTAAGGAGCGCACGCGGAGGCTTGCACAGAACCGTCGGTTCGCTAGCATCCTCCGCCCTTACTTCTCCAATCGGCCCGTCCGGGCCCCGTCGCAAGCCATGTCCCGAGTCTGTGAAGTCACCGGTCGTCGAACCGAAGTCGGTTATAAGGTCAAGCGTCGCGGTCTGGCCAAGAAGCAAGGTGGCGTCGGCCGCCGCGTCACCGGCCGCAGCAAGCGCAAGTTCAAGCCGAACATCCAGACCATCCGCGTGATCGGTCCCGACGGCGGTCTCCTGCGCATGAAGGTGTCGACCAAGGTCATCAAGACCGGCGTCATCACCCTGACCAAGGCCAACGGCAAGAAGACGTCGTTCCCCATGGTCAAGGCGCTGCGCGGCCGCAATCGCGCCTTCAGCAAAGCCCAAAAGGCCTGATTGGACCGGTCGCTGCAGTCTGGATCGCAGCGGCCAACCGCAGCGCCGAGGGCGTAGCTTCGCAGCAGCGTTGCTGGCCTGATGGGTTGCTGGCCTGATGGGTTGCTGGCCTGATGGGTTGCTGGCCTGATGGTTGTGCCCCTTCGCTACTTGCGGGCACCATCGAGGCTATCCGGCGAGCACGCCTGCAGGACGTGCTGCAAGAACCCGTGCAGGTCGAAGCCGCCGCGTTTGGTGCAGCCCAGGCGCACGACCACGAGGTCCTGACTCGGGAAGCACACTACGTACTGCCCTTCGTAGCCCGATAGGTAGAACAGGTCGCGCGGCAGGCGGTTGAACGGCCGTTTGTCAGGTTCCTTCTCGCTGCCGGCGTTGAGCCACAGGTGGGCGCCGTAGTCGCCGCGCGGACTCACCACCGACGGCGTGCGAGCCATCGCGACCCAGCCCTCGGGCAGTAGGCGTTTGCCATCGACGACGCCGTCCTGCAGATAGAACTGGCCGAACCGCGCCCAGTCGCGCGCCGTGGCGAAGCCGAACGACGAGCCGACGAACACCCCGCTCGGATCGGGTTCGAGCAGAGCGCTGGTCATGCCGAGCGGCAGGAAGAGTCGGTCGCGCGCGTAGGCGAGGTAGCTGCGTTCGTCGTCGAACGTCGTGCGCAGGATGCGGCAGAGCAGGTTGGTCGTGCCGCTCGAGTAGCGATGCTCTTCGCGCGGCGCGCGCACGAGCGGTTGCGACGCAGCCAGCGCGGCGTAGTCGGATTCCAAGAACAGCATCCGCAGCGCAAGGCTGCCCGCGGCTTCGTAGTCCTCGCTCCAGTCGAGGCCCGACTCCATGCGCAACAGATCCATGAGCCGCAACTGGCGGCGTGGATCGTCCGGTGCGCTCCATTCGGGCACCGGCAGTTCGCGGTCGAGAGCAAGTTTGCCATCGCCGATCCGCAGGCCGATCAGGGCGTTGACCAGACTCTTGCTCATCGACCAGCCCGGCAGCACCGAGTACGCGTCGTAGCTAGGGGCGTAGCGTTCGGCGATCAGGCGACCGCGGTGCGCAATGACGATCGCGCGCGTGTGCGCCTTAACCCGGCCATCGCGATCGACGAAGGCGTCGGCGATCGCTTGATCGAGGGCTTTGCCGTCGATCCCCGCCGGCAGCGGCAGGTTCGCGAGTCCGTCCCCGAGCGGCCACGGTCGCGGGTCCATTGCCCTCGCGATGGGGGGCAGCGCTCGCGCCCGCAGGGCGGTCAGGTCGCCGCGCACCAACGTGCAGCCGAGGCCCTCCACATACGCGGCGGTCACTTCGGTGCCGAGCACCTTCGCGGTGACGGTGCGCTGGTCGCGATCGACCTCATACTCCAAGAACGGGCGCACCATCGCCTGCAGCGGCGCATCGGGGGCCATCTCCTCTGCCAGCACCGACTCGATCGTGCGCCCGCTGACGAACACCGCCGAAGCCGCGACTTTGGCGGCGTAGGCGGCGACCACCTCCTTCAATTCGGCGGGGATCGAAGCGGCGGGCTTCGCCTCGTCTTGCGCTGCGAGCCGGTCGACGACTGGCGCGCAGACCGCGACGGTCAGTAGCAGCGACCACGAGGGCGCGGTGAAGCGGGCGAGTGAGGACGTTGCGACGGGAGCGCGCTGCGACATGGGTGAGCACGGTACGCGGATCGGCCCGGCATCGGTAATGTCCCGAGCCATGCACGGCAGTCTCTTCGTCGCGGCGCTAGCCCTCGCCGTGGTCGGTTGTGCTGGTGCCGCACCCGACCAGCCCGGTTCGGAACTGCTGCGGATCGAACACCAGAACGCGTGGTTGGTGACGATGCGTGACGCGGCCTGCCACTGCGCTGTGGACGCCGTGGAGTGGCGGCGTTGTCGCGCGGCACTCGGTAGTGCCGCTGCCGAGTTGCCGCCGGTTCCCTGTAACTTCGCGACCCACAAGGCTGTGGTCGTCGTGGCGGCGGCGTCGCAGGACCGCCGACCTTTCAGGGCGACCGTGGCGACCGAAGAAGGCGTCGATGTGCTCCTCGTCGAGCCTCTACGCGACGAGTACTACGGGCCGCAGCACATGGCCCGTGGCTTCCGCAGTCGCATGCTCCTCGTCGTCGTGCCGCACAGGCCGCATCCACTCGCGGTGGTGTTGCGTTCGTCGCTCGGCCAACGCGCCGGCGAGCAGACGCTCGCCGTGTTCGCACCGCGCGACTAGCGAACGCTCACCAACGGAAGATCATGTCGACCGTGACGCGGTCATCCATGATGTCGTCCTTGCTGTCGGTCAACGCGAACTCGTAGACGGCGCCGATCTCGACCTTGCGCATGACTTCGAGACGAAGGCCGAGGCCTACCCACGACACGAACTCGCCGCCGACTTGGCTGCCGAGGTTGGTGTAGTCGAGGCCGCCGACCGGCAAGCCCACGCTGCCGCTGTCGAGGTAGTGCACGCCGTGGATCTCGGCGACTGGCGAGACGATGCGATCGCTGTCGGGGTTGAGGTCGTAGTCGAAGTGGAAGTCCCAGTGGAGGGCCTGGTTGCCGTCGTTCCTGTCGGTCGGCACGCGCCAGCACACGCCGGCGACCACGTGCAGATCGTCGTAGCCCTTCGCTGCCGACACGAACGGACTGAACTCGTCGACGCCGCCTTGCAGCGCGCCGCGGTGACCGTTCTCGGCTTGGTAGCGCAGACCGGTGGACACCAGGAACTGCTGTGGTTGGTCGACGATCGCCGCGTACTTGAGGCCGCCGGCGAGATCGTTCCAGCCCTCGTCTTCACCGAAGGCGCCGGTGTTCAGTTCGCTGTAGCCGTCCTTGGTCGCGATGAAGGCCCAGCGGTCGCTGAGTGCGAGGCGCAGTTGTGCGGCGTAGATCGTGACGTTGCCGCCGCCCAAGGCCGAGGCGTCGTCGAAGTTGTGCCGGATGTAGATCGGGCGCAGCGAAGTCTCGATCGTCGGCGACTCGAAGTAGAGCGGCTGGCCAATCGGCTCGTGCAGCTTCTCGAAGCCGCTGAGACCCGTGAGGAAGCCGTCCTTTGGTGCAGAGTTCGCGGGGGCCTGCTGCGCTGCGACGGCAACCGACGACAACAAGGGAAGGACTACTGCGGAAAGGTGACGCGGGGTGAATGCAGCCATCTGCCTGCAAGCAGCGCAGAGGCGGCTAATTTCCTTGCGGGCCGCGTTGCGCACTCGTTGGCGTGGGGCTTCGCTCCTTCGGTCAAGGCCGCTACGCCCGCGTTGGGGGCAGGGCGTGGCGTGCGGTGGATTGGCACGCCCACCAGGATTCGAACCTGGGACCGCCGGATTAGAAATCCGGTGCTCTATCCAACTGAGCTATGGGCGCCCGCGAGGCCCAGAGCCTAGCGGATCTCTTTGTCGACGGCATCTGTGGAGGTGTCGTCGCGGGCCGCCGCCGCCGTCGGTTGTGCGACCATCGCCTGCTCGAGAATCACGATCTTCTGCCAGATCTTGCGGCTCAGCGATCCGGTCAGGTCCTCGATGTCGTCCACGGCCGACAGCGCCACGGCATCGGGGAAGCCTTGCACATAGAGCGCTGCCACCTTGCCCATCAGCGACAGCATCTCGCTGCAGTAGTCGAGGTAGCGCGCCAATTGTTCGCGATCGAAGGTCCGCTCCGGAGAACTCTTAGTGTCCTTGCCGCGGTGGAGTACGCGTTCGGGGTCCTTGGTCAACTGGTGCATGTCGACGATGTGGGCCATCGCGCGCATTTCGTGCAGCGCCGTGAGGCATCGCCGTCGCTTGCCGCGCACGTCGAGGCTCCAGATCGACACGACAGCGGCGCCGAGGAACACCATCGCGCCGAGCGACGACTCGATGGCCTGAATCACATCGGCGAGCTTCCAACGATCGCCGACCTCGGGGTGCACGCTCTGCACCGCGACGACCAAGAACGTGACCGCGAGCCCCAATGCCACGATGCCGACGAGGCGCGGCCAATAGCTTGGTTGCTGGATCTGCAGGCTTCGGGCGGCGTGTGACTTGGTGACGAGGATCAACTCGTCGGCGACGCGCACCAGGTTGGCAGTGGGGAACCGTTCGCGGATCCGATCGCGCAGTCTCTCGGAAGTGGCGAGGATCTGGGCGGCGTCGAGCTTCAGGAACATGGCGGCCGATTGTGCCGGCTCCGGCGGACGAGGCCAGCGCGGATCGGCGGGAAGCCGACGGGCCGACGGACCTCCGGCGGGGATTCGCGGGTAGGATCCGCAGCGCTCGCGGGTAGTCGCAGTGTCGCTAAGACCGGCATGGGCGTTGCCATCGGCAATCGTCCCCAAGGAATCCCCCTATGCACCACGTCAGCTCTGGTTTCGGTGGCCGCTCTCGCATGCTGCTCGCGACCGTTCCCTTTTGGTCCCTCGGAGCCATCCTTGGCGCGCAGGAATCGAAAGCGCTGCTGCACGCGCCGCTCGTGGTGCTGCCGGTCGACTCGGCGCCGTTCCAGCGCCTCGGCGACTTCGACGGCGACGGCGACCTCGATGCGGTCGGCACGCGCATCCACCAGAACGGCGGCAACAACCAGGTCCTCGTCTGGCGCAACGACGCCGGCCAGATGGTCCTGGCCTTCCAAGGGGCATCGACAGTCGGCGGCTTCGGCGGGCTCGCGACACCGGGCTGGCGCAGTTACGCCGTCGCGGTCGGCGATCTCGACAACGACGGCGACGACGACTTCGTCGTCAGCGGCGGGGCGGGCACCGAGATCTTCACCGCGCAGCCCGGCTTCACGTTCACGACGACCTACTTCGCGCGCACGGCGCCGGTCGCGGAGACGATCCACGCGGTCGCGGTCGGCGACTTCGACGGCGATTCCGTTCGCGACATCGCGGTCGTGGCGAAGACCGGGCCCGTGGCGATCCGTTCGGGCGCGACCGGCGTGGAAGAGACGTTCGCGTTGCCAGCGGGGCCCACGGTCTTCACACCTCAGGACATGCAGCTCACGGCCGTGCAGATGGACGGCGACCTGCGGCCAGAACTCGTGATCCAGCGCGATGCCTTTGACTACACGCAGGCCTTGGTCTGCCGCCGCGGGACCGCCAACTGGACCGTGCAGGCGGTCACGACTCTGGTGCTCGGGCCGGAGGTGCACTGGGTGCCGGGCGACGTCGACAAGGACGGCGACGGCGACCTCGTCGAGTTCCGTCTGACGACGCCAGCGACCTATGTGCTCTACCAGAACGACGGCGCGGGCAACTTCGCCGCGGCGCCGGCGCGCGCGGGCGGGCCGTCCGAGTATCTCGCTGACGTCGACGGCGACGGCGATCTGGACGGCGTGTGCTGCGGTGGCGGCGGTGGACCCAACTACGTCTGGCCGCGGCTCGACTTCGCGTCGGTGTTCGAGGTTGCGATCAACGACGGCACCGGAACCTTTGCCAACGCCTGGCAGATGCCGGGCGCTGGCTCCGAGAGTCTCGCCGGTGCCGCCGACTCGATCTCGACGGCGACCTCGATCTCGTCGCCGGTCGCTGCGTGTTCTATGGCCGAGGGCCGTGGAGCGAGTCGCCGATGCCGGCCATCGCGAACGCGAACCTCGGCTTCATCCTGCGGCAGAGCTCGCTGCACGACTTCGATCGCGACGGTGACGTCGATTTCTTGGCGGGGCCCTACGGTGGCTATGTCAACGACGGCAACAGCGTTTACGAACTCGTGTCGCGCACGGTGACGCCGCCGCCCGGAACGACCTTTGGCGGCCAGTGGACGCTGGACCTCGACGGCGATGGTGCGCGCGATGCGATCTTCGAGGAGCGCTCGACGACGGGGACCTTCCTCGGCATGCGCGCGGTGCGCAACAACGGCGCCGGCTGGTTCACCCTCGGCGGCTACGTGCACCCGATCCGCTTCCCCGACTACTTCGGCGTCGCTTTCACCGGCTACAACGTCGACAACCAGTTCGCCGCTGACTTCGACGGCGACGGCGACGAGGACTTGGTGCTGCAGCAGTGGGATACCTCGTCGTTCGGGCAGAGCGTGCTGTTGTGGAACGTGGCCGGCACGATGGTGCTCGGGCCGACCTTCAACGGGCGCGTCGCTGCCGTCGCCGACTTCGACGGCGACGGGATCCCGGACGTGCTGTTGCACGCGGTGAGTAGCACCTACGTCCGGCGCGGGACCGGCCAGCACCAGGGTACCTTCCCCTTCTTGGGCGGCCTGGGTTTCGGGCTCGGTGTGCAGCCCAACTCCGTTGCGGTCGCCGACTTCGACGGCGACGGGCGCCTCGACTTCACGGGCATGGACAACCAAGGCGGGGTCTACCTCTGCCGCAACATGGGCCCAGCGGGTCCGAACTACATCTTCTCGGCCTATTCCCTCGGCATCTCGACGCGCACCTGGACGCCTGGTGTCACGGGCGACCTGCCGAACGTCAGCGCTGGCGACATCGACGACGACGGCCGCGTCGACCTCGTCGTCGCCTCGGTGCCCGGCCAGCCCAACGTGGGCCGCGTGCTGCGCAACCTCGGCACCTTCGTCAGTGGCGCCCTGCAGTTCGAGACGCTCCAGCAGACGATGTACGAAGGCCGCCTCGCGGACCTCGACGGCGACGGCGACGCGGATCTCTGCGCGCGCGTGGTCGCACGCGGGAGCGGGCACTTCGGACCGTCGGGCGGCATGCGGCGCCAGGTCGGCACGAGCACGATCGGCGAAGCGGGCTCGCGGCCGGTGTGGGGCGCCTACGGGCCGTTCCGCGCGGGCCAGACCGAACGCCTCGTGCTGCGCGGAGTGCCGGGGCCGACGATCGCGGTGCTGGGACTGTCGCTCGCTGGCGCTCAGCAATCGAACTTCCTCTTCCCCGGCCTCACCCTGCGGCTCGACCTCGCGTCGCTCGTCACCGAAACGGCGTCGATCCTGGGCTCGGGCGACGGTCGGGCCGCGGCCTCGGCGGAGTTCCCGCTGACCTTGCCGCCTGGACTCCAAGGTCTCGAGTTCCACAGTCAAGCCTTCGTGTTCGACGCGGCGGCGCCGTTCGGGCTCACGTGCACGAACGCGCTCGTGCAGCGCATCGGCAACTGACCTTCGGCAGCGCGGCGGAGCCTCGCGCGGGATCCTCCGGTCCCGTAGCCTTCGAGGCTTCCGCCAACGCTCATGCCACGCATTACTCTCCCGGACGGCAAGGTCCTCGATTTCTCCGGTCCCGTCACCGGCGCCCAAGTCGCCGAAGCGATCGGCCCCGGTCTTAGAAAGCGCGCCATCGGCGTCAAGCTCGACGGCGGTGAGATCCGCGATCTGTCGCGCCCGCTCGACCAGGACTGCGCGATCAAGATCATCACGGCGAAGGACGACGATCCGGACGCGCTCTACCTGCTTCGCCACAGCGCCGCGCACGTGCTGGCGGAAGCGATCTGCACGCTGTTCCCGGGCACGCGTCTTGCCTACGGCCCACCGGTCGACGACGGGTTCTTCTACGACTTGAAGCCGCCGCGTCCGCTGTCGGAGGCCGACTTCCCGGCGATCGAAGCGAAGATGCAGGAGATCGTCGCCGCCGATCGCCCGTTTGTGCGGTGCGACTATTCGGCCCAAGAGGGCCTGCAGCGCACCAAGGACGACATCTACAAGCGCGACAATGCCGAGCGCGCCTTGCAGAAGGGCAGTGACAACCTGTCGTTCTACGTCAGCGGCAAGCCGGGCCACGACTGGGAAGACCTGTGCATGGGCCCGCACGTGCCGTCGACCGGTTGGCTCAAGGCCAGCAAGGTGATGGCCGTCGCCGGCGCCTACTGGCACGGCGATCAGAACAGCGACCAGCTCACTCGCATCTACGGCACTTGCTTCGCCGACGAGAAGGGGCTGAAGGCGCACCTGAACCGCATCGAAGAGGCCAAGCGACGCAACCACCGCAAGCTCGGCAAGGAGATGAACCTCTTCCACATCGAAGAGGACAACCCCGGTCAGGTGTTCTGGCATCCGAACGGCTGGACCATCTATGTCGCCTTGATGGAGTACATGCGCCATCGGCAGCGCAAGAACGGCTACGTCGAGGTGCACACACCGAGCGTGATGGCCCGTTCGCTCTGGGAACGCAGCGGTCACTGGGAGAAGTACCGCGAGAACATGTTCACGACGGAGTCGGAGAAGCGCGACTTCGCCATCAAGCCGATGAACTGCCCGGGGCACATCCTGATCTTCAAGCAAGGCCTGAAGAGCTACCGCGATCTGCCGATGCGCATCAGCGAGTTCGGCTCGTGCTGCCGCAACGAGGCCTCCGGCGCGTTGCACGGCATCATGCGCGTGCGCGGCTTCGTGCAGGACGACGGCCACATTCTGTGCACGGATGCCCAAGTGCAGGACGAGGTCGCGAACTTCTGCCGCATGTTGACCGACGTCTACAAGGACTTCGGCTTCGGCGTCGACAAGATCGCGGTCAAGCTCGCGACGAGACCGGCGCAGCGCATCGGCGATGACGCGTCCTGGGATCGCACCGAGAAGGCGCTCGGCGATGCGGTCACTTCGGCCGGACTCAAGTACACGGTCTCGCCAGGTGAGGGTGCGTTCTACGGTCCGAAGCTCGAGTTCACGCTCGTGGATGCAATTGGGCGCGGCTGGCAGTGCGGCACGATTCAGCTCGATCCGAACCTACCGGGCAAGGACCGTCTCGATGCCACCTACATCGACCAGGACGGGCAGAAGCGCAACTGCGTCATGCTGCATCGTGCGATCCTCGGTTCGCTCGAGCGCTTCCTCGGCATCCTGATCGAACACTTCGAAGGCAAGTTCCCTCTGTGGCTCGCGCCTGAGCAGGTGCGCATCCTGCCGATCAGTGACGCCCAGATCGGCTATGCCCATGCGCTGCGCGATCGCCTGCAGGAGCACGCGGTCCGCGTTACCGTCGACGAGAAGGCCGACATGCTCGGCGCCAAGGTCCGTGAGGCGCGACTTGCGCGCGTCAACTACTTCGCCGTGGTTGGCGGCAAGGAAGCCGAGACTGGCTGCGTCGCGATGCAGAATCAACAGGGCGAAAAGCTCGGTACGCCGACCGTCGACGAGTTCGTCGCGAGGATCCTGGCCGAGATCGCAGACAAGCGGTTGCCGGCCGGCATGCGCGTCGCCGATTGACGCGAGGTGGCGGCGGCGTTGGTTCGCACCGCTGCCGCCGCTACCGTCGACACCATGGAACTCGGCATCTACGCCCACCCGTGGGACCTGCGGGCCCTCGATGCCCATGGCGGCCTTCGACGCCTGTGCGACCTCGGCTTCCGCGACGTCGCTCTCGCCGTCAGCTACCACGCCGGCCGTTGGCTCACACCCTGGCAGAAGGGCAGCAAGGTGCGGTTCTTGGAGGATGGCACCGTGCACTACCGGCCGCGCGGAGACTATGGCCGGCTGCAACCCAAAGAGTCGAGCGAGGTGCGTGGCAGCGAACCGTCTCCGCTCGAGTGGCTCTGCGAACACGCTCCGCGCACCGGCCTCAGGGCACGGGCCTGGGCAGTGCTGACGCACAACACGCGCCTCGGCGAACTCCACCCCGACTGCTGCGTGCAGAACGCGTTCGGCGATGCGTACACCTACTCGCTGTGCCATGCCAACGACCACGTGCAACGTTACGCCGTGGCCATGGTGCGGGATCTGTGTGCCCACCCCGGGCTCGACGCCATCGAGCTCGAGGCGATCGGTTCGCTGGGCCATCGCCACAGCAGCCATCACGACAAGAACTCGTTCCCGGCCAATGCCTTCACCGACGCGCTGATGTCGGCCTGCTTTTGTGGCGCGTGCATGCGTGGCATGGCCGAGCTGAAGATCGGCGAAGAGTCCCTTGGTGAGGCTCGCACCGCTGCGCTGCGCGCGAAGATCTGCTCCCTGCTTGCCGCGCATTTCGACCAGGACTGCATGAGCGTCACGAGCCAGAAGCACACGCCGCAGCAGTTGTTGGACCAGTTGCAGGCGGACGTTGGCCACGACGTCGTCGCCATCCTCGGCCAACGCACGATCAGCTTCTTGAAGATGCTGATGACGATGCAGACAGAGAGGCCATCCTCGATCCGAATCAGCGCGCAGACCAACTTCGATTCTCTGCGCGGCAATGCAGCCCTGCCGTTTGCGGTAGTTGGGGGATTCGTCCAGGAGTGCGCCATGACGGTGTATGGGGAGAAGGCCGCCGACGTTGCTAGTTCGCTGCCGCACTTGCTGGCGGCGACGGGCGAGGCCGCGAGGCCAGCGGCGCCGCAGCCAGCGCTGCGCCTTTGCCTACACCCGCGCACTCCGCAGTACCAGACGGACGAAGACCTGGTGACGGTCCGCGAGCTCTGTCGGCAGCACGGCATCGGCTCGATCTCGATCTACCACATGGGCCTGCTGCCCTGGCGCACGATCGAACGCGCGGCGAGAGTACTGACAGCATGAAGCTGCGCTCCTGCTCGCTCCTCTCGATGTTGCTGCTGCCATTCGTACAGGCACAGGAACCAGCCCCGTCGGCGGCGCCACAGCCCTCGCGGATCGCTCGCCCCAAACTGGTCGTGCTGTGCTCGATCGATCAGTTGGCGACGTGGGTGTTCGACGACGCGCGCCCGCATTTTGCAGCGACCGGCGGCTTCCGCCGCCTGCTCGACCAGGGGGTGTTGTTCACCGAGTGCGCCTACTTGCACGGTTGCACCGAGACGGGGCCCGGCCACGCAACCATCGGGACCGGCGCGCCAGCGAGCGTGCACGGAATCGTCAAGAACGAGTGGTACGACCGGCTGACGAAGACCAAGATGTACTGCGCGAGCGACGAGACTGCGCTGCCACTCGAGGCCTTCCCGGAAGGCAAACTGCGCGGTCCGATGCGCCTGCTCGTGCCGACGGTCGGCGACCTGCTGAAGGTCTCCGATCCAGCGAGCAAGGTCGTCGGCGTTGCCGGCAAGGACCGTTCGGCCATTCTGATGGCAGGCGGCGCCGCCAATTCGGTGCTGTGGTACGAGACCGGCAAGGGCCGCTTCGTCACCAATACGAGATGGGGCAAGACGGCCCCGAAGTGGTTGCTCGACTACGACCAGAAGAAGGCTACCGATGCGTTCTTCGGTTGGACCTGGGAGCGCTTCGGTCCCGCTGCTGCTTACGACGGCTTGGTCGACGATCGTGCATTCGAAGCGCCGCACCTGTCGACCGGCGCACACGTGTTGCCGGCGGTCCTGCGCGGTGGGCGCAGCGACGAGCCAAACAGCCTGTTCTACAACGAGGTCTACGTGTCGCCGGTCAGCAACATGCTGGTGTTGCAGGTGGCGCTGGCGGCGATCTTGGGTGAGCAGTTGGGTCAAGACGAGCATGCCGATCTGTTGTGCATCTCGTTCTCCGCCAATGACACGATCGGTCACTACTTTGGACCCGACAGTGTGGAAGCTCGCGATGTGCTCCTGCGCACGGATGCGCAGTTGGCAGCGTTGCTCGAAGCGTTGGATGTGGCGGTGGGCGCTGGCCGCTACGCGTTTGTCGTGACCGCTGACCACGGCGTGGCCTTGCCGCCGGAAGTGGCCAAGGCCCGCGGGCTAGGCGGTGGACGCGCTCTTCTCCATACGCAAGCGCGAGCTGCTGCCGAGTCCGCTCTCCGACAGCATTTTGGCGTCGAAGGTGGCGAGCCCCTGGTGGTGCATGCGGGTGAGTACTCGCTGGTGCTCGACCGCGCGCGCATCGCGACATTCGCGCCGGGCGCTGATGACACCGCGACGTTCGAAACGGCGTGCTCGGTTGCCGCCGCGGCGTGCAGCAAGGTCAAAGGGATACAGGCAGGCGTCGCCGCGCATGCGGTGCGTGGCCAGGTTGACGACCAAGATCCGATTCGTCGTGCGCTGGCGTATGCGGCACATGAGCGGGCGGGTGATGTGATGCTGGTGCCGGCCCCGTACTGGATCGAGGCCGGGCTGCCGGCCTCACACGGCACAGCGCATCCCTACGATCTGCGTGTACCGCTGCTGGCGATGGGGCCGATGCTGCGGCGCGGGCACATCGCCGACGATGCGGTGTCGCCGGGGCTCGCCGCAGTGTTTGCAGCCTTTTGGTTGGGGATCGAGCGACCCGCTGCCGCGGTCGACCTGTTGCCCGAGAGCGCAATGATCCGTTGACCTGCGTTTGTGGGCGTCCAAGCACAGTTCGTCTGCAGGGGTATCCTTCGGCATCCCCCTGTTTGCCGGAGCCCTGTGATGAACCGCTTGCTCGACCAGTTCCCTCTGCGCCGCGGCGCGCACGATCACCGCGATGACGGCATGTGTGCGATGGAGATGGTCGCGTGGCTTGCCGGTGAGTTGCACACGGACGAGCCGCAGTGCGCCTGCCCCGTGATTGCGGCCTTTGTCCGCGCGTTCAACGACTTGCTGCCCGACGACGACGCGCGCACGAAGTTGCTGCGGCCGCTCGTGCCGAAGTTCGTCAACACGCGCGGAACCGTCGGCGACGAGCGTCGCCGCGGCTTCCTGGTCGTCGACGCGGCCGTGCGTCGCCTCCTTCCGCATGTGCTGCAGAAAGTGGGGCGGCCGGCCGCAGCGGCGGTGTTGGCAGGTCTGTCGGCGCTAACCGATGTGCGGACGGCATCGGCCGCGCTCGCCAGCATGGACGAAGTCGCCCCCGAACAGCACGCGACGCGCTGGATGTTGCAGCGCGCCATCGAAGGCATGGCCGCCGCGCGGTTCGTGCCAGGTGCGATGCAGTTGGTCCGCCGTGCCAATGACGCGGAGGGCTTCGCGATCGCCTCCGCGATTGCCGAGGAACTCGCGCAGATCGGCAACCAGCGGCGGGTCGTGATCGGCTGAGTCTCTGGCCCGGCGTTGCGCCTTCGCGGCGTGCCGCGACGCGACTGGGAGCACTGCGTCCCCCTGGAGCCGAGGACCCTTCTCGAGCCGTGAATGAAGCCCGGCCGTCACCCTATCGGGGAGGCAGTCGGGCCCCGCTGTGAGCCTGCCGATCGCACCGTGCTACGCGTCACCGTGCGACGTGTCAGCGTGCGATCAGGGCCGGCGCTTTGGGCCCGCGCCCTGAGTCACTTCATGTCGGCGTCCCTTCATGTCGGCGTTACTTCTTGTCGGCGCAGCAGCTTCCTGCAGCCTTGGTGTCCTTGGCATCCGGGGCCGCACCTTCGCTGCAGCCGCCGGCCGAGCAGCAGCTTGGGGTCGAGGTGGCCGCTTGCGCATTGGTCCCGCTGGGGGTCGAGCTGCAGGCCGCGAGGAGGAACATGCCGATGTAGGTGAGCTTCTTCATGATGTAAGAGGATGCCTCTACGACCGCCGATCGTCAATGTGCCGCAGGACCCCCGCTCCCTTTCGCACTTTGGCACCGCAAAACTCACCCCTAGCGATCGGACCGTGTCACCGTGCCATCCCCCGATCGATCGGCGCGCCGAAACGCGCCGGTGGGGCCGGCGAATTCTGCGAGCGTGACTTTGCCGTCGCCGTCGAGGTCGAAGCGTTCGACGAAGTCATGGCCACGCACGCGCCTCTCGTAGCGTAGGACTTCGTCGCGGCTCAGAGCCGCGTCGGCATCGACGTCGATCTGGGCGAACAGGCTCAGGGGGCCCATCCACTCGTTTTGGCGCACGCGCTCGTCGTCGTCCTTGTCCCAGGCGTCGAACGGCACCTCGTAGGGCTCTGGGCGTTCGCGGTAGGACATCGAGGCCGCGCGTCGCTGCTGGATCGCCGTGACCAGCGCCCGCAGCTCGCTTTCGATCAGCGCGCCGTCGCGGTCGGCGTCGGCCCACGGCAATGCCGCGCGCAGCCACTTGTCGGTGATCTCCTTGTTCGACAACACGGCGTTGCCATCCTTGTCGAAGCGCTTCATGAGGTCCTCGACCAGCAGCAAATCCCCCTTCGGTTCGGGCAGTTCGGGCTCGGGAGGTAGTGCGGTTGCGAGGGCCTCTTGACGGTCGCGCTTGTCGATCACGGCGTTGTCGTCGAGGTCGAGTTCGCGGAACGCAAGCTCGGTCCCGTTCCACTCGTCGCGAGTGAC
>CAMBXM010000100.1 GCA_945871815.1 Singulisphaera sp. GP187
TTCGACGCAGTTGCGCTTGGGATGGCGTGGCAGCGAGACCATGTTGGCCGCGAGTGCTGTGGCATCGTGCACCCGGCCGATCGCTGACAGGCTGCGGCTCAGCCACTCTTGGTTGTGGCCATAGTTGTGGCTCTCGTACGGCATCACGCGGTCGCGATGCATGAATGCGTGGTCGATGCGGCCCGACGCCTCTTGCTGCCAGGCTGCATCGGCGAAGCGGCCGAGGCGGTCGAAGATGTGCCCGCCCATGTGCCACTGGTGGGCGATGCCCGGAGCGGTGCGTCCAAGCGTCGCGGCCGAACGCACAGCTCGCTCCGGCTTTTCGTCGTCCCAGAGGTGCACGCGAAAGTGGTGGGCTGGATGCAACGGCGCTACCGCGAGTAGCTGGTCGAGCAACGCGTCGACAGCACCGTGGCTGGTGATCTCGAGCCCGCTGCGGGAGTTGCGCCAGATCTGCACGATCAAGAACGCCTTTGCCTCGAGGTCTTCGGGCCACTCGTTGACGATGCGTTCGAGCGCGCGCACGAGGTCGCGACCCGTCTTCTGGTCGTCGTGAGACTTCGCCCGCTCGATGATCGCTTGGCGCGCGGTTTCGATCCGCGCCGCGTCGCCGCACTGCAACTCGGTTCGTTCTGCCGCCGTGATCTGGTGGTAGTCAGCAAAGGCGTCGACCCACGCCAGTTCGCGCGCTTGCAAGTCCGCGCTGCGCTGCACGGCCTGCGCCGCGAAGCCCGAACCGCGCGTGTGGTTCTCGACATTGGCAAGGCACATGCCGAGGTAGGCGAGGGCACAATCGGGATGCAGCAATGCCACTTGCCGGAAGCTGCGTTCGGCCTCGAAGTACCAGAACCCGTGCTGCTGGCAGATGCCCTGGTCGAAGTAGCGTTGCGCCTCTTCGGAAAGCCCACGCACCGCGAAGTGCACCTGCGGCGACAGCCCGCGCATCAAGTAGGCCGCCTGCCGCGGCCCTTCGTCGAACTCGGCGCCGTGGCGCGAGTGACCGAAGGTGTCGATTGGCGATGCCTCGTCCTGGGCGTGGAGCGGGTGGGCCATCGCCAGCGCGATCGCGGCGGTCAGGTAGGTGCGACCGAGGGTATCGCGCATCGGCGCAGGATAGCAGCGCAGCGGCCGATGCGAACGGGGCGCGCGATTGACTCTACCTAGCAGCCTGCTGCAGAACGCATCCTGGCTGCGGGCGCGGTAGCTGGTCCGCTCTCTCGGTCGCACGAACTGCGTCGAATCGGCCGCTTCGGCTGCGTTCGCGCTCCTTGATCTTGAACCAGCTCCCGAGCCCTCGGCGACGGCGCCATTGTTCAACAGGCTGATATCGCCTCGGCGCCGGTCACCACCAGGATCACCGTGCCGATCACGATGCCGAGCGCGCCGAGCACCAAGGTGACGCGAGGCCGCCTGTCCGGGGGGGTATCGCTTCCGCGCTGAGGCGACTTCCGCTGGTCGGCAAGCGATTGCGCTGTTCGGGATTCCCGAATCGCCGGCGACGCGACCTCCCCCAGCTCCTGCGTTGCTTTGTCGCCGCGCCGGTGGCCCTGCCGGCCTGCGGTCCGTACAACCTTTGCCCTTACATCGGGCATTGCCCGCACTCGTAGCCCCCGTACCGCGGCCCATGCTCACTCTGACCGGCGTCACCAAGACTTTCGGCGATCGCACCCTCTTCGCCGACGCGCAACTGCAGGTCAATCGCGGCGATCGCATCGGCCTCGTCGGCCCCAACGGTGCCGGCAAGTCCACGTTGTTTTCGCTGATCCTCGGTCATGCCAAGCCCGACGATGGTCGCGTCAGCATCGAACGCGACAGCAAGATTGGCTTCTTGCCGCAGGAGAGCGCGCCAGTCGGCGACGAGACCGCCGTCGAGATCGCGTGCTCGATCACGCCCGACTTCATCAAGCTGCTGCGCATCATCAAGGCGTGGGACCAGGACCACCCGGTCGAAGCCTCGCACCCCGAAGAGTTGCACGACGACGTGCACGAGCGTTTCAACGAAGTGAACGGCTACTACGTCGAAGCCAAGGCCAAGCAGATCCTCGCCGGCCTCGGCTTTCGCGAAAGTGACCTCGATCGTCCCGCTCGCGAACTCAGCGGTGGGTGGGTCATGCGCGCACACCTCGCGCGCCTGCTGACGCAGGAGCCAGACCTCCTGATGCTCGACGAGCCGACCAACCACCTCGACCTCGAGTCGTTGCTCTGGTTTCAGGAGTACCTGCAAAGCTATCCGGGCGCGATACTCGTCATCTCGCACGATCGCGAGTTCTTGAACGAGCTGGTCTCCGGCATCGTCGAGATCCGCCACCAAAAGTTGATCCGCTACACCGGCAACTACGACGGCTACCTCGAACTGCGCGCGGCCAATGAGGCCCAGCACCTGTCGGCCTACAAGAACCAGCAGAAGGAGATCGCGCATCTGCAAGCGTTCGCCGATCGGTTCAAGGCCAAGGCCAGCAAGGCCACGCAAGCGCAGAGCAAGCTCAAGGCCATCGAGCGCATGGAGAAGATCGAGGCGCCGACCGGTGACGACAAGAAGGTCGGCTTCCGCTTCCCGCAGCCGATCCGCAGCGGCCAGCGCGTGGTGTGGCTCGACAACGTTCACTTTGCCTACGGCGACAAGCCGGTCTATCGCGGTCTCGGCATCGAGGTCGAGCGTGGCGAGCGCATCGTGCTGGTCGGCCCCAATGGTGCGGGCAAGTCGACCTTGCTCAAGCTGTTGGCCGACAAGCTCACGCCGCAGCAGGGAACGCGCAACCTTGGTCACAACGTCTCCGCTGGCTACTACTCGCAGTACCGCGTCGAGATGCTCAAGCCGGAGCGCACGGTGTTGGCCGAGGCGATGGATACACCGGCCAAGGTCACCGAGCAGTTCGTGCGCACGCTGCTGGGGTCGTTCCTGTTTTCCGGGGACTCGGCGTTCAAGAAGGTCGCGGTCCTGAGCGGCGGCGAAAAGAGCCGTCTCGCACTGGTCAAACTGTTGCTCGATCCGCCGAACTTGCTGCTGATGGACGAGCCCACCACGCATCTCGACATGTCGAGCATCGACGCGCTTGTCGATGCCTTGAAGCAGTACGAGGGCACGGTTGTTTTCATCAGTCACGACGTGCACTTCATCAAGGCCATCGCTGGCAAGGTCATCCACGTTGCTGCTGGCCACCTGACGCATTACCAGGGCGACTACGAGTTCTATCTGCACAAGACGAAGTCGTTGTCGGCGCGCGCGGCCCTGACGTCGGCGAGCACGGGTCGGCCCCATCTTGGGCAGCAGGCGGAGTCGAAGCCGGCCAAGCCCGAGCCGAAGTCCGCCGCCAAGTCCGAGAAAGGGCCGGCTACCGAGCGCGATCAACAGCGAAACCGCGCGGCGCAGCACAAGCAGCAGCAACAGGTGGTTCAGAAGCTCGAGAAGCAGGTCGAGCAACTCGAAGCTCGGCAGACTGCGATGGCGACCGAACTCGAGAACCCAGCGGTCTGGGGCGATGGCCAAAAAGCGGCGACTCTGCGTCGGGAGTTCGAGAAAAACGCGACCCAGTTGCTCGAGCTGACGGCCAAGTGGGAACGCGAAGCCTCGGCGCTCGAAGGTCTCGCCGCCACTCTGCGCTGATTCCGCGCCACGCCATCCTCGCTATGCTCGGCGGCTCCTTTGCGAGGATCCGTGCGCTTGATTCGACTCCTGCACCGCCTCTGTCTTGGCCTCGGCCTGATCGTCACCGTCAGAGCGCAGGAGGGGCAGCCCGAACTGTTGCACCTCGCCGTCGCCGGTCCGGCCACGTTGCGTTCGCGTCTGTTGCCGACCGATCTCGGGTCGATGTGCAGCTCGGCGGAGGCCGTGGCGATCTGGGCTACCTACGTCGAGCAGCTGGACGCGGCTTTGCGCGCGTCGCGCGTCGATGCCGAGGCCTTTGCCGAAGATCGCGCCCGCTTCCTCGGCTACGCCGGCACCTTCCACTTGGTTGTTTGGCTCGAGCAGGAGGAGGACGGTGTGCACGTGCCGCGCTGGTCGGCGGGCCTCATTGCCGAGCCTGATGCGCGCACGGACCTCGTCGCCATGGCGCGCGGATGCGAGCAGTGGCTCGCGCGGCTCGGCGCTCGCACTGACAAGGCTTGGCGCGAACTCGAAGTGAGTACGCCACGAGTGCACAACGGCCGCCTCCTGATCGTGCTCGGGAGTGCCGAGGATCGCGCCGCCGCGACGGCACGAGCCGAGCAGTTCGTGCCGTTGCCGCTGCCGCGCAACGAAGTCGCCCATCTCGACATCCAGGTGCAGCGATGCCTGCTGC
The DNA here is from genome assembly GCA_945871815.1 of Singulisphaera sp. GP187. Taxonomy (GTDB): domain Bacteria; phylum Planctomycetota; class UBA1135; order UBA1135; family UBA2386; genus SXPK01. The sequence continues at coordinate 4,281 of CAMBXM010000100.1, forward strand.
TCCTGCGCGATCGCAACTGGGAGCGCGGACTCGTCGGGGATCTGGTTGGCAGCGGACTCGAGCGCGCATCCTGTGCGATCGGCTCGAAGGGCCCAAACGTGGCATGCTCGTTGGGGCTGAACTTCGGCAACGGTCCGCGCGGATTGCTCGGCTCGCTGTGGCCACCCCGCACCGGCGTGCCAGATCTCGATTGGCTCGTGCCGGCAGACACCGCGACGCGTTTTGCCTGGCGGGTCGACACCGAGGGGTTGTGGAACACATGGGTCGGAGTGCTTGCCGGTGCGTTCGAGCGGACGGAGAAGGTCGTTCGCAGTGACTTGGAGCGACGTTTCTGCATGGACGCCCAGCGCGACGTTTTCGCCCATCTTCGCGGCGATGCGTTGCTGCTGTGGCGGGCCGTCAACCGTGCCGAGGACGAAGGCGACCACGACGCGTTGCCATTTGCGAATGCGTGTTTGGTGTTGCCCGTGCGCAACCAGGATGCGCTAGTGGCCGGCGCGTCCAAGTTGCTGAAAGCAATCGGCGCGGTGCCGGATGTCGATGGCGACGACGTCTTCTACGGGCAGTGGGCAGGACTCGGCCACGTCGCGATCGGTCACGGCGTTGCGTGCTTGGCGTTCGGCGAACGCGGCCGCGACCACGTCGATGCTGTGCTCGAACTGGCGTCGGGGCGACCGCTGCCAGCGGACGCGGCCACAATCGAGGGCGAGGGCACAGCGGGCCGCGGCCGCGTCGATGTCTCGGCACTCATGGTTCGCGATGTCTACGCCCAGCTCCGCTTGGCCGCGGCGATCTTCGGCGCCGGAGACTTCGCGCCAGAGGTGCGGACCGTCGCGGTTGAAGCGCTGCGCTGGCAGCCGCTGCTGAAGACCAACGGACTGGAGAGCGCATCGGCGGAGCTGCGGTGGAGCAGGGGTGAGGCCGGGCTCCTCGTGCTGTGGTGAGCCGGGCGAGGGTGTCGAAGGGCACTGCATCCCCGTTCTCTGCGCTGCGCCCGTCGGCGATGGGCGCCACTCGATCGTAGAGGCGGCAGAGACCTAGAGCGCTCATGCGGGATGGCGAGGTCGCATGCGCCAGACTCGCCGCCGACTCAGGATCGCTTGGTGATTGCGTCGAGCAGCGTTGCTACCAGCTTCACGTGATCCTCTGCCTTGGGTGGATCGCCGCTGTAAATCGTTTCGATCACGAGCCGACCCTTGTGCGCGTCGATCGTCGTGACGTCGAACTCCAGGCGCCCGTTCTTCATCTGCTTCTCCTGCATGATGCCGTTGAGCGGCGGGTGCTCCAGAACGGTCGTCTTCGAGTCGGTGATGCGCAGGATGCCCTTGTCCATCGTCTCGTCCTTTTGGTCGCTGACGCGCTCTGAGATTGCGATCCAGTTGCGGGCGGCGTCCTCGGTGTCGAACTCGATCGCGATCAGGATCGCCGCCTTCGCCTGAGGAGCGGCTGTCGGCGTCAACTGCACGAGGCGCGCGGAGCGAAGGGTCCGCACGAAAGCGTCGACCTCCGCCTTCGGCAGCATCGAGAGGCCCGATGCGATTTGCTTGCCGGTGACGGTGTTGCGGGTGCTGCTCCAGACTGCGGGGTCAAAGCTCGCCACGAACCCGTCGAGTGCCGGTTCGACGTCGTACAGCAGCTCTGGGCGCGTTTTCGGTTCCAGATACCACTGTGGCTGTTGGATCGTCTCGGTTTCCTTCGGTGGCGACATGAACAGGTCCTTCGACCCGGTGTCCGGTCGCGCTTTCAGTACTTCTGTGACGAAGCGTTCGCCGTCGATGTAGGTCATCGCATTCGCGGCCGCGGTTGCGCGGATCAGGAACTTCGAGGCCTCGCCGTCGAGCATGTTCTCCGGCACTGCACCGATCGAGTCCGTGAAGGTGTCGAACCCGTCGGACCATCCGCTCGTGAAGCAGACGCGTCGCGCCACCAGTTGCGCGTGGCCTTCGATCACTGCGCTGATGGCCGTGATCGCGTCAGCCGTCTCGGCTTCGAGCAGGCGCTTCTCGAAGTCGAACTTGCGGTCGTCGATCGCATGGCAGAGTTCGTGAACCATCACCGCGCGCAACGCGTGGTCGCCAGTGAGGCCTGGACGCTTCAGCACGCGGGCATTCAGTTCCCAGGTCTTGGCGACCACGAGGAACGACTTGGTGGGCGACCACGAGTACTTGGCGTAGACCATCGGCGCGTGCTGTAGACCCAACCGTTCGGCTTCGGCGATGGCTTTGGTCTCGTCGGGCTCGCGATGGCGTACGGAGGGGAGGTTCTCAGCCGTGATCGCGCGCGCGACCGCGTCCGAGTCGACCAGGGTGAGGGGCGGCAGTTCGTCCAGCTTCACACCGAGGACCTTCTCGCACGCAGCTTGCGCGTCGCGGTAGGCCGCCTGCACGCGCTCTTCGGTGACGGGTTCAGACTTCTGCTTTTGCGCCGTCAGCGACGCACTCAGAGTCAGGGCGGTCAGCAGGGAGAGCCAGAGCGGTGAGTGGTGCATGGAGCGGCGACTTGGACGTGAGGGAGTCTGGAAGTGGTTGGACCGAGCGCCAACGGCTGCGGCCTGCCCAACCATCCGATGACAGCGTCGCGGACTTTCTGCGGCGGGACCAGATTCCGCTACGAGTTCGTTCCTTCTCTGCCTCCGCCGAGGCCCGGCCTCGGGTGCAGGCCCGTTCCACCACCGCTCTCGCTGCTGCGGCCAGGTGTCGCGGCGCTGGTGGATCCGTGAATGCCAGCGCGCGTTGTCAGGCGCGAGCCGAGCACGCGAACGGCCAGCAGGACCGCTGCCCCCGCGGTCAGCAGGGCGAGCCCGACGTAGAGCCCCTTCTGCAAAGCACTCTCGAGGGAGGCATCGAGTCGTGCGATCGTCGCGGCGACCGTGGTGTCGATCTGCGGCAAGGCGGCATCCAACGTGGCTATGGTCGCGCGAAGTTCGACTGCAGCCGTGCCGATGCGCGCGGCGGCGTCGCCGTACTCGACGATGTCGAAGGGCCGCCCTGGTTCCGTCGCCGGCGGCGGCGGCGCGCTCGGGTCCTGGTCGAATCGCCGCAGCATGGCGTCGACGGCCTGCACGGTTCCCGTCAGCTCCGTTGCGAGCGCTCTGCCGGACTCGATCGTCGAGCGTGACTCGACGAGCATCGAAGCGACCGGTGCACTTGCTTGCTGCAGATCCCGCAGCAGTGCTGCGCGCTGCGCATCGAGCGCTGCGGTCATCTGTTCGATCGCCGCCTTGCGCTCCTTGCTGAGATCGTCGGTCAGCAAGCTCGCGGTCGTGGCGATCGACTCGGTGGCTCGCGAGGCGCGGTCGACCGCCGAGAGCGTGGTTCTGACTTCGGGCGAAGTCTGGGCGTTGAGCGTGGCGAGTGCGAGCTGATCGTCGATCAACGCTGGCATGCGTTCTGCCCAGAACAACATCCGCTCGGTGAACTGGCGCGTCAGCATGACCTCGCGCGCAACGGGTTCGATGCCGGCGAGCGGATCGATGGTGAGGAAGTCCAGGAGGCCGCCACCGGTAGTCGGGTCTTTGCTGCAGATCGCGGTTGCGAGCTGGCGGAAATTCGGGAAATCGTCGGTCGCGGTGTTCCGATGGTCGAGGTTCTGTTGGGCCCATGCGGCCAAAGCCGCGCGCAGGTTGCTGATCTGCGCGCTGCCGATGTAGTCAGAGCAGACCTCCCAGCAGAGTGCTTCCATCGACTCGGCGGCGAGCTTCAGGTGGCGCAGGGGTGCACCCCAGGCGACCTCGAGTTCCCCGGACTCCAGGCGCAAGCGGGCAGCGTTCACGAGCACCAGCGTGTCGAGCAGCCCAGCCAGCGGTACCGGACCCGTTGCCGCCTGCAACATCGCGCGCGAGAAGCCCAATCGCCACTTCAGGCCTTGGATGCGTGCTTCTGGCGTGCCGATCTCGGTAGCAAACGTGGCGGCGGCAAGGCGCGCCCGTTCCACGCACGAGTCTGCGAGACCGAGGAGTCGCGGATGCAGCGAAGCAATGGGCTGCAGTCGCTCGCCGGGGGCACCGGGCATCACGACGCGCGCCACGGAAGCTGGGGCCTCGACAACGGCCCGGAACAGGCCGCAGCTCGAAAGCCCCGGGAGGAGCGCGGCCACGAGCGCGGTGCGCACGGGCGACACGAAGTTGACCATGCCCGCATCCTAGCCGCCGGTTGCCGACCGACGCCGGCCTCTACGTTGCGGACGACGCCGAGGTCGGTGTCGCCAAGGCCTCGCCGAATCGATGGTATCGCCTGCGATCAGGCGACTCGATCTCTACGCTCCCGACTCGCGTTCGGCGGCGAAGCCGCTCGAGAACCGACTGCTCGGGTTCGCGCCGTTCGCTCTCCCTTCTCTGCGCCATGGCTAGCACGATACCCAACGAGCCCGACTACTTTGACGACCCCGAGGTCGAAGCGCAGTGGTGCATCGACATGCACGCCGAGGCCGAGCGCTACCTTGAAGACGAGCAGGTGCCGCACGGGGCGATCAGCGATTGGCCTGCCTTCCGGTTGGCGCCGCATGTTGCGCTGTTCGCCGTTGCGAGCCGAGAGCAGCCCGGCTGGATCGGGTTGTGGGTCGTCTGCGGCGATCTGCCGACCGACCACCTCGATGCGGCGAGCATCGCGAGTCCGCGCGCGGCACTCGCGACGTTTGCTTCACGGTGGCAGGCCTACTGCGAGGCTCTTCGCAGTGGGGCAGAAGCGGCGGAGCTGCGCATCGGCGACCTTGCGGTTCGAGCGGACGAAGTGCTGCCGATGCTGGAGAGTCGCGCGCGCACGCTCGAGAAGTGGGCTCAGACGGATGCGGTCTGGAACGGGGACTGAGCGTTGCTCCCAGCATGCGGCCGGCGCGGACCCGCGAGCGGACATCGCGTTGCCGCCTCATGCTCGCATAGGAGGCAGCAGTTCGGCCGGGCTCACGCGTGGCAGGGCTGCGGCGGCGTCGCTACCCTTGGCGCCACTCGCATGAAGACTCTCGCCCTGGCGCGCGCCTTCGCGTTCGCCGCCTTCACCGCACCCTTCGCCTTCGCACAACAGCCGAGCGCGCCGTCAACGCCGATGCCACAAGACCAAGTGACCGACGATCCGTTCCTCTGGCTCGAAGACGTCAGCGGTGACAAGGCTCTGGAATGGGTGCGCGCGCGCAATGCCGACAGCGAGAAGGCTCTGACCGCGGGTCCACGCTTCGACGGGATTCGCAGGCGCTTGCTGTCGATCCTCGACTCGACCGCACGCATCCCGTACGTGCAGAAGCACGGAGCGCATTACTACAACCTCTGGCAAGACGCGCAGAATCCGCGCGGGCTGTGGCGGCGCACATCGCTCGAGGAGTACCGCAAGGACGCGCCGAACTGGGACGTCGTGCTCGATCTCGACGCGCTCGGCAAGACCGAGAACGAGAACTGGGTGTGGAAAGGTTCGTCGTGGCTGCTGCCCGATCACACCCGCGTGCTGCTGTCCCTGTCGCGCGGCGGCGCCGACGCGGCCGTGGTGCGCGAGTTCGATGTCGAGACCAAGCAGTTCGTCGCCGACGGCTTTGTGCTGCCCGAGGCGAAGAGCAGTGTCGGCTGGCGCGATCGCGACACGATCTTCGTCGGCACCGATTTCGGAGCGGGCTCGCTGACCAGTTCGGGGTATCCGCGCGTCGTCAAGTTGTGGCGTCGCGGCACCCCGTTGTCGTCGGCGACGACCGTTGCCGAAGGCAAGGTTGAGGACGTCTTCGTCTACGGCTATCGCGATCAAGCCAAGGGCTACGAACGCGACTTTGTCTACCGCGGCATGACCTTCTACACCAACGAGGTGTTCCTGCTGCGCGACGGCAAGTCGGTGCGCCTCGACAAGCCGGACAGCGCCAACGCCAGCGTCCACCAGAACTGGCTGATGCTCCAGTTGCGCGACGACTGGAACGTGGCCAACACGACCCACGCTGCGGGCTCGCTGCTGGCGTGCAAGCTCGAGTCCTTCCTCGCCGGCGAGCGAAAGTTCGAAGTGCTGTTTGCGCCGACGGAGCGCAGTTCGTTGTCCGGGTTCTCCGGCACCAAGAACCACGTACTGCTGTCGGTGCTCGACAACGTTCGCACCCGCGTCTTCGTTCTCACTGCGACCGACAAGGGCTTCACGCGCGAGTTGCTGCCAGGTCTGCCCGAGTTCGGCACCGTGAGTGCCGGTGCGGTCGACGAAGAGGATAGTGATGACTACTTCTTGACCGTCACTGACTATCTGACGCCGACCAGTCTCTTGCTCGGGACCATCGGCAAAGGCCCAGCGCAGCCGCTGAAGAGCCTGCCGACGTTCTTCGATAGCTCCAAGCTCGCGGTCACGCAGCGGGAGGCGAAGTCAAAGGACGGCACGTTGGTCCCGTACTTCTTGGTGATGCCTACAGACGCTGCCCGCGACGGCAACAACCCGACGCTGCTCTATGGTTACGGCGGCTTCGAGGTGTCGATGACGCCCAACTACAGCGCCGGCGTCGGTGCGAGCTGGCTCGAACAAGGCGGCTGCTACGCAGTGGCCAACATCCGCGGTGGCGGCGAGTTTGGGCCCCGATGGCACCAGGCTGCGCAGAAGCAGAATCGCATCAAGTGCTACGAGGACTTCGCCGCGGTCGCTGAGGACTTGATCCGGCAGAAGATCACGTCGAAGGCGCACCTCGGCATCCAAGGCGGCAGCAACGGCGGCATGCTGATGGGCAACATGACCGTGATGTACCCCGAACTCTTCGCTGGGGTCGTCTGCCAAGTGCCGCTGCTCGACATGTTGCGGTACCACAAGCTGTTGGCTGGCGCATCGTGGATCGGTGAGTACGGCAACCCGGAAATCCCCGAGGAAGCGAAGTGGCTGTTGCGCTACTCGCCGTACCACAACGTCAAGAACGGCGTGAAGTACCCGAAGGTCCTGTTCACGACGTCGACGCGCGACGATCGCGTTCATCCGGGCCACGCCCGCAAGATGATGGCAAGGATGCTGCAGCAGGGTCACGACGTCCTCTACTACGAGAACATCGAGGGCGGGCATGGCGGCGCGGCGGACAACAAGCAGGCGGCGTTCATGAGCGCGCTCGCGTACTCGTTCTTGTGGCAGACGCTGAAGTGACCGCCGATTGCCTCGATCGCCGTGAATCACGGCAACGACAGTTGGATGCGCGCGCGGCGATGAGGTTTGCCGCCGACTGCCAGCCGCAGGCGCTCGCGCTCAAGGTGACTGCGGCCAGTGCCGTCGCGCCGCCGCATCGAGGCAGATGCGCAGAAAGGCAGCGGCGGGCCGGTGCGTTCTCGCGGCACAGCATGTACGGATGGCTCTTGCCCCACTCCATCCGTGCACCCAGACTCGGCGGCAGGTGCCCGAGTCGCATTCTGTGCTTTCCGGCGCGGTGTGCGTGCTGACGGTGGCGCTCTGCGTAACCACGGAAACCCATGAAGATCGCGTGCATCGGCGGCGGCCCGGCCTCCCTCTACTTCGCGCTATTGCTCAAGAAGTCGCGGCCCGACGTCATGATCGACGTCTTCGAGCAGAACCGCGCTGACGATACGTTTGGCTGGGGCGTGGTGTTCTCCGACGAGACCCTCGGCAACTTCGAAGTCGCCGATCCCGAGTCCTACGCGTCGATCTGCGCGAGCTTCGCGCGATGGACCGACATCGAGACGTTCGTCGGCGGACAAAAGACGGTGAGCACCGGTCACGGCTTCTGCGGTCTCGCGCGGAAGCGCCTGCTGCAGATCCTGCAAGAGCGCTGCTCTGAGCTCGGCGTGCGCATCGCCTACGAGCGCGCGTTCGTGGATGTGGAGACCGCGAGACGTGACTACGACCTCGTGGTCGCAGCCGACGGTGTCAACAGCAAGGTGCGCGAGCGCCTGGCGTCGTCGTTTCGGCCAGAGCTCGATTGGCGAAAGTGCAAGTTCGCCTGGTTTGGCACCGACAAGGACCTCCGCGCCTTCACCTTCGTGTTCACCGACACACCGCATGGCCGCTTTCAGGTGCATGCGTATCCGTTCGAGAAGGGACGCGGTACGTGGATCGTCGAGTGCCGCGAAGAGGCATGGCGAGCCGCTGGTCTCGATCACAAGAGTGAGGCGGAGTCGGCCGAATGGTGTCAGAGGCTCTGGCCAGAGCACCTCGCGGGCCACAAGTTGCTGACCAATCGGTCCATCTGGCGCACCTTCCCGACGGTCCGCTGTGCATCCTGGGTGCACGAGAACGTGGTGTTGATGGGCGATGCCGCGCACACCGCGCACTTCTCGATCGGCTCGGGCACCAAGCTTGCGATGGAAGACTCGATTGCGCTCCAGCAGGCGGTGATGGCGCACGGCAACGACGTCAGGGCGGCGCTCGCGGCGTACCAAGAGGCCCGATATGTCGATGTCCTCAAGATCCAGCGAGCGGCGCAGACGAGTCTCGAGTGGTTCGAGAACAGCGCGCGTTACAAGGCGCAATCGCCGGTGCAGTTCACCTTCAACCTGATGACGCGAAGCCGACGCATCACCTACGACAACCTGAAGCTGCGCGACCCAGAACTGGTCCGCGGCACGGATGTCGACGTCGCCAGACAGCACGGCGTCGAGGTGCTCGCAGGCCAGAAGGCGCCGCCGCCGGCATATCTGCCATTCGCGCTGCGCGCGATGCACTTACAGAACCGCGTCGTGGTCTCGCCGATGTGCCAGTACTCGGCGACGGACGGTGTTCCTGACGACTGGCACATGGTGCACCTCGGCAGTCGCGCGATCGGCGGCGCGGGTCTCGTGCTGACCGAGATGACCAACGTCTCGGCGGAGGGTCGCATCACGCCTGGATGCACGGGTATCTGGAACGACGCGCAGGAGATGGCATGGAAGCGCGTGGTCGACTTCGTGCATGCGCATTCGCAGAGCAAGATCGGTCTCCAGCTGGCGCACGCGGGCCGCAAGGGTTCGCGTTCGCGGCCGTGGGAGGGTGACGCTCCGCTGACCGTCGGTGCGTGGGCGACGCTCGCACCCTCGGCGATTCCGTTCTACGAGGGCCAGCCGGCACCAAAGGCGATGGACCAGGCCGACTTCGCGGCGGTGCAGGCGCAGTTCGTGGACGGCGCGCGCCGGGCGCACTTTGCGGGCTTCGACGCGATCGAGTTGCACATGGCGCACGGCTACTTGTTGTCGAGCTTCTTGTCGCCGCTGTCGAACCAACGCACCGATGCCTATGGCGGCAACCTCGAGAACCGCGCGCGCTTTCCGCTCGCGGTGTTCGCCGCCGTGCGCTCGGTATGGCCGCAGAACAAGCCACTACTCGTGCGCATCTCGGCGACCGATTGGTTGGGCGAAGGCGGCTTTACGCTCGAGGATGCTGTGCAGTTTGCGAAGTGGCTGAAGGATCAGGGGTGCGATCTGATCGACGTGTCGTCGGCCGGCAACTCACCAGAATCCAAGCCGGTCTATGGGCGCATGTACCAAGTTCCGTTTGCCGAACAGGTGCGCTGCGAGGCCGAGATTCCAGTGATGGCCGTCGGTGGCATCCAGAGCATCGACCACGCGAACACCATCGTGGGTGCGGGGCGCGCGGATCTGTGCGCGATTGCGCGTGGGCACTTGGAAGAGCCCTATCTGACGATGCAAGGCGCAAACCGCTACGGCGTCGCGAACTTCGCGTGGCCCAAGCAGTACTTGGCGGTGCAGAAGCGCGCGGCGGAGTGAGTCACTCCGACGGGCCCCCTAGACCCAGTGGTCGCCGTCGATCCAGCCCATGGAGCCGAAGCCCGCGATCCAGCGCACGTGAGCGACTCGCAGCACGAAGGGATGAAAGTCGTGCGCCGTGGCCCACGCTGCTGCCTCGCGGAAGCGCGCGAGGTAGATGGTGAGCGCCTGTTCGCGGGCGGCGCCTTCGAGAACCTCGACGCGGCCCATGATGGTTGCCCGCGCCGAGGCAAGTGGCGACTCGGTTGCGGTCGCCTCCTGTACCAGCAGGCTGGCGCGCGGGTCGGCGCGCAGATTGTGCGTGTGCTCGGCGA
>CAMBXM010000101.1 GCA_945871815.1 Singulisphaera sp. GP187
AGACGTCCGAGGGGCCGTAGAAAGCTACTGTAGGCGAAGTTCCGTTCAAGCAACTGCGACCACATTGCGCCGGCCCGAGGACACCTGGAGATCTGCCGATGGCACCGAGTTGGCAACAACAGTGCCCGACGTCTGGGCTCGCGCGAAGGCAGTAGCCAACGGCTCGGCCGCCACCCGAAGCTACTCGCGGGACGCCGCAAACCCCCGTGTTGCGGGGCAAGTAACCACATCGCCCCCCGCCGCCCGCCACCCGGAGCGACCCTCGTGCGGGCCCGCACACGTGCGCCATCGCGCAGCGATCCCGCTCGCCGAATGCAGCAGCCGTCAGCCTGGACGGTTCTGCAGGAAAGTTGCGATGTCCCCCAGGAACTTCTCGAGGTAGGTGCACAGTTCGGGTGCCAGCCCGACTTCGTCCATCGCCGCCCGCATCAACAGGACCCAGCGATCCCGCGCGGCGGTGTCGATCGCGAACGGCGCATGCCGCATGCGCAAGCGCGGGTGGCCTCGCTGGTGCAGATACTCGGGCGGGCCACCGAGGCGGTAGACCAAGAAGCTGCGCAACCTCGCCTCGGCGCCTGGCAGGTCGTCCGGCGGATACATGGGCCCGAGGATCGGGTCCAGCGGGACTCGGCGGTAGAACGCGGCCACCATTGCGGCGATCGCGGCGCCGCCCGCCAGGTCGTAGACCGGCAATTCCTCGGATTCACTCACGGCGCGGAGCATGATGGACCGCAGGAAGAAGGCAACTACGATCCGCGGCCCAGAATGATCTTCCACGACCCAAACGTTGCCCAGGAGGCAGAGTTCGACCGGAGCCTGCGGCCGGCGACGTTTCAGGAGTTCGTCGGCCAGGAGCAAGTGCGCGAGAACCTCGGCGTCGCGATCGCCGCGGCGCGCGAGCGCAGCGAACCGCTGGACCACGTCCTGCTCTGCGGACCACCCGGCCTTGGCAAGACCACGCTTGCCCACCTCGTCGCCCACGGCATGCAGACGGAGCTGGTCATCACCTCGGGCCCAGCGCTCGCCGCGCCACGCGATCTCGCCGGCATGCTGACGCGCCTGCAACGCAACCAAGTGTTGTTCATCGACGAGATCCACCGCCTGCCCCGAGTGCTGGAGGAGTACCTCTACTCGGCGATGGAGGACCACGCGATCGACGTCGTGCTCGACAGTGGGCCCGGCGGTCGCAGCGTTCGTCTCGGGGTGCAACCTTTCACCTTGGTCGGCGCGACCACGCGCGAAGGGCTGCTGACCGCGGCGTTCCGCTCGCGGTTTGGCATCGTCGAGCGCCTCGAGCCGTATCCGCCGGAGCATCTCCAGGAGATCCTGCGGCGCGCTGCGATCCGCCTGTCGGTAGCGCTCGACGCCGGGGCCGCGCGCTGGCTCGCGGAACGCAGTCGCGGCACGCCGCGCATGTCGCTCCGCATCCTGCGACGCGTCCGCGACCTTGCTCAAGTACAGCAACGGGCGGCGATCGACATCGACGTGGCGACGCAGGCCCTTGACCGCCTGCGCATCGACGGCCTCGGCCTCGAAGAAGTCGATCGTCGCGTCTTGCGCGCCCTCGCGGATCGTGGTGAACCGATTGGGCTGAAGACGCTCGCGGCCATGGTGGACGAGGCCGAGGACACGATCGAGGAAGTGCTCGAACCGCACCTGCTGCGCTGCGGGCTGATCGCACGAACCCAGCGCGGCCGAATCGTCACAGCGCGCGGCCTCGAGCACCTCGGTCGACCCGCCGCTCGGGCGAGCGGCAGCGATGCCGGCGGCGAGTTGCCATTTCCGCAGTGAGTTCTTCCGCCCCAAGAAGCGCCGTGTCCGACCCCAGTCCATCGCTGTCAAAGAGGCTCCCGTGACCGGATTCCGCTTCGAGTTGTTGGCGCAGACGGGAGCGCTTCGGCGCGGTCGCTGCCACACGGCGCACGGGACGTTCGAGACACCCTGCTTTGCTCCGGTCGGGACCTACGCAACATTGAAGGGCCTGACGCCCGAACAGGTGAAGGCCACTGGTGCCGAGCTGGTCCTCGCCAACAGCTATCACCTACACGTCCGCCCCGGCGCCGAGCGCATCGAACGCCTCGGTGGCCTGCATGCGTTCATGGGCTGGGATGGCCCGATCCTGACGGACAGCGGCGGCTACCAAGTGTTCTCCCTTGGCGGCAAGGTGCAAATCGATCAGGACGGCGTCACGTTCCAATCGGTGATCGACGGCAGTTCGCACCGTTGTACGCCGGAGTCGGTACTGACCTTTCAGAAGCAGCTCGGTCCCGACATCGCGATGGTGCTCGACCACTGCCCCGCCGGGGATGCGCCTCCGGAGTACCAACGCGCCGCGCATGAACGCACGCTTCTCTGGGCTCGCCGCGCCCGCGATCTGCACGCGAGCTGGGGCGGCAGCGCGCGTGGGCAGGCCGTCTTTGGCATCGTGCAAGGCGGCACGGATCCAGCGCTTCGGGCCGAGAGCGCGCAGGCGCTCGCGGCCATGGACTTCGACGGCTACGCCATCGGCGGGCTGTCGGTCGGCGAGACCAAGCAGCAGATGGCAACGGCCCTCGATGCCGCCGTGCACGAACTGCCGGCGCAGAAGGTCCGCTACATGATGGGCGTCGGCATGCCTGAAGACCTGCTCGCGGCAACCGCGGGCGGCGTCGACATGTTCGACTGCGTGGTGCCGACACGGCACGGTCGCAATCATCAGGCCTTCGCGCCGGATGGCGGCGTGCTCAAGCTGCGCAACGCGCAGTACGCCGACGACCCGCGTCCTCTGGTCGAAGGCTGCCCGTGCTACTGCTGTCGCAAGTACTGCCGCGCCTACCTGCGCCACCTCGCCGTCGCCAACGAGATGCTGGCTGGCATCCTGCTTTCGATCCACAACATCCACTTCCTCCAAGACCTGATGCGCTCGATCCGCGCACGCGCCGAAGGCAACGCATGAACATGCTCCTCCGCCTCTCTCCATTGCTCCTCTGTGCGCTGCTCGCGGCCCAAGGGCAAAATTCACTGCGCATCGGCAGCTGGAACCTCGAGCACTTCGGCAGCTCACCGGCGCTGCGCGCGGTGACCGATCCAGGTCAACCACGGCGCGAGCTGCCGGGCCGCGACGACGGCGACCTCAAGAAGATCGGCGCCTTCATCACCGAACTCGGCGTTTCGGTGCTCGCGGTTCAGGAGATCAATGGCGAAGCGCCGCTGCGCCAGTTGTGCCCCCACATCGGCCCGTCGTGGGACTGCTTCCTCGGGACCAGCGGCGGCTGGACCGACGGCAAGTCATCGCAGGCAATCGGCTTTCTGTACGACACGGCGCGCGTTCGACTGCTGTGGGCTGAGGAACTCAACGACTTCCCGCGCGAACAGGACGGCTTGCCGATCTACCATCGGGTGCCGGTGACCGCGTGCTTCCAGGACACGCGCACTGGCATCGATTTTCGCGCCGTCTGCGTGCACTTGAAGGCCGGGCGCGACAAGTCGGATGTGCAGAAGCGCAAACTCGAAGCAACCGGGTTGCGCGACTGGCTCGTGCTGCTGCAATCGAACAAGGGCGAGGACCAGGACATCGTCGTGATGGGCGACTTCAACAGCACCTACGGCGATGACCCCCAGACGGTGTTCGAGGAGGCCGGTGTCGCGCGCTACCTGCCGCAGCCGAAGCCCGAACCGACGATCCTGCACTTCCCCGAACCGATCGACCAGATCGCAGCGTCGCCGCGGTTCCTCGAGATCGTGCCCCACACGTTTGACGCGCATGGCGAAGCCTCCACCAAGGACCGCGACGCCTGGCGGAAGACCTACAGCGACCACTTCCCGGTCACCGTCGACCTAGTGGCCGCGGGCGACGACGATCCGCAGGCGACCTTCAGCCACGGCAAGAACCTCCACGTGTTGCCAGTCAGTCTGCGCCCGCAACCGGATCCGGCAACCAAGTCCGACGCAGCCGCAGAACCCTCGGCCGCACGACCCCAACGAGCCGACCCCTTTCCCATCGGCACCGCGGTCTACGTGTTCACGACGAACGGCGACAAGATCGGCGGCACGCTGCTGGCACCGCTGGGCGAGTGGGTCGTGCTGCGCGACGTTCCCAACTACGTGATCCGAGCCTTCCCAGCGGCGCAGGTCCGCGAAGTGCAGAAGCAGAAGCAGTAGCAGAGGCTGCCCAGCGCGCAACGGGTGACGGGAACCCAGAACAACGGGGAACCCACGTCGACTGCAGACAGGCGAGAGCCGGCGCCGGGCGGCCGCGCGAAGACTCACGGCGACCGGCGCGCAACCGCGAACATGGGACACTGCCGTACATGAGGAGAGGCCCCCCACCTTCGCCCCCGGAAACGCAGACACCGTGTCGTAGCTTCCTATGGTGGAGGGCCTCGTGACCGCGCCGCGAATCACTTCAGCGATGCGGACAGTGCGGACTAATCCGCACACCCGTCGCGGTTGCAGGTCCGTTACAAGATTTTGCAAACCTCATCGCGATAGCGGTGCCGCGCCCGATCGGGCACGATCCCCGACGATGCGTCGACTCGCCGCGCTCTGCTTCCTGTTCCTGTCGCTGGCGACGATGGTGCGAGCGCAGAATGCGGACGACGCCGGCGACTTGCTGCGTCGGTTCGACGCCCTCCCAGAAGCCACGCGCCTCGCCTTGGTCGCCGACATCGAGGTCCGGTTATCGCAGCTTGCCGACGACGGCCTACAGCGTATTGCCGCCGCCGCGACCACGGCCACTTCGCCAAGACCCCTGCGAGCGCGGACCTTCCACGACCCCAAGGTCTTCGCGCCGGTAGCGCCGGCCCGCACCTGGATCCGCGAGAGCGATGTGCGCCACCACAGCGTGAAGAGCGACTTCCCCCCAGTTCGTGTACTTCGCGACCTGCGGCCGACCGTCGTCTACGACTGGCTCGCCGGCGAGGCGGCGCTGGCGCCCGAGGCCCCCACCGCGCGCGAGCGGTTCGCCAACTTGTGCGCCGGCTACCCGCCGCTTGCCGATGCCGCGATCGCCGCCGTACTCGCGCAGCTCGACCGCGACGGCGATCAGCGCTTGATCGCGCAATGGTGCGAGCAGCTCTACGCCGACCGCGACGGCCGCGTCTTCGAAGGGATCACGTTGTACGCCGCGTGGTACTCGGGCCGCGTGGTCGAAGTGCCCGATGTCGACGCCATTGCCTTCGCCCGCGCCATCGTGCGGACCGACGCCTACCAGAGCCCCATCCCTGAGGGTCGCCGCCGCGATCGGCTCTATTCGCAAATCCGTGCGGCGATCAAGAAGCACCGTGAGTACCGCACACTGTGCGAGACCGCGGCTGCCGCGTTCGTGACCGCGTCCCCCGAGCTCGACCCTACCTACCAGCCGCTGGTGGATCGCATGCACTTCCTTTGGGGCGAGTGCGGACAAGACGTCGCGCGTTTCGCCAGCAAGCTCACCGAGAGCGACCGCAGTGAACTCCTGACCGAACTCGATGCGCGGATCACCAAGTCGCCCGAGGCATACTCACTCGCCATCGAGAGCAAGAACGAAAGGAAGGCGCTGGCCCAATTGGTGCGGCAAGCCTGCCGCGAAGCGCTGCTGACTGCAGAGAGCAAGTAGCGCCTCCGGGGATTCTGCGAGCCGTCGGCGTCAGCGCTTCCAGCTCGCCATCGCCTTGATCCACGCCTTGCGCAGCGCCACCAGATCCACGGTGCCAAAGGTCGCCTCGTACGCCGCCTTCTGCAGTTCATCCTGGAGCGGCAACAGCCACTTCTTGTCCTTCTCGTCGATCTTCAACTGCTCGCGCTTCTTGCGCGTCGCCTCGCGCAAGTTCTTCAGATAGACGTCCGGCAGTGCGCCCCAGTCCTTGTTGCCCTTCGCATCCTTGCGCTGCTCTTCGAGGAAGTAGCACAAGGCCCAGCCAAACGCATAATTGCGCATGACCCCCTCGCCATAGAACTGCGACTGCGTCATCCGCAGCAACTTCTCCAGGTCGGGCCAGCTATCGTCCTTCTGCGCCAACTTGATGACGGCGAGTCGGAAGCGGTTCTTGTCGATCTTGCGGATCTCGTTCTTGCGCCGGTCCGGCACAGCACCGGCAAAGACCTCGCCAAAGCCCTCGTTGAACCACGAGGCCGGCGCGAGATTGCCGTTGGCATAGAAGAAGTACTGGTGCATCGCCTCGTGGTAGAGGATGTCGAGCACCTGGATGTGCTTCAGCTCGGGGTTCCGCCGGTAGGCCTTCTCGTCGAGCGTCTGCATGTCGACGAGGACAAGTTCTTCGTCGACGAAGTTCCAGTAGCCACCGGTGCCGGGCGGCCCACCGTAGGCTTGGTAGTCGTCATAGGTCGAGCAGAAGCGAACCGCCGAGATGACTTGATCGAGATCGACTCCCGCCACCGGCGGGAAGCGCTCGATGTAGTTGAGCCGCATCAGCTCGAGGTCGACCATGATCTGCTGGATCAAGCCTGAGTCCTTGGTGTTGGTGACGAACACGAAGTGCTCGGTGTCGAAAGCGCGCCAGCCCTTCACGAGCTTCTTGCGCACAGCGTCGCGAAACTCCTGGTTGCCGAACTTCGAATCCGAGCTCTCGACATCGTCGGCGCCGAGTTCCGTCCGCTGCAGACTCTTCGCCATGTCCTCGACGAGGTCCTTCCATGGGTCGAGCCACGGTCCCTGCGCCACGAGCCCGAAGTACTCGGCGTCGTCTTCGAGCATGTAGGTGCGGATCACCGCGACCTGGTTCTCCTCGCGCTTGCGAAAATCGAAGACCTTGCCGATCACCTTCCGCGCCACGAAGGGCACGCCGTCCTTCGATTTCAGCGGTTTCTCGCCGTCCACCGCCTCGAGATCGCTGGGCAGTCCGCGCCGCTTCAAGAACTCGTCGACCGTCGTGCCACCGTTGCGCGCAGCGATGACCTCGTCACGCACGGTAGCATCGGCTTCGTCGTCCTGGTCGCGCGGCTCGCCGCCGCCTTCGGCTGGCGCACCCCCTGCTGCAACGCCAGTTGCTGGCCCTTTGGACTTGCGGATGCGGACCAACAACACCGTGCAATCGGCTGTGCCGCGGTAGAGCTTGTCCTTGAACTCGATGGCACCGCTCCACTTGGCCAATGCCTGTTGCTCGTTGGGCTCAGTGGGGACGGGCTTGACCGACTTCGCGACGAAAATACGGTAGCCCTCCGCCAAGTCCTGAAACCGGTCGCGCTGCGCCGCGAGCGGGACCAACAGCATCGCGAGCGCGAACAGCGACCGCAGGAAAACGAGGCAAGGTGCGTTCATGAGCAGCGGGCGTAGGGCGGCCAGCCTAGCCGTGCCCCCTGTTGGCGTCGGCCCCGGGAGCCGAAAACTCCGCAGAACCGCGGGACTCGCGCGCGATCATGGCGGCATGAGCTACACGCGCTGCAAGCGGGCCGCATCCCTCGCCACTGCATTACTTGCCGGGTGCCATGCTCCGCCCATCGAGCGCGCCACGGCCACCGCGGTGCTCGACGCGCAAGTCGCGCGCTGGAACCAAGGCGACCTGGAGGGTTTCGTCGCCACCTATTGGAACGGCCCGGAACTGACGTTTTACGGCAAAGGCGGCCTCACCCGCGGCCGCAAGGACCTGCTCGCGACCTACCAACGGAGCTACCCCACGGCGAAGGAGCGCGGCCTGCTGTCGTTCGAGGTCGTCGAGTTCGCACCCCTGGGGACCGCGCATGCTCTCGTGCTCGGGCGGTATCGCATCGTCGGCGAGGCGCCGTCCGAGGGCGTGTTCTCGCTGGTGCTCGGGGTGCAGAACGGGGCCGTCGTCATCCTCCACGACCACACCACCGGCACCGCTCTGAAGTAACCCGCTGTCGGCGGCAGCTCGCACCGCTAGACTGCGCGCCTCCGCTGTCCCTGAGGCTGTCGCATGACCGAGGATCGATCAACCGGCTCCGCGTTCTCGCGCCGAGCCTTCTTGAAGGGTGCATCGGCCGCCGCCGTCACCGGGGCGGCAGCAACGGCTGCCACGCACGCCCGCGGCCCCGTGGAACTCGAGACCTTTGCCCCCGGCACGCACGCCATCGCGCTGCAAGTGAACGGCAAGGAGCAGAAGCTCGCAGTCGAGTCGCGCACCACTCTGCTCGATGCCCTGCGCGACCGCCTCGACCTCACAGGCGCCAAGAAGGGCTGTGACCGCGGCGCCTGCGGTGGCTGCACCGTCATCGTCGACGGCGTCACGGTCAACTCGTGCCTGATGCTCGCGATCGATGCCATCGGCAAACCGATCACGACGGTCGAAGGCTTGGCCCAAGGTGGAGTCGACCACCCGCTGGTACAGAACTTCGCGCACTGCGATGCAATGCAGTGCGGCTTCTGCACTCCGGGCATGGTGATGAGTTCGCTGCAGTGCTTGAACCAGAACCAACAGCCCGACCGCCAGACGATCCAGCGGGCGATCGCCGGCAACATCTGCCGCTGCGGCACCTACGGCCGCGTCTGCGAAGCCGTCGAGCGCACCGCCGCCGGCAGGGGTGACCAAGCCCTCCGCGCGCCGGCGCATGGAGGTAGCAAGTGACCGCGCCCAAGAACGACTCCCTGCCGCCGGAGAGGGAACTCAAGGTCGGCATCGGCGCGCTGGTCGAAACGCGAACGTTCGACGTTCCGGACGGCGACGCACCGCCGTGGGACGCCACCACGAAGTTTGCCGTCGTCGGTGCTGACGTCGATCGGCAAGACGGCATCGCCAAGGCATCGGGGCGGGCAAAGTACGCCTACGACATCACCTTCCCCGGCCTGCTTCAGGCGGTGATCCTGCGCTCGAAAATCGCGCGCGGCAAGGTCGCAACGATCGACCTCGAACCGGCGCGCGGGATGCCCGGTGTGGCAGCCGTCATCGGCCTCAAGGACGCCGGCAAGAAGGTCCGCTTTGTCGGCGACGAAATCGCCGCAGTCTGCGCGCCAACGATCGATCAGTGCCGCGACGCTCTCGAACGCATCGTCGTGACCTACGAACAGGAGCCGCACACGGTCGACTTCCTGCAGAGCAGCGATGCGCCCGTGGTCGACGACAGCGGCGAACTCGTCGATCCCTGGAGCGAAGACGGCGACCTCGACAAAGCGCTCGCGGCGGCGACGGTCGCGCACACGGGAACCTACCGCACGGAAGTGCAGACCCATGGCTCGATGGAGACGCACGGTGCCGTCGCGAAGTGGAGCGGCGACGACCTCGACCTGTGGATGAGCACGCAAGCGACCTTCGGCGTGCGTGGCGAGATTGCGCAGGCGATGCGCGCCGCCGATGTGAAGTGCACGGGCGTCACGATCCATGCCGAGTTCGTCGGCGGTGGCTTCGGCAGCAAGTTCACGGCCGGCGCCGAAGGCCGTGCCGTGGCGCTGCTCGCGCGCGCGGCGAACGCGCCGGTCAAGCTCATGCTCGACCGCTACGAAGACCACACCTGCGCCGGCAACCGGCCCGCTGCCTTGATGCAGTTCCGCGCCGGCCTCGACCAAGACGGTGTCATCACGGCGTGGGACCAGCGCACCTTTGGCGGCTGCGGCCACAACGGCCAGGGCGGCGGCGTCGCCATCCCCGACCACTTCTTGCGCAAGGCCGCGCGGCGCAAAGATCGCATGCACAAAGACCTCGCGACCGATGCCGATCCCGGTCGGCCGATGCGCGCGCCAGGTCACCCGCAAGGATTCTTCGGCGCCGAGCTGTTCCTCGACGAACTGGCAGCGGCAGCCGGCCTCGACCCGCTCGTGCTGCGACAGAAGAACGACCCGCAGGCGATCCGCCAGCAGCAGTACACACTCGGAGCCGAGCGCTTTGGCTACGCCAAGGCTCGTGCTGACGCGGCCGCCAACAACGCCCAGAAGGGTGTGCGCATCCTGCGCGGCGTCGGCGTCGCCAGTGCGCGTTGGGGCAACCTCGGCAACGACGGTCGCGGTCGCGACGGCAGCGGTGGTCACAGTGCCTTGTGCCGCATCCACCAGGACGGCAGCGTCGAGGCGCGCAGCGGCGCCCAGGACATCGGCACGGGTTTGAAGACTGTGCTCGCAATCTTGACCGCTGAAGAACTCGGCATCCGCGCCGAGCAAGTCCGCGCCACTGCGGGTCACACCAGCGACCCGTCGGGTCCGGCCGCGGGCGGCAGCACGACGACTCCAAGCCTCGCCCCCGCGATTCGTCACGCTGCGTTCCTCTGCCGGCAGCAGCTCGCAAGCAAGGTCGCGGACCATCTCGGAGTGGCGGCGACCGAAGTGGTCTTCGCGGATGGCAAGATCGGCACCGCGGCGAAGTCGCTGACGTTTGCCGATGCGTGCAAGCTGATCGGTCCAAATCCTCTCGAGGCCCGCGGCGAGCGCTTCCCCAACTACAAGGGTGACCCGTTCGAACGCGGCGTTTGCGGGCTGCAGTTCGCCGAGGTCGAGGTCGACTCGTGGACCGGCCTCGTTCGCGTGGTGCGCATGCTCGCCATCCAGGACTGCGGCATCGTGCTGGCCAAGAAGCCAGCCGAGAGCCAGGTGCTCGGCGCGATGATCCAGGGCATCGGCTTCGCGTTGCACGAGCAACGGATCATGGACCGCCAGTCGGGCCGCATGCTGAACGGCGACTTCCTGCGCTACAAGGTGCCGGGCGCCGTGGACATCCCACCGATGGACGTGATCATGCAGTCGGTCGCCAACGGCCACACCAACTGCAGTGCGGCGGGCCTTGGGGAAGCGCCGTCGTGCGCCGCCGCTGCATCGATCGCCAACGCAGTGTTTCACGCGGCCTCGGTGCCGCTGCGACACCTGCCGATCACCCCGGACAAGGTCTTGAAGGCGCTCTCGCAGCGCAAGGCAAAGTGAGGAGGCAGACGCGATGAAAGAGTTCACCTACGTGCTGCCGCGCTCACTGCCAGAAGCGGAAGCCGCGGCCAAGAAGCCTGGCGCAACGTTGAAGGCCGCCGGTATCGACCTCGTCGATCGGATGAAGGAGCGCCAGTTCCAACCTACAGAAGTTGTCAACTTGTTGCTGCTGCAGCCGGACCTCGGCGGCATCACTGCCGACGCCGATGGCTCGATGCGCATCGGCGCACTCGCGACTCTGGCGCAGATCGCAGCGAGCAAGGACTTCGCCGCCGAAGGCTACGCGGCGCTGCGCGAAGCTGCCGGCGAAGCGGCGACACCCCAAGTGCGCAACCGGGCGACAGCCGCTGGCAACGTGCTGCAGCAAGCCCGTTGTTGGTACCTGCGCAGTTCTGAACTGCATTGCCTGCACGGCAAAGATGGCCCGTCGTGCCTCGCACAAGTCGGCGACAATCGCTACCACTCGGTCCTCGGCTACCACGACTGCGTGCGCGTGCATCCGAGCAACTTGGCGCCGGCGTTGCTGGCACTCGACTGCGAGTACACGACGCAGCTCGCTGGCAAACAGCAACGCCGTCGGGTCGCAGACCTGTTCCCCTTGGAGCCAAAAGCCCAACTCGAGGAGCACACGTTGTTGCCCGGCGAGATCGTGATCGCCTTCCACGTGAAAGCGCAGCCAAAGAGCGCCCGCTCGGCGTACCGCGAGAGTCGCGAGAAACTCAGTTTCGACTGGGCGACCACGGCGGCAGCCGCACGTGTCGTGATGGACGGCGGCGTGATCCAAGAGGCATCCCTGGTGCTCGCAGCCGTGGCCCCGGTGCCGCTGCCGCGGCCGGACGCGGCGAAGCTCTTGATCGGACAGAAGCCCAGTGACGAGTTGTTCCATCGCGTGGCGCTGCGCGCATTCGCCGACGCGCGGCCGTTGAGCCACAACGCCTACAAGGTTCAGGTCGGCCAAGCGATCGTGCGCGAAGTGCTGCACGCAACCACGAGGTGATGCCATGGACGAGAACAAGCCAGTCACCCACCGCGACCTCACGCCGAAGCACTTGTGCCCGGCGATGATCATGAAGCCGCTGTTGACGCACGGGATGGACGATGTCGTCCACGACGGGCGGCAGTGGCCCGGCGACGGTCACTATTGGTGCGCGAAGACGTGCACCTGTGTCGGGCCGGACGACGAGCACGTGCACCCGAAGGACTGTGGGCCGCTGCGGTCGTGCTACGACGGGCCGCGGCCGCAGAGCTGAAGCGACGAAGTTTCCTGTCACGAGACGGCGCCTCGAACCTCTCTGGTCGCGTGCGCCGAACCACTCCGATCCGTGACCTGCTGCGCGACGAGGCGGACTTCGTCCATCGCCTCGCTCGCGCGCTGCTCCGCGACCCCGACCTCGCGGCCGACGTGGCGCAGGACACGCTGGTCGCGGCGTGCGAGCATCCGCCCGCAGCCGCGAGTCGCCCGCAGTTTCGAGCTTGGCTCCGCGCGGTCGCGAAGCGCTTCGCCTTCGCAGCCCTGCGCCGACGAGACGAACAGGCCAAGAGAGAACGTGTCGCGGCGAAGCCCGAGTCGAGCGACTCCGAGGCCGAAGCGCGTCGCCACCTCGATCTGCACCGTCGCCTGTTCGAGTCCGTCGAGACGCTGCCCGAACCCTACCGCACCGTCGTCGTGCTGCGATTCGCTCGCGACCTGTCTCCTCGCGCGATCGCCGCCGAGTGCGGGACTTCAGCGGAGGTCGTGCGGCAGCGACTCCATCGCGGGCTCTGCATGCTGCGCGAACGCCTCGACCGCAGTCCCGGCGGGCGGCCGGAATGGACGGCGGCGTTCGCCGCTGCCGGCATCTCGCTCGCACCTCACGCTGCACTGGTCACTGCACTCATGACGAAGAAGCTCCTCGCCGTTGCCGCGGTCCTGTTCGTTGCCGTCGGTGCGTGGATGGCCGTGCCGTCGACGTCGGACGACGCGAACTCAGGACCTCGCGAGCCGATCGCGAACGCAATCGCAAGTGCAGCACGCGCCCCCGAGGCGGACCGTGGGCCCGAGGATGCATCGGGTTCTGCGTCGGTCCGCGCGAGCGCGAGCTTCCGGGTCCACGTGCGCGACGAGAACGGTCGCCCCGTGCCCGCGGCCACGGTACACGACTGTCGCTCGGACGAGCCGCCACTCGAGATCCCGTGCAACGGCGACGGGGACGCGAGTCTGCCACGCGAACCGCGAGCCCGCGAGATCGTCGTGCGTTCGCCCGAACACTTGTCCGCGTGGGCGAGCGTTCCTGCGGATGCCGCGGAGTCCACCGTCACGCTCGCAACCGGCACCGTCCTCGAAGGCCTGGTTCTCGTCGACGGCGTGGCAGCGGCCGAGGGATTCGAGCTCTCGCTGCTGCTCGAGCCGGTGGAAGCCCCCGCTCGCGACGTGCGGAACGAGCACGCCGCGCGACTCCTCGCCGACGACGAAGCGCGAACCGTGCGTGTGCGCAGTGGCGGCGGCTTCGCGTTCGCGAACCTGCCGCTCGACTGGCACGGGACCCTCGTCGTGCCGAACACGCACTGGATCCTCGGCGAGCGCGGCGAACCCGGCCCGATGCCGCGCGCGCTCGACCTCGCCGCGAGTCCTTCAGCACAGACCATCCGCACGACGAGGATCCCCGCGCTGCTCGGGCGCGTGCTGTACGACGACGGTGCCCCCGCCGGCGGAGCGAGGGTCTTCGCCCAGGGAGCCTTCGACGACCATACGCCGACCGAAGTGGCGCACGCCATTGCCGATTCCGACGGCCGCTTCGAGCTCGGTCTCGTCCCGCAGTGGATCCAGCACCGCGCGAAGTTCGCCGATCCGGCGCAACGCCCCGCCATCCTCCTCGCGACCTTCACCGCCGGAGCCCAAGACACACGGCTGACGAGCGTGGAGTGGACCGCCCCGGTCGATCGGAATGCCGGCGCGGCGCACTCGGTCGAGTTGCGCATCACGCGCTTGCCGACGGTGCATTTCCTCGTCGTCGACGAGCAGTCGCGACCGCTCGCCGGCGCCCGCATGCTCACCGACCACCTGAGCCAGCCCACTGACGAACGTGGTCGTGGCATCGCCCACGGCACGCCGCTCGGCGTCGCCGCCCGGGACCATAGCGTGGCCCTCGCGCAGGCTGCGTTGCGCGGGAACGGCACGATCGAGGACCCGCTCGTGTTCGCCCTGCAGCCGAGTCGGATGGTGCTCCGGGTGCGCGCGCCAAACGGTTCGCCTCTGCGCGGTTGCAGCCTCGAGGCGCGCTACGAAGCCGAGTTGCTGCCCGGGCTGCAGGAACTCGACGCGCTGTACGCCACGGCCTTCGAGATCCACTTCCAACCCCGCCGCAGCGACGACCGCAGTTGGCAATTG
>CAMBXM010000102.1 GCA_945871815.1 Singulisphaera sp. GP187
CGATTGGAAGTGCTGCGTGTGCAGTCGACAGGTGGCGCGCAGTTGAGCGCGCTGCTGACGCAATCGCAGCAAACGCTCAGGACCGTGTGGCAGCCGCTCGACGTCGGTCTCTGTGGCGCGCGGGCGGTCGGCTACCGGATCCTCAATGAGATGGATGGCTGGATGGCGCGTGATCTTCCGAGCGGCGACTACCAAGTCCTCGACGAACTTGGCCGGAGTTTCCGTGTGCATGTGCTTCCGGGTGCCACCGTCGAGATCCGCTGAGTGTATCGAATGGGCCGCGGTGCCCGTTGCAGGACGCATCGTGCCTCCGCACTGACATCGGGGCCAAACTCTCCTATCTCTGCGGCGCGCGCAGCCTGTCGCATCCTCGGACTCGACTCAGTTCGTGCTCCTTGATTTCGAGTGCGCACCCGTTCTGGCTCGAAGTCGTTTCACAACACCCCAGCGGCTGCGGCCGGCACGTCGGCCGCTGGCTGCGTCGCGAGTTCTTCGCGGAATCCACGGATGCCGCTGCGAATTCGCTCCTTGCCCTCGGCCTTGGTTGCTCGGCCTCGCTCGCCGGCTTGCTGCGGCACCACTTCGAGGATCCTCCGCAACAAAGGGCGATGACAACGGAGTGCGAATGGCCGCTCGAGGACTGGAGGCCGGATTTCGGCCTGATGCCGAGCGCTCAGCGCGCCAAGAGGAAGCGGGTCACCTCGAGAAACGCAGTGGCACTCTCCAAAAGTAGTGAGTGGCCGGCGTTGGCGATCGCGCCGTAGCGAGCGCCCGGGATTCGTGCCGCCGTGTCTTCGATCTCAGATGGCGGGCTAAGCGTGTCCTCTGCACCGGCAAGGCAGAGGGTAGTAGCACGACAGGTGCGGGTGTCGCTGTTCCCATCCCACTGTTGTAGGGCGCGCGCCTGCGCGGCCATGAAGGCGCGACTCGTCGGTGTTGGTCGCATGCTCCGTAGGATGTCATCCACGACACCCGTCTTGGTCTGCAAGAACGTGCTGCCAAACAGGAATGGTGCGATCAGATCACCGAACAACTTGCCGTCGACCTCGGTACTCATCAGTTCGAACATCCGGTAGATCCGACGTGCACGAGCGCTGACGACAGCAGTGCTACAGAGCATCACGAGCCTGCCGACGGCTTCTGGCTGCAGGCTTGCGGCACGCAAGGCTACCTTGCCGCCGAGGGAGGTGCCGACGAGAGCTACGGGTTGCGGCAGTCGTGCGGCGACCGCCAAGACGTCGCGAGCGGCCTCGTCGAAATCATAGACTCCTGCTGGCAGCGGACTCGACGGCTCGATGCCGACGGGGTCGACCGCAGCACAGGTGAATCCGGCTCGCGCGAAGCGACGCGGCAGCGTGCCGAACAACTTGGAGCCGGAACCGAGGCCTGGAACGAGCACGAGGCCCGGCCCCTCACCGTCCTGCGTGTAGTGGACCAAGCGGTCCCCTCGTAACACCTGCGGCATCAGCGATCTTCGCCGAAGTACTGCGCTTCGATGGCCGGCAGCATCGTCAGCACGACGTCGCCAACGATCTGCAAACTCGCCGCCGAGCAGTTCTCCAGCGTATCGGTGGCCTTGTGCCAGTGGGGGTTGTCCTTGAGGTCGATCAAGTCGACAGCTGGGATCCCGACGTCGAGGAACGGCACGTGATCGTCGCTCGCCGACTCCGCCATGCGGAAGAACCGGTCTCGATGGCCGGTGGCAATCGCCGAGGAATACAGAATGCGACGCAGCTCGGTCGTGCTGTAGAGCTCTTCTTGGATGTGCAGGTCCGAGCGTGCAACCATGTCGAGGAGCACCAGTGCCCGTATCCGCTCGGCTTTGCCAAGCAGTTCGGCATCACGCTGCCGTTGCACGAAGCGCTTGCTGCCGAAGAGGGCGCGCGTCGCGTTGTTCCAGTTCCAGTCGAGGCTCTCCTCGCCGTCGAGAAACAGCAGCTCGATCGTCGCCTCGTTCTGTCGCTGCAGCAGCACGGGGGCGATCGCCAGAAGGAACGCGACGCCACTGCCGCCGTCGTTTGCACCGACGAAGTGGAAGTTGCGGCTCGGATCGGCGTGGCCCTGAGTGCACTTCGTGTCGTGGTGGCAGGCCAGCACGATGCGGTCCTTGTGCTTGCCCTTCACAACGGCGCGCACATTGGTGAACGTCAGCAGTTCCTTGCGATCGGTCCAGGTGTCGCGCTCAACAACCAATCCGCTCTTCTCCAACTGGTCGCAAATGTAATCGAGCTGCTGGGTCCAGCCCGGTGTTGGCATCGTCGCAGTGTGTCGCGGGCCGAAGTTGGTGATCGCCTTCATATGGGCCATCGCTTGTTCGCCGAAGTCAGCCGGAGCGCGCACTGCTGCAAGCTCGAGTAGATCCGCCTGGTCGATCGCAGAGTGCATCTTCGGCTGACTGGCCGCTTGCGGTGCCTGCGTGGGGGGCATACTGCTCGCGCTGCGAGAGCGCTGCGCTAGGCCGGCCCCGAAGCACGCGGCGAGCAACAAGACCAGGACTGCGGCGGCTGGGCGCTTCATGGCTAGCCTCATTTGCGTTTCAGGACGAACTTCTCGAGATCCACCAGCGCCGCCCAAACCAAGTTGCCTGTGAAGGCCAGTGCCTCGGGCGACATCTTGTCTACCGTGTCTTCCTTGGTGTGCCACCACTGCGCGTAGCCCTCGGCGTCAGGCGCCTTCGTGCCTGGGTTCATCTCGAGCCAGCGCTGTTCGCCGATCCGGTGGGTGAAGTCGATCAGCAGAACTGCTGGCACGCCGAAATCACGGAAGACCTCGTGGTCGTCGGTCGCGGCGGACTCGTACTTGTAGACGCGGTCGGTGAGGTCCAGCGCCTTTGCGGTCTGTGCAAAGATCTGTTGCAGCTCCGGATTCGACTTGCCGTCCTTGTCGATCTTGATGTTCTGGTCGCCGATCAGGTCGATCAAGACGAAGGTCTTGATGCGGGGCATTACCTTCTCGCGGACGAGCCAGCGAGCAAACGCCTTGCTGCCGATCAGCGACCGGTCGGTGTTCCATTGGAAGTCAATCGACTCCTCGGCATCGATCCAATAGAGCCACACGTTCGGCACCAGCTTCGGTTCCCGCGTCTTCAGGCAGCGCGCAAGCTCGAGCAGTACTGCGGGTGCGCCGCCGCCGTCGATCGCGCCGACGAACGGAAAGTTGTACTGCGGCTCCGGGTGACCGGCGGTCTTCTTGGTGTCGTAGTGCGCCGCGATCATCAGGATCGGGCCGTCCTTCGGGTCCTGGCCGTCAATCTGGCAATAGAGATTGCGGATCGTCAGTCCCGACGGTTGGTCAACGACTTCATGACGCTTGGCTTCGAGACCGAGCTTCTGGATCTCACTGGCGAGGTAGTCGGTCGCAGCCGCGAGCTGCTCGGAGCCGAACGGCCGCGCACCGATGGTCTCGCAGAGGTGGCTAACATGCTTCATCGCCACGTGGCCGTCGATCGGGCCGGTTGAGGTAACACCGCCGCCGCAGGAGGTCAGTGCGAGCAGCGCCGACAGCGCCGCAGTGCAGAGCGCTGGTGCAGTGAGGGGGCGAGCGATCGTCATGGCCACAACGTAGCCTGAGGCCGGGGCAAAGTCCGCCGGGGAACCATTCATGGCCCCGACGGGAATGGCCGATAGGATGGAGCGATCGGACCAGCGGTGCTGCACGAGGCACCGCGCAACGCTACGACGCACGAGGAGTGATGAGCGAGCTCGACCTCAAAGGACTGATCCGCGAATCGTTGGACAGCACCAAGTTCCACGACGAACACTGGGAGGGGACGTTTCAGCAGTACCTCGACCTCGTCGAGCAGAACCCGTTGATCGTGCGGACCTCGCACCAGCGCCTCTACGACATGATCCTGTCGTACGGACAGGACGAGATCGAGGTCGACAAGGAGAAGGTGGCGTCGTACCGGTTCTTCCGCGACCCGATCGAGGATGGCCGTGACGGCATCTTCGGGCTCGAACGCTCGCTGCACAACCTGGTCGCGATGTTCAAAGCGGCCGCGCACGGCTTTGGCCCCGAGCGCCGCGTGCTTCTGCTGCATGGCCCGGTCGGATCGAGCAAGTCGACCATCGTTCGCCTGCTGAAGAAGGGACTCGAGGCCTACTCGCGCACCACGGAGGGCGCGCTCTACACCTTCGCCTGGAAGGTCGATGGCGAGATTGTGCCGTCGCCGATGAACGAGGAGCCGCTGCTGCTGTTGCCGAAGGATGTTCGCCAGCGCGTTTTGGCCCACGTGCAGAAGAAGGTCCGTAGCTCGTACCGCTTGCGCCAGGACTTCGACCTGTCGCCGGTTTCGCGCTACTACCTCGAGATGTTGCGCAAGCGCTACGAAGGCGATTTCCAGAAGGTGCTGGACCACGTCGTCGTGAAGCGGCTGGTGATCTCCGAGAAGGATCGCGTCGGCATCGGGACCTTTCAGCCGAAGGACGAGAAGAACCAGGACAGCACCGAGCTCACGGGCGACATCAACTACCGCAAGATCGCGGAGCTCGGCACCGACAGCGATCCGCGCGCGTTCAACTTCGATGGTGAGTTCTGTGTCGCCAATCGCGGCATCATCGAGTTCATCGAGGTCCTGAAGCTCGACGTAGCCTTCCTCTACGATCTGCTGACCGCGAGCCAGGAGCACAAGATCAAGCCCAAGAAGTTCGCGCAGACGGACATCGACGAGGTGATCCTCGGGCACACCAACGAGCCTGAGTACAACCGGCTGCAGAACAACGAGCTGATGGAGGCCTTCCGCGACCGCACCATCAAGATCGATATCCCCTACAACCTCCGTCTGCAGAACGAGATCAAGATCTACGAGAAGGATTTCGGGAGAAAGCACGTGCCCGGCAAGCACATAGCTCCGCACACGCTGGAGATAGCTGCGATGTGGGCGTTGCTGACTCGGCTCGAGGAACCAAAGAAGGCCAACCTCACGCTGCTGCAAAAGCTCAAGCTCTACAACGGCAAGTCGCTACCGGGTTACACCCGCGACAACATCCGGGAGTTGCGCGATGAGGCCGGCCGCGAGGGCATGGAAGGCATCTCCCCGCGCTACATCCAGGACAAGATCAGCAACGTGCTGGTGCGCGACATCGCCTGCATCAATCCGTTCATGGTGCTCAACGAGATCGAGGATGGGCTCGACCACCACAGCCTGATCTCCGATCCGGAGACCAAGAAGCGCTACAAGGACTTGCTGCTCGTGGTCCGTGAGGAGTACGAAGAGATCATCAAGAACGAAGTGCAGCGCGCCATCTCGGCCGACGAGGAGGCGATCGCACGGCTTTGCGGCAACTACATCGACAACGTCAAGGCCTACACCCAGAACGAGAAGGTCAAGAACCCGTATACGGGCAAGGACGATGAGCCCGACGAGCGGCTCATGCGAAGTATCGAGGAGAAGATCAACATCCCCGATTCGCGCAAAGACGACTTCCGTCGCGAGATCATGAACTACATCGGTGCACTGGCCGTCGAGGGTCGGACGTTCAATTACAAGACCAACGAGCGCTTGCACCGCGCCTTGGAGCTCAAGCTATTCGAGGATCAGAAGGACTCGATCAAGCTCACGAGCTTGGTGTCGACGG
This sequence comes from Singulisphaera sp. GP187, assembly GCA_945871815.1. Classification (GTDB taxonomy): domain Bacteria; phylum Planctomycetota; class UBA1135; order UBA1135; family UBA2386; genus SXPK01. Next base: position 5,577 of record CAMBXM010000102.1, read on the forward strand.
TGGTCGACAAGGACACCCAGGAGAAGATCGAGATCGTCAAGGGTCGCTTGATTCGCGACTTCGGCTACGACGAGATCAGCGCTACCGACGTGCTGAACTACGTGGCGTCGATCTTCGCTCGAGGCGACACCAAGGGCGAGTGACATGGCTGTGCGCCGGATCGACCAGGATCACACGCGCTTTCGACAGATCGTTCGCGGCAAGATCAAGCAGAACCTCAAGCGGTTCGTCTCGTCCGGCGAGCTCATCGGTAAGCAGGGCGACAAGTTCGTGTCGATTCCGATGCCGCAGATTGCTCTGCCCAGGTTCCGCTACGGCGAGAACAAGAAGGACGGAGTCGGTCAAGGCGAAGGTGAGCCGGGACAACCGGTACCGGGTCAGGAGGGCGAGGGCGAAGGCCAAGCGGGTGAGAATGCCGGCAAGCACACGCTTGAAGTCGATGTCTCGCTCGAGGACCTCGCCCGCATCCTCGGCGAGGAACTCGAACTGCCGAACATCGAGCCGCGCGGCAAGAAGAACCTTCGAGCGTCTGCGGGGCGCTACACCGGAATCAGCCGCAACGGGCCGCAGTCGTTGCGCCACTTCAAGAGGACCTTCCGCGAAGCTCTGAAGCGGCAGATCGCGAGTGGTACCTACGATCCGGATCATCCCGTCATCGTGCCGATTCGAGACGACATGCGATTCCGGTCGGTGCAGACCCGCGAGGTCCCACAGGCCAGCGCGGCTGTCATCTACATGATGGACGTGTCGGGCTCGATGGGGCGGGAGCAGAAAGAGATCGTGCGCATCGAGGCCTTCTGGATCGATACGTGGCTTCGCCATCAGTACAAGAATCTCGAAGTCTGTTATCTCGTGCACGACGCGGCGGCGCATGTGGTCGACCAGCACACGTTCTTCCACCTACGGGAGAGTGGCGGCACCAAGATCAGTTCGGCCTACGAACTGTGTTTGCAGGTGATGCGCGACAAGTATCCTGTGGCCGAATGGAACGTCTACCCGTTCCACTTCAGCGACGGCGACAACTGGAGTTCGCGAGACACCGAGCGCTGCGTGGACTTGCTGAAAACAACCATGCTTCCGGCCTGCAACCAGTTCTGTTACGGCCAGGTCAAGAGCGCTTACGGGTCGGGTCAGTTCAAGAAGGACCTGGATCAGGCCTTCCGCGGCGACGAGAAGGTCATCACCACGGACATCCTCGATCGAGACGGCATCCTGCCATCGATCAAAGACTTCCTCGGCAAGGGCCGTTGAGGCGCTCATGGCCAACCTGACTCCCGATCTGGCGGCGCTGCGCGACGAGGCTCGCGACCTAGCTCGGAGCTACGGCCTCGACTTCTACGAAGTGATCTTCGAGCTCGTCGACCACGACGAGCTCAACATGGTCGCGAGCTACGGTGGGTTCCCGACGCGCTACCCGCACTGGCGCTTTGGCATGGAGTACGAGCAGCTCAGCAAGAGCTACGCGTGGGGTCTGTCCAAGATCTACGAGCTCGTCATCAACAATGACCCTTGCTACGCCTACTTGATGCGCAGCAACTCCATCACGGACCAAAAGCTGGTGATGGCGCACGTCTACGGCCACTGCGACTTCTTCAAGAACAACGCGTGGTTCAGTCACACGTCGCGAAAGATGATGGACGTACTGGCGAATCACGGTTCGCGCGTCCGTCGCTACATGGACCGGCACGGCGTCGAAGTCGTCGAGGACTTTCTCGATGTCGTGCAGTCGCTGGACAATCTGATCGACCCTTACTCGCCGTTCATCCACCGCGACGACGGGCGTGTTCGCGAGGGTGAAGGTGGTGTGCGCGAGGTCAAGAAGATCGCGGCCAAGGACTACATGGACCGCTTCATCAATCCGCCTCAGTTCCTGGCGGAGCAGAAGCGGAAGATGCAAGAAGAGGACGCGCGAAACCGGTGCTTCCCGGCGCGCCCAACGCGCGACGTGTTGAAGTTCCTGCTCGACCATGCGCCGCTCCAACTGTGGCAGCAAGACATCCTCGCCATGATGCGCGAGGAGGCCTACTACTTCGCGCCACAAGGGATGACCAAGATCATGAACGAAGGCTGGGCCGTGTATTGGCACAGCAAGCTCATGACGCAACACCTCGTCGACGCCAGCGAGATCGTGCACTACTGCGACACGCACAGCGGCACGCTGGCAACCCGTCCAGGGCAGATCAACCCGTACAAGATGGGGGTCGAGCTGTTCCGGGATATCGAGCAGCGCTGGGACAAGGGCCGCTTCGGCGAACGCTATCAGGCCTGCGACGACCCTGAGGTGCGTCGCCGATGGAACGAACCGACGAAGCTCGGTCGCGAGCGCATCTTCGAAGTGCGTCGCATCTACAACGATGTGACCTTCATCGACGAGTTCATCACGCCGGAGTTTGCCGAGGACCAAAAGCTGTTCGTCTACGGTCGCAATCAGCAGACTGGCCAACTGGAGATCGTCGATCGCGACTATCGCAAGGTGAAAAACCAGCTGCTCGACGCACTCACGAACTTCGGGAATCCGATCATCCGAGTGGTAGACGGCAACTACCAAAACCGCGGCGAGCTCTACCTGGTGCACGACTGGTGCGGCGCGGATCTGCAAATGGAGCACGCGCAGATGACCTTGTCTGGGCTGCAGAAGCTGTGGGGGCGGCCAGTGCACCTCGAAACGAGTGAAGAGGGCAAAGGGAAGCTGCTGTCGTTCGACGGCACCCAGAGCACCAGCAAGGACATCACCAAGACCACTGGGCAGGCGCTGGCGGTTGGTAGGGGCGATCCGCCAAGCCGCTGAGGTGAGGCGTGGACTCTCCGCCTCCGCATGGTTGAATCGGGGCAGTGTCCACGACTGAGCGCCTCTGGCTGACGTACTGCCTCTGCGCCGCCCTATTGGCGTCGGTGACGGACGCTGGCTCCGGGGAGGCATACCGCCCCGTGCTTTTTGTGGTTCTCCACGTTGCCATTGCCCTGATGCAGTTCGTGCCGCGATGGGTGCAGCAGGCGCAGGGCCAAGCGGCCGCTCGCTTCTTGCGAAGTGCGATGGCCATTGGCTTCTTGCCGAGCGTGTTCTCGGCGTTGTGCTGGATCCTGCCCAATGTGCACCCCGAACCGTACCACCTTGCTTGGTACCGGCTCGATCTGCTGTGGTGTGGCAGCGACGCAACGACGGGTCTGCGCGTTTCTACTCCAGAGTGGATCTGCCTGGTACTGCAGCTGCTCTATGCGGCTTTCTATCTGTTGCCGATTGCGGCCGTGCTGCTGACGCTGCGAGCACGCGGCGTTGCTGCCTTCGACCGCGCACTAGCGATCGTGGTCGGCGGCTTCCTGCTCAGCTACTTGGGCTATCTGTGGTTTCCGACTCTGGCACCGAAGGCCGTCCTGCCGCTCGATCTCCAACCGTCGTATGCCCTGGCCGGAACGGTGCACCAGTTCCTCGACGATGCTGAGGCAAACCCGTGGGACTGCTTCCCGTCGGGTCACACCATGATGAGCCTCTGTTCGGCTCTGATCGTGCGTCGTTGGGCGCCGCGCCACTTCTGGCTGTTCGCGCTGGTCGCGTCGTCGATCGCCATCAGCACGCTGGTGCTGCGTTACCACTGGCCCATCGATGTGGTTGTCGGCGTGGTCGCGGTGCCGTTATGGGTTCGCGCCTGTGACCGTTTGCTCGATCTCGATGGCGCGCAGCCAGCCTGATGCAGGCGGTCTGGCGGTCGTCAAAGCCCTACGCGATCTGAAAGCGCTGACCGTCCGGCGTCTGGACCAGAGGATCGTGGCGCAGGAGATCGGCGAGACACTCGGTGAACTCCGCGAGCTCAGGCCGCTGCGCCAACAGCTCCGACACCGTGATCGGAATACTGGCTTCACGCAGAGCGGTGCGTGCTCTGCGCATGAGCCAGCCGACGAGTCCGAGGACGCTTCGCGACACAAAGCCGCCGGGCAGCACTTCAAAGGCGCCATGACGGCGCAGCAGCTCGCCAAGAAGCGTCGGCTGCAGCCAACTGCCGCCAAGGTCGCAGCGGTTGACTTCGGCGATCACTGCGTCGAGTGGCGCATAGCCATTGCGCGCGATCAGGAAGTCGTCGACGAGGTGGGTCAGTCGCGCCAGTCGTTCCTTGTTGAACGGGTAGTTCGTCAGCACGTCGATGCGATCCGGTGACGGGAAGACGAACAGTCGGTTCTCAGCCAGCAGATGTCCGACCAGGCGTTTTCGCTCCTCTGGCTGATTCTCCAGGAAGCGACTCATTGGTACCTCGCCAGCCGCTCGACGGAAGTCCAAGAGCAGGTCCTCGAGAACCTGCGAGCGTTCTTGGTTGGCGGGGCAGGCTTCGCCGCGGCCCAACCAACGCACGCGCCGATCGTGGCGCACAAGGTCGACGACGAGCCAGGAGGTGCGATCGTCACCCGCATGGAGTGCCGCGATCGATTGCTTGCCGCCGCGTTCGCAGACGAGTCGCACAACCGTCTCGGCCGCGCCCTTCAGTTGCGCAAGTTCATCCACGTGCCAAGCGCGGAGACTCCAGACCGAGGCGTCCAATTGCACAAAGATGTCGTCTCTTCGTAGTTGGGCCAGCAGGCGCAGGGGGCGCGCAACCTGGAAGCGTTCGCGGTAGTCGAAGACGAGGTCTTCGATGCTCGTCGGCCTGCCGCGTTCGACGAGCAGTTCTTCCAGGCGACGCGCGAGGAGTGGCTGGGCCGGCAGCACCATCTCGCCGCGCTTCTCGTCAATGTGGATGCGCAGGTGGCACAACTCGCTGACCATGTGGGTGAGGACCCCACGTGCGATCGGGTCGCATACCGAGTGGAGCTCGTGGGCGAGGTCTTCGAGTCGCCGCGGCAGAAGTCGCGGGGTCGTCAAACTGCGCAAGCGCTGACGGAGCTTGTTCCACGTTCTGGGCGGTACCGCCGAGAGGCAGCCATCGTTGACAAACGCTTCGGTCGGGAGGCAATAGGCCAGCAGTCGCAGCGGCAACTGCGGGTCCCCGCTGCCCTTGGCCAGGGTGTGGAGCCACGAGCCAACGGCAAGTCGATCGCTGCGGACGAGGCCGTCGAAGGCATCGATCTCGCGCAGGTACTCGTAGCGCAAGCGCTGCACCAGCGACGGGGCTCGAAGGGTGAGGCGCTGTCGCACAGCTTCGTCGCGACGGTTGGCGAGTTCCTCGGAGTGCGGTTCCGAGTGTTTTCGTGGCGCCGTGGGCGAGGCATCGGTGAGACCGATTCGAAGGCAGAACCAGTCGCGACTGGAGTCATCGAGAGCGGCGAGCAAGCGTCCGCGAAGGGTCGGCCAGTCCGTGACCGGGTCGACGGGTTCCTCTTCCAGCGGCTCGAGTGCAGGGCGCAGGAGTTGTTGCAGTGCCAGCCGCAGCGTGACGGCCGCACTCGGCCCGAGCAGTCCGCCCTGCTGGAAGACCGTTGCCGGCAACAGGAGCGCGTGCCCGACCGTGGTGCAGCCAAGGTCGAGCAGTTCTTGTAGCAGTGGCTCGGTGACGCCAGCGGCGCGAAGCGTGAGGCGACGTAGCGTTTCGGGCAGCAGCGGCGCGGCTGCTGGTGGTTGGCGCCGGGTCGTGAGAATGGCGGCGTGGACCTCCTCCCAGCGCTTCTTCTTGAGCGATGGGATGCGTTGCGCCTCGGCTCTCGGCATGGCCAAGAAGTCACCGACCGTGCGCAGACCGGCGTCGGCCAGCAAGTGCGCGACCTCGGGGTCGCCGATCAACGGTCCGAGTGGGCGGTCGTCCTCGCGATGCGCATCGGGATCCCCGAGGCGGCCTGCCAAGTAGCCGCAGACGCGATGCTCGATCTCGTGCCAGGTGCGTTCGCCGCAGCCGGGCGCTTTCATGAAGCGTTCCTTCGTCATCTGCACGAAGTCGGCGACGGTCGTGAGCTGGTGCAGTTCGATCGCGCGACGCGATCGTGGCGATAGCGGCAGCGTTGCCAAGGCCTGTCGCAGGTTGGGTCGGTACAACGCGGGCAGGGTCATCGTGAGGCTCCGGTTTGGACGACGCGGAGTGGCATGCGCTCGGCGCGGCGATGCATCGCCAACTGCAGCACGACTTCTGCGACGCGCGATTGCAGCGATGTGGCGGTCTCGCCGTGTGCCAGCAGTGCTTCGGCAACTGCCAGGCTCACGCGCGGTTTGTCGGCGGCGGCGAGCATCCGGTTGAGCAGTACGAGATTGGACGGATCGGGCCGCTGCGCCAGCAAGTCCGCTGCGCGTACTCGCTCGGCATCGTCACGGAAGATCTGGGACTGCATGGCGTTGGCCAAGTCGCGTGTCTCGATGCCATCGAGTGCGAACTGCAAGGTTCGCGCGGCGTCGTCCTGCGTTGTGGTGAGGTAGAGCGGCAAGAGGTTGCTTGCCGCCGCGGCAGGGTCCATGCGTACCACGGCTGCAGCGAGAGCCGGCAGTGCGGTCGTCGGGGCCGAAGCCTCACGGCGAAGAGCGCTTCGGATCCCTTCGCGCGCGTTGCCGTCCGCCGGCAGCGTCGGCAGACATGACAGCGCCAGCGCGGCGTCCTGGGCCATGCGAGAATCCACCATCTGAAGGGCCGCAGCGAGTTCTCGCCCCGTGGCCTCGACGTCGCTGCTGGCGGTCATGAGTCGGCGAACGTGAGCTACCAGGATCGGATCAGCCGCGAGCACTCCACGGTCGCCCGCCAGCGGATGCAACGTCTGGCCTCGACGATCGAGGAACAGAAGGTAACTCTGTCCGGGGATCACCGAGAACAGTGCGTGCCCGCAGCACCGCCCGGCGGGCTCGAGCAAACGGAAGTTAGGACCGACGGCACCCTTCAGCACCTCGTCGGTGCGGAACTCGATGCGATGCCATTCCGGGTTCGGATCGGTGGCCGATGTGGCCGCGGCAACCACGACTGCGGACGCATGCTCGGCAAGGTGCCACAGGGTCGTAGCTTGCTGTTGCGCGACTGTTGCACCGGTCAGCAGCAAGAAGGAGAGCTTTCGGAGCACGTGGTTCATCGCAGCAGGATCCGATGCCTGAGGTAGGCCATGTTCGTGTCGCGGAAGTGGTAATCGAGACTCACCATCGCCTCGTAGCCAACGGCTGGCGCCATCACCTCGGCGGCGCTCGCGTTGGTGTTGTGCAGCGACGAGTCGCCGAACAAACCGCGTGGGGCGTTGCCGGGTGCGACGAGGCCGACTGCATGACCGACCTCGTGTGCCAGCACGGTGCCGATCACGAGCGCCCAGTCATCGATTGCGCGCATGACCACGAGCCACCGCGCATACTCCTGGCCAGTGGCGGTGTTCGGGTTGAACGAGGCTCGCAACACCGTGGCATCGAGAGGATGGCTGCCCGCCGGAGTGCCGCCCATGTTCGGGCACAGCGGCAAGAAGCGCTGCGCGAACATCGTCTGGAAGGCTGGATACAACTGCGTGTGCAGATCGGCTTGGTAGAGGAACATCTCGGCCGGGAAGACGCCGAGTCCTGGCGACGTGCCGATGTTCCGGTCGTTGGTGTTGCCGTTGCGATAGTCGTAGTAGGCGCGTCCGAGGACGCCGGTCGTCGGATCGCCGTAGCTGCGGTTGCGGTTGCCTTGCGGATCGAGGCCACCGACGGCGATCTGGAGATGTGCCAGGGCGATCGGCTCGAACGGCGTGAACCGGATGGCGACCGAATCCTGATCGAGCGGTTCGCCGCGAGCGCCGCGGCCGAACAGATCGTTGGCGCGAGCGAGAATCGCGTCGCGAGCCACGTTGCGCACATGGACATTGGTACTGGCCGGATCGCCCGTGGTCGCGAGACCAAGACGCAGCATGTCATCGTCGAAGTCGGCGCGGCCGTTGCCGTCGCGATCGAGATCGGTGCGCGTCCAGACCACCTGCGTCCGTTCGAAGGGTACGAGAGCGCCGGAAGGTTCTGCGACTGCGAACGTGAACGCTGGGGATACGCCGACGTTGCCGGCAAGGTCGGCCACCCGCACGGTCGCCGTCCACGTGCCCGGTGTCAGCGCCAAGGTCGACGGCACGATCGCTCGGAAGCTGCGATAGCCGATGGTCGCATTCTGGTAGAAGGCCGCCGGGTCAGGGGCAGTGCCCGGACCTGTGAGATCGATGCGCACCGAGCCGAGGTCCGGTACCTGCAAGCCGTCTTGGGCGTCGATATCGAACGAGAACCCGTGCGTCGGAAGCACGAGTCCGAAGCGGCGCGAGCTGTCGATGCCATTGACGGTGGCGGTGACCACGGGAGCGGTGACGTCTGAGGTCGAGCCGACGCGGAAGCGCGCGCTGAGGTTGTCAGGGAGCCAGTTGCCGCTGGTCTCGCGCAGGCCTGACGAGCCGCCGCGCACGAGGATTCGGTAGTAGGTCAGCGGCGAGAGCGTGGCCAACGGAGTGATCGTGACGACGCGGTCTTCACTGGTCAGCGCGACAATGCTCGGCACGCTCGAGCCGGCGTCGGTCCACAGTTCGCAGGTCGAGTCGGAAACCGTGGCCGGATCGAGCCTCGAGCTGAAGACGATGCTGGCGCGCATCGTCGCTGGTACTCCAACCGCGCCATCGGCAGGCTG
>CAMBXM010000103.1 GCA_945871815.1 Singulisphaera sp. GP187
GACACGGTCCACACTTCGATGCCGAAAGAGACCGAGCGAGCAGCAGACGCCGACGATGACGAACTCGCTCCGTCCTTGCTGCTGATGACTCTGCTGCTGGTGCTCGGCGAAGCCGCGATGGCCCGCTACGTCTCGGTACGGAGGAGCTGATCGATGCCTGTTCCATCTGCATCGACCGGGTTCTGGGCGCGACTGCTGCCGGGCGCATCGGACGCGCTGCTCGTGCCGCAGCAGGGCGAGACCACCCACGTCGAGGAGACCTTCCGCTTCCTGTGGTTGCCGCCGCTGTGGTTTCTGGCCCTCGTCGTCGTGCCCGCGGTCGTGCTGGCCGCCTGGTGGTCCTACACCGGAATGCAGCGGCTCGAACGGCGCACGCGCGTCGTGCTCGCCACGATTCGCGGCCTTGCCATCGCGCTCTGCTGCGTGCTGTTGTTCCAGCCAGCCTGGGAAACGACCACCTATCGCAAGACCCAGAACCAAGTGCACGTGCTGATCGATGACAGCGCCAGCATGTCGCGGAAGGACAGCTACCCCGGCACCGACCGGCTCGAGACCTTGCAGCGGTTGTTGCCAGGCAGCGAGCCGGGCCAACTGTCGCGAGCGGAGCTTGTTGCCGACGTCCTGCAAACCAAGGATGGCCTCCTCGAACAACTGGCGAAGAACCACGACGTTCGGCTGTTTCGCGTGCAGCGCAAGCCTTTGCCGATTCGCGAACTGGGCGAGCTCACCGCCCGCGGCAATCGCACCCAACTCGGCGACGCGCTCGATGTGCACCTTGCGACCGCAGCCAGCAGCAACCTCGATGCTGTGATCCTGATCAGCGACGGTCGCAGCAACTCCGGCCTCGACCCGGTGGAGGTCGCTGCCCGTTACGGCTTGCGTGGCGTGCCGGTCCACACCATCGGCGTCGGCGACCCAGAGCCGCCTCGCAATGCCTGGATCGTCGGCCCACCCGGCCCCAAAGAAGCGCTGCGCCAGGAGACGGTCGCCTTCGACGTCACGGTCCGCGCCGAAGGCCTCGCGGCCAAGTCCACCCGCGTGGAACTGCACGGCGGCAAGGACGGCGGCGCCCAGCAGGTGCTCACCGCGGTCACGATCGACCTGCCCGAGGACGGCGCGCCGCTGCCGGTCCGCCTTTCGCACGCGTTCGAGCAAGCCGGCGACTGGACGCTGCGTTTCCAATTGGTGCCCCTGCCCGAGGAGAGTCAGACCGACGACAACGAGGACACGCGCTTCCTCCGCGTCAACGATGAGCGCATCCGCGTGCTCTACCTCGAGGACCTGCCGCGCTGGGAGTACCGCTACGTCCACAACGCGCTGCAACGCGTCGACCCGAGCATCCAGATGCAGGCGGTGCTGTTCGACGCGAGCCCGAAGTTCGTGCAGGAGCACAGCGACGAGCTGCCGCCATTGAAGGACATCCCGCGCACCGAGAAGGAACTGCTGCAGTACCACGTGGTGTTGATCGGGGACCTCGCCCCGGAGCGCATCGCGCCCACCGAAGAGGGCGTGCGCAGCTGGCTCGAGATGCTCGTTCGCTTCGTCGAGTTCGGCGGCGGTGCCGGCTTTCTCTACGGCCCGCAGGCGATGCCCGAACGCTACCGCAACACACCGCTGCAGGACTTGCTGCCAGTCGTGCTCGAGGACCCGGTCTGGTTGTCGAACCCGCGCAACAAGCGTCCGACCGATGCTGCGTTTCGACCGCTGCTCGACAACCCGCTGCAACCGCACGAGATCCTGATGCTGCAGCGCGACCCGGCGATGAACCGACGGTTGTGGGAAGAGGGCTTGCCCGGTTTCCGCGTGTCGTATCCCGTGTTGCGCGCGAAGCCAGGCGCCACGGTCTTGCTACGCCACCCGACGGACGAGAACCGCTACGGCAAGCGCCCGCTGGCGGTGGTCTCACCGCATCCGCGCGGCACTACGTTCTTCATCGCCACCGACGAGACCTGGATCTGGCGCTACCCGTATGGCGAGCTCTACCAGGACGCTTTCTGGCGCAACGTCGTACGCCACCTCGCGCAGGGTCGCCTGCAGCGCCGCTTCGACCTGCTCGAGCTCAGCGTCGACAAGATCGTGCTCGAGACGGGCGACAAGGTTCGCGTGCAACTGCGCGTGCAGGACAGCGAGCTGCAACCTGCGACCGCGCAGGAGCAGCCGATCTTCTTGCGCGATCAGAAAGGCAGCATCGAACGCCGCGCGCTGCGCAGCACGCCGGGCGAACCGGGCATGTTCCAGGCCACGTTCACGATGAACGACCCTGGGGCCTTCAGCTTCCTCGTCTTCCAGAACCAGAACCCTGCGGATGCAGTGCAAGCCCGCGAGGACGTGGTGGTGCGACTGCCCGACCGCGAACTCGCCGACAGCAGTCAGGATCAGGCGACTCTGGAGCGCATCGCCGAGGCGTCATCGAGCCCGGACAACAAGGCTCGGCACGTGTTCCTCGCCGACGCCGGCGTCCTCGCCGCCGAGTTTGCCGGCCGCAAGGCCTACGAAAGTCGCGAGGAGACACGCACAAGGCCAGCTTGGGACCAGCTTGGTTCGTTGCTCGCCGTGCTCACGTTGCTCGCCGCCGAGTGGATCCTGCGCAAGCGGGCACGACTCGTCTGAAGCCTGCGCGCGCCGAAACCTGTCGAAGTTCTCACCACTCCCCCCCGTCTGCTGACCCCGTCCAGCTCGCTGCAGCCTGCAACTTCGACCCTGCTCACCGGTATTCAGAGCAGCCAGACCGACGTTCCTACCGATCCCCTCTGCGGCCCGCCGCCCGTTCGCCTCGAACGACCGTGAACCCGACCCGCACTCTACTCCTGCCGCTCGCGCTCGCGTTCTCGGTCGGCGAGCTCGCCGCTCAGACCACGCGCGCCGTGCCACAACCGCAGGAGTTCGTCACGACGCAGGACGACAGCCTGTTCAGTTTGACGCGCTCGCAGGAGGACGTGCACGAATGGGAACAAGCGCGCGAGGATCTCGCCAGCGGCGCCGTCGACAGCGCGGTCGAACGACTCCACCGCGTCTTGCAGCACGAGATCGGCGGCACCGTCGCCATCGGCCCCAATCACTTCATCGGCCTGCGCCACGCGCTGGTGCTCGAACTCGCCAACCTGCCGCCCGCCGCCCAGCTGGCCTATGAAGCGCTGGTGCGGCGCGACGCCGGTGCGCTGCAGGATCAGGACCCAGGGCTGCTGCGGACAGACCAGTTGCGCATGCTGGCGGAGCGCTTCCCCGCTGCCGCCGTCGGCCGCCGCGCGCGCATGCGCCTTGGTGACCTTGCGCTCGAATCCGGCCGTGGCCACGAAGCGGCCTCGCACTTCGCGCTGCTGCTGCAGGCGTCCCCAATCGGCAGCGATCTCGAAAAGTCCGCGCGATCGCGCCAACGCTGCGCCGACGCGCTGGTCCGGTCGGCAGCGCTGCGGATGCAGCAGGACCCGTCGCCGGAGCTGCGGGACATGCTCCTCGTGACGCCGCGCTCGCTCGACCAAACCGACTGGAAGGCGGCCGGCGGCGGCGGCGACGGCAACCTGCCCATGGTCAATCCTGCGGGCCGGCCGCAGCCGCACTTCGCCGACGCGCTACAGGCGACCGGCTTCGACTACGGCGGCGGCGGCACGTTTGCGATGCAGCCCACCGGCGGGCTCGATGGGCTGTTCCTCCACACCGGGCTCGAAGTGCTCGCCGTCGATCCCTTGCGCGGAGAGATCCTCTGGTCGTCGGCGGCGCCCCTGCGCGAACTGAACGACGCGCGTGCGATCCGCGAGTACCCGCAGTCGATCAACCCAAACATGGTGCTCGCGCCGGCGCTCGCCGACGACGTCGTGGTTGCGGCCCTGCAAGTGCCCGACGAGTCGACGGCGGTTCGCTACCAGAACGCGTTCATGATCATGCAGCGCATGCCAGAGCGCCGCCTGTTCGCCTTCCAGCGCTCGACCGGCAAGATCCTCTGGTCCCACTATGACGGCCTCGGGGGCGCCGTCACCGCCCGTTTCCGCGGGCACGCTGCGAGCGGTCCGCCACTGATCGTCGGCGAGACCGTCTACGCGCCAGTGCACGACCGCTCGGGCGCGATCGCGTTCTACGTCGGCGCCTACGACTTGCGCACCGGGCAACCGCGCTGGCGCCGCCTGGTCTGCAGCAGCCAGCAAGAAGTGAACATGTTCGGCAACGCGCGCCAGGAGTTCGCGGCCTCGCCGCTGTGCGCGAGTCAGGGCCTCATTCTCGGCGCGTCGAACCTCGGCGTTTGCTTCGCCATCGAACGCGACTCGGGGCGCCTGAGTTGGGTCACGTCGTACGACGTGGTCCGCATGCCGGCGGCGCAGTTGCAGGGCCAGGAAGCGCGCACCGTGTTCTTCCAGAACAGCCCCCCCGCGATCACGGATGGAGTGCTCTGCTGCACGCCACTCGACTCCGAACACGTGCTCGGCCTCGACGTCGAGACCGGACAGCTGCTGTGGCGCATTCCGCACCAGGCCAAGGTGAACGGCAACAACGATGTACGCTGGCTCTGCGGCGTGCTCGACGGCGAGTTCGTGTTGTCCGGCGCCGGCATCGTCGCCGTGCGAGCACGACCGGACGTGCCGTTCCAACGCACGCCACCGCTGCGCCAGATCCGTTCGCGCGACACCTTGTTCGACGACGGTCAAGACGAGTTCCCGCGTCCGGCGGTGACCAACGACCGGATCTACGCACCCTCGGCCGACGGCATTCGCATTCTGGACCGCGCGGGCGAGGACGTCTCGGACGCCTCGCCGCTGATGTTCAAGGCGCCGGGCAACCTACTGCTCGTTGACGGCATGGCGGTGTCGCTGCGCAACGGCGTCTTCGAAGTGCATCTCGATCTGTCGGCACTGCGCGCCCTCGCCGAGAAACGGCAGCAGGACTCGCCAAACGACCCGACCGCAATCTTGCGAGTATGCACCCTGTTGGGCGCCACAGGCGCCACGGATGAAGCCCAACTCGACGGCCTTTACCGGCGCGGCATCGCCGCGGCCACCGCGCAAGGGCTGCCGCGCGAACATCCGCTGCATGCGACCTTCTTGCGCCGCCTGTTCGAGGCAGCCGTGCAGCGCGGCGAGCGCAAGAGCGGTCAGCAGGCGATCGACCTGCTCGTGGACGCCCGCGATCTCGCTCCGGATCGTTCCGCATTTCTGCAAGTCGAGAGCTTGCTGCTCGACCGGTTGCGCGACGACCGCCCTGCGTTCCTTCGCGAACTCACGGTGCTGGAGCAACGCGCCAGCGGTGACAGCTTTGCGCTGCCGGAGGCCGGCGGGGTCGTGGAAGTCGATGTCTATGTTCGTTGGCGGCGCACCTTGCTCGAGGCCGAGCCGGCAAAGCAGGTCCTTGGTTGGCAACAGCTGCTTCAACTCCATCCGACCGCGATCCTGCAGCGCCGACGCGTCAGCGAACTGGCGCAGTCGCAGATTGCGCAGCTGATCCAGAAGCATGGCGTTGCCGTCTATGCGCCGATCGAGAGCGAAGCGCGCGATCGGCTTGTTGCCGCTGGTTCGACGCCGGCGTTGCTGCGCGCGATCTGCGCTGAGTTTCCGCACAGCAACGCCGCCCGCGAAGCCGAACAGCGCCTGCTCGATGACGCGGTGCGCAGTGGCGACTTGAGCACCGCGATCGACGTCTACGCGGCAGCCGCGCGCTCGGGCGACGTGTCGCCGAGCATCCTCCGCCGCGTTCTCACCGCCGCCGCCACCCGCGGCAACCGCACCCTCGCGGCGCGCTTCGCCGCGCGTCTCGTCAATGCCGCCGGTACTTCGGACTGGCAGGAAGACGCCGGCAAGCCGTTTGCCGACGTCGGCAAATCCCTGCTGGCCGAGTTCGAAGTGCCGCTGAAGTCGGCCGCACCAGAGCTGCCTGCGGATGTCGTTGCCGAACTCGAGAACCCGGCCCCGCCAGCTCCAGTTCGGCTGCTGCCGATCACGCATGCACCGGGGTTTCTCGCTGCCGCAGATACGCCACTGTTCCTCGGTCTCGAAGAGCAAGTGCGCGCCATCGACCTTGCCGATCCAAGCCGGCCGACGTTGTTCGTGCACAAGAGCGGCGGCATCGACCGCCTCTGGCTTTGCGGCCGTACCTTGCTGGTGCCGAATCTCGAGCGCATCGACGCAATCGAGGCGCGAACGGGCGTTCTCCAGTGGCAACTCGCCATCCCGGACACCCTGCTGATCTGCCACGGCGTCGTCGCTGGCGTAGTCCTGGTGTCGCAGCGAGGGCCCGACGACCAGGTCCTGCTCGTCGGCATCGAACCACTGACCGGCCGTCAGCTGTTTGCTCGCAACATGCCGACCGACGAGTACGCGCCCCAGCCGCGCTCGTCGGCGGTCGACCTGCTGACCCTGCGCGTTTTCGAAGGCGCCGCGCCGACGATCGAGCGCATCGACCCACTGACGGGACGCACGACTGCAGCGATCGAACTCGGACAGGCGGTGCTGGATGCGGCGCAAACCTCGCCCGAGGTGCTGAAGTCGCCGCTCATGCTGCAGCGCTTCTGCGCCGACGACACCCACGTCTACCTGCCGCTCGACGGCTCGTTGTGCAAGACTGGCGAGCCGGCGGTGATCGCGCTGACCAACGATGGTTCGGTTGCCTGGCAATGGCACGGCGAACCCGGTCAGTCCATCGCGATGGACGGCGTGCTCGGCAACCGCTACGCGATCGTCGCCAGCGGCGCGCCACCGCGAGCGGGCAAGCCGCAGATCGACGCCGCGGCGCTGGTGCTCGATGCGGGCACCGGCAAGGTACTGCGCGTGGCCGCCCTCGGCGCCGAGATGCAGGTGCTGAACTGGCGCCGCTTGCGTTCCGACTCGCCAGCACCAGAACGACTGCTGGTCAGCGACGTCGACCGCGACAGCGGCGATCGCCGCCTGGTCTGCGTGCCGGTCCGCGACGGCCTCGAGCCCTTTGCCATCTCCGCCGGCAGCGCCAACGAGGACGTCGTGCGAACGCCGTGGTGCAGCAACGACCTGCTGGTCTACGCCACGCATTCGCGCCGTGCGACCGGGCCCGTTCGGCTCTACGCCCAGAACCTCCGCGATCGCAGCAACGCCTTGCCGGGCGGGCGTAACAGCCTGATCCTCGCCGTGCCACCGCGCTCGGCCCATGAGTTGGGCACTTCCTTGGCCTACACTGTGCTGGTCACCGACACCCGAATCTTCGTGTTCGGTGGCGGCGAGAACTCCCGATGAACGACACCCGCACGACTGCGCGTTGCTGGCTCTTCTGCGCTGCGCTCGCCATGGCAACGGCGCTCGGCGGCAGCGTCGAAGCCCAGGAGCCTCGCCGCCGCACCGCGACCGACGATCATCTCGTCGACGCCGAGTTGCAGGCCGCAGTCGATCGCGGCCTCACCTACCTGCAGCAGTCACAGGCGCGCGAGGGTAGCTGGGACCAACTGGTCGGCTACAAGCTGAACAGCGACTACGAGACCGTCGACAACCGTCAGCAACCGCACGTCGGGGTCACCGCGCTCGCTTGCATCAGCTTTCTCGCCGGCGGCCACCTGCCGGATCGAGGCAAGTATGGCGACACCATCACGAAGGGCCTCGACCACGTGCTCGCATGCGCCCAGGACGACGGCCAGATCACCGAGAATGGCACGCGCATGTACAGCCATGCGTTCGCCACGTTGTTCCTCGCCGAGATCTACGGCATGTCGAACAACCCGCGCGTCAAGAACGTGCTGCAACGCTCGGTCAACCTGATCGTCGATTCGCAGAACGCCGAGGGCGGCTGGCGTTATCGCCCGTTCGCGCGCGAGTCCGACATGTCGATCACAGTCTGCCAGGTGCTGGCCCTCCGCTCGGCACGCAACGTCGGCATCCACGTACCCGCGACGACGATCCGCAATGCCCAGAACTACGTCTACCGCAGTGCCGTGCGCAGCAACGAGCGCGGCAGCAGGCGGCCTTTCCGTGGCCAAGGCGGCTACGGCGATGACGGCGGCTCGTTTCGCTACCAGCTCAAGCCCCAGACGCGCGCGACCTTTCCACTCACTGCGGCTGGCGTCACGACGCTCTACGCCGCTGGCGAGTACGAGAGCCCGATCATCAAGGACGCGCTCGACTACCTGGATCGCGAGCTGTTCACGTTCAACGACCAGAACGACCACGGGCACTACTTTTTCTACTACGGCCACTACTACGCCGTGCAGGCCTACTACATCACCGGCGGTAGCCAGTGGCGACGCTACTTCACCGAGGTGAAGTCGCGGCTCCTGCGCATGCAGCGCGCTGATGGCAGCTGGCCCAACGACGTCGGGCCCGGCCCCGCGTTTGGCACGGCGGTGGCGACGTTGATCCTGCAGATTCCCCTCCAGTACCTGCCAATCTTCCAGCGCTGAACGTGGCCGACCCCGCCGAGATCGAGACCGTCCCCCTCGCGACCGCATATGCGCGTCTCGATCCCAAGGCGGCGGCCTCGCTGTCGGGCTGGCTCGACCAGCTGCTGTCGAACCAACTCGCCCGCGTCCGCCGCCGGTTCTTCGTGCATGGTCTTGCGACCACGTTGTTGCTGCCCGCGGCCGTCGTGCTGGCCGCGTTCCTGCTCGACCACTTCTTGCGCCTGCCGTTGCCGATCCGAGTGTTCCATACCGTTCTGGCCATCGCGGCCTGCGCGGTCGCGACGTGGCGATTCTTGTGGTACCCGATCTCGCGCCAGTTCGTCGCTACCGACGTTGCCGTGCTCCTGGAACGCGCATTCCCCGAGTTGCACGAACGCCTCGTCTCCGCCGTCCAGTTGAAGGACGCGATGCAGAACGGCACCGATGGCGTGCTGCGCAACCAGTCCTCGGCGATGATCGAGCAGTTGCTGGCCGACACCGCCGCGGCCACGCAACGATTGCCGCTCGAACAGCTGTTCGTGCCAACCCGCACACGGCAACTGTGGAGCGGCGCGGTCGCGTTGCTCCTGCTGCTCGCTGGCGGCGCCGTAGCAATGCCAGATACCGCCAGCGCGTTCTTCTGGCGCCACATCGGCTTCGACGTGTCCTACCCCCGCGCGACGAGCCTCGTGGTCGAGCTGCCGCCGGCGAGCCCCGATTTGCAACGCGAGGATCGCGACCGCGAAACCGCGCTGGTGGTGCCGGCCGGCGCCGACCTTCAGGTGTCTGTCCTGGCAAACGGCGTGGTCCCGACAGAGGTCTTCCTCGAGGTCCTCGGCCAGGGCGGCGTGCAGCGCAGCATCGCGACGGCCCCGCGCCCCGGCTCGCGCTTCCGCTACGTGTTCCGCCGCGTGACCACGAGCTTCGAGTTCTTCGCTCGCGGCGGCGACGATGATGCCGGCGATCGCCGCGTCACCGTGCGCACGATCCATCCCCCGCTGGTGGCTCAGGTGAAGGCCGAACTGCGCGCACCGGCCTACACCCGCAAAGCCGTCGAAGTGCAGACTGGCGGAGCCATCGAGACGTTGATCGGCACCTCGGTGCAAGTCAGCGTGCAAGCCACCACTGGCGTCACCTCGGCGGCGCTCGTGTTCTTGGAGAGCGGCAAGCGCGTGCCACTGGTGCCACGTGCGCTCACCGACGATTCCGGCACGATCACGCTCCTGGTCGGCGACTTCACCGTCGAACAAAGCGATCGCTATCAGGTCGAGTTGATCGGGGACGGCGGCCTTCGCAACCCGAATCCAGGCACCTACCCGGTAACAGCACTGCAGGACTATGCGCCCGTCGGTCGCTGGCTGCAGCCGGACGACGAGGCGAACACGCCGCTGCTGCCAGAGGGCATCCTCTGTATCCGCGGCGAAGCCCGAGACGACTTTGGGCTGCTTCAGGGTTCGCTGCAGATCGACGCCGGCAACGATCGCACCACGCAGCGCGCGCTCGTGGCCCCACTCGCCGATGGCGAACCGCCGCTGTTGCAGTTGCTGTTCCTCGATCTCATCGAGCTGCGAGAGCTGCTGCCAGCTCAAGCTTCGACCGACGGCTTGTCGTTGCAACTCGAGCTGACCGACAACCGCGCTCCGATCGCCAACTCCACCCAGCTGCCCCGACGTCAGGTGCAGATCGTCGACCTGGCGCAACTGTCCGCCGCGATCGCCCGCCACTTCCGTTCCCTGCGCGAAGACGTGGAGCAAGCGCTCGACCTCCAAACGGATCGTCGGGCGCGACTCGCCGATCTGATTGCGGCGCAGCCCTCACAGAATGCCGCGACGGCGCAAGAACTGACCGCCATCGAAGTTGGCCAGGGTCGTGTGCAGTCCGCCGCCGATCGCATGCTGCGCGGCGCCATGCGCGCGTTCGACATGCACCTCTGGAATCGGCTCGACCCGAGCCCGAACGCCCCTGCGGTGGTCGAGTTCTATCGAGCGTGGCACCAGCAAAACGGCTTGGCAATCTCGTACCAGCCGGCCTTCTATCGCGAACTCGCGAAGCTGCGCCAACAGGGCACGATCGGGTCGCTCGACCAGAGCCTCGATCCGATCCTGCGCATGGTCTTGCTGACCGACCAGCTCAGCGAACAGCTCTCGCCGCCGCTGCTGCGCACGCTGGCGGAAGCGCAGGTTGCAGCCAACTCGGCGGATCTGCAGCAGTCGCTGCAGCGGGCAATCGCGTTGCAGGACAAGGTGCTCGCGACACTGCAGGACTTGCTGTCGCGGCTCGATGAGTGGAACGACTACCAGGACTTGGTGCAGGAGGCGCGCTCGCTGATCGAGAAGCAGCGCGACCTTCAGCACCGGACCGAACAGACAAGAGGCCGCAAATGAACCTGCCCTTCTGCCGCGCGACGTTGCTCTGGCTGCTATGCGCTGCGATGGTCCCTGCAGCGATCGCGCAAAGCGACGAACAGGATCCGCAGCAGCAACTCGAGCGGTTGCGCCGCGACCAGGACGAGATCCTGCGCAAAGCTGGCCGACTCCGCGACCTGATGGACCGGCTGCTGCAGCGTTACACGCGCGAGAACAAGGCCGAGCAAGTCGACCTGTTGCAGAAGGGACTGCAGCACCTCGAGCGCTCCGGCCTGTTGAAGGACGTCGCCAGCATCCGCGACGATCTCGCCGCCAACGCCCTGTCCGATGCCTTGCGCAAGCAGCAAGAGGTCATCACGGACATCGAGCGCCTGCTCAACATCCTGCTGCAGCGTCGGTCGATCGAGAACCTCGAACAGGAGATCACGCAGCTCGGTGAACTGGCCGACCGGATTCGCGAGGCAGAGCAGCGCCAGGAGCAGCTGCAAAAGGACACCCAACGCGCGACCGAGCGGGACCCCAGTGCCGACGAGCAAGCGATCGACCAGCAACTGCAACAACTGGCGCGCGAACAGGCCAGCGAGGCGCAGAAGAACGCTCGCGCTGCGGGTACTCGCCGACCCTTCTTGGAGGATGCGCTGCGCAAGGTCGACGACCTCTTGCAGCAACAGCAGAAGCTCGAACGGCGCGTCGAAGCCGAGCAGACCGGCAAGGCCACCGACGCGCGGCAGCAGATGTTCGATCTCGGCAGCATGCTCGAGCAGACGCGCGAGCTCGCGGCCGATGTGAAGGACCAAGCTCGCAAGCAGGACCTGCAGCAGGCTGCCGAGCAACTGGACCAGGCCGCCCAGAACGGCGACCCAAGCGCCATGCAGCAGGCGCGTGACAAGCTGCAGTCGCTCCTGCAGCGCGCGCCCCTCCGTCCGGACCGCATCGACGTGGCGGAGACTGGCCGCACATTCCAGGAACTGCGCCAGTCACTCGAGAACGCGCCTTCGGGCCAGACTCCAGCCGAGCGCACGCAACTGCAGGAGCTCGCCCAGCAGGCCAAACAGGCGGCAGCGGCCAGCGAACAACGCGAGAGGCAGCAAAACGCCGCCACTGCCGAGCAGATCGCCGCAGCCGGGGAAGCCCTGAGGCAACAACTGGATGCCGCCGATCCGCGACCGGCGAGCGAGCGCAAACCCGGTGACGCGACGCCCGCCAGTTCGGTGCAGAAGGCGCAGGCTGAACTGCAGCAGGCCGCCGACCAGGCCCGAACCGGAGACGCGCAGAAGGCCCAGGCCAGCGTGCAGGCGGCACTGCGGTCCCTGGATGAAGCGCGCTCGCAGCAGCGCGAACAGA
Source organism: Singulisphaera sp. GP187 (assembly GCA_945871815.1). Lineage (GTDB taxonomy): Bacteria > Planctomycetota > UBA1135 > UBA1135 > UBA2386 > SXPK01. The sequence continues at coordinate 12,031 of CAMBXM010000103.1, forward strand.
ATCCAGACGCACAACGCGTCGCCGACCAGATGGCCGCACAGGCAGACGCCGCCGAGCGCGACCTTCGCAACGCGCCGTCCGCAGAGAAGGCCGAGGAACAGGCAGCGGCCGCACTCGCCAGCGCGGAGCAGGCTCTGCGGCAGGCGAGCCAAGGCCTGCAACAGCAACAGCTGGCCCGCGAAGGCAGCACGCAGGGAGCACAACCGCAGGGCTCAGAACCGCAGGGATCGCCGCCGCAGGTATCGCAACCACAGGGATCAGAACCACAGGGATCGCAACCACAGGGATCCCCGCCGCCACCGCAGCGGCCGGACGCCTCATCCCCTGCCACGCCAGAGCAGACGGATGCGCAACTGGAGCAGTCGCGGCAGGCACTCGAAGAAGCCAAGGCGACGCTCGAAGAGGCCCTGAAGGAATCCGGCAGCGACCGCGCCGCCGAGATGGCGCAGGCCAAGGAGCGGCAGCAGGAGCTGCGTCAACGGACAGGACAGGCCAAGCAGGGCATGCAGCAAGCCCAACAGCGCGGGGCGATCGACGAGAAGCAAGCAAAGGCCGCGACCGAGCAGGTGCAGCGCGCGGAGGAGGCAATGGCACGTGCCGAGCAGTCCCTGCAGCAAGGCCAGCAGTCGACTGCGAGTCAGCAGCAGCGGGATGCAACCCAGGCCCTCCAGCAGGCGCAGCAGGCGATGAAGCAGAACCAGAAGCCTGGGCCAGAACAGCAGCAGGCGATGAAGGACCTAGCCGAGCAGCAGAAGAACCTCGAGGAGGAGATCCTCCGGCTCGCCGAGGAAGCGAAGCAACGCAAGAATCCTGAGGCACGCCGTTCGCTCGAAGAGGCCGCCGAGTCCGCGCGCAAGGCTCAGCAGGCGATGCAGCAGGGCGACGAAGAGGAATCGCAGCAGCAACAGGAGCAGACCAAGCAGAAGCTCGAGGAAGCCGCGAAGGAACTCGAGGAAGAGCGCGACCGCTACCTCGACCAACGCCAAGAAGAACTGCTGTTCCGCATGAAGGAGGAGCTGACTGGCTTCCTCGAAAAACAGCAGCCGATGACGCTGGAGACGATCGCACTGCAGAAGGAGGCCGAGTCCGGCAACCTGTCGCGCCCGTCGCGCCGCAAGCTGAACCAGTTCAGCGAAGAGGAGCAGAGCCTGGCGAGTCGGATCCAGACCATGGTCACAGCGCTCACGGCGGAAGGCAACCTCGTCTATCGCACCGTGCTGCAAGCCAACCACGAGGACCTACAAGAGGTCGCGCGCCGACTCGCCGGCCGCAACCCAGACCCGTCGCGTTACACGACGATGCTGCAACAGGACACCGAGCGCCGCACGCGCGATCTTCTTGCCGCGCTCGAACGCGAACAGAAGCGGCGCGAGCAGGAACAGAAGGACCAGCAGCAACAGCAAGAGCAGAAACAGCCGGGCGAGAACAAGTTCAACGAGCAGCGCAAGAAGCTGGTGTCGTTGATCGCCGAACTCGAGATGCTGAAGCAGTTGGAGAAGGACACGAGCGCGAGCTCGCAAGACTTGCAGACACTGATCAGCCTGCGCGAGGGCGACAACGTCAGTCAAGCCGAACTCGCGTTGGTCGAGCGCCTGATGCACCGTCACGGCGAAATCACCAAGCTGTTCCAGCAGATCAAAGCGGGTGTGGAAGAGACGATGCAGGGCATGCAGCAGCAGGACGGCGACACCGCAGATCCGCACGGCGGCGACGACGGCAGCGGCGGGCGCCCCAAGTGAACGATGCCAGTGAACCACCGAGGAACCTGTCGATGACGACCCCACGAGTGACTCGATTCGCCGTACGCGCCATCGCTGCGGTGTTGTGCCTGTCCTTCGCCGCCGCCCAGCAAGACCCCGCGCGCGAGGTCCAAGAACTGGCGCGTCGCATCGACGAGCAGATGAAGGAGATCGATCGATTGCTGCTGGAGACGAGCAAGCCGCAGGCTGGTGCTGGGCGTTCGGCACCCAAGGAGTCGCTGCAGCGGTCCTTGACCGAGAGCAAGTCGGTGGAGCAGTCGATCGATCAACTGATCGAGAAG
>CAMBXM010000104.1 GCA_945871815.1 Singulisphaera sp. GP187
CAGCGTGGACTTGCCTGAACCTGACGGCCCCATGATCGACACGAACTCGCCCGGTTCGAGTCGAAACGAAACGTCGCGCACGATCGGAACCTGCTGGCGATCCACGGTGCGGAAGCGATAGACGTTGCGCGCCTCGAGAACCGCCGCCTGCTCGGTCCCTGGAGCGGCTGCCGCACTACCAGTGGTGCTGGACATGCGGCCTGATCATGCCGAGCCCAGTGGCAACGGCATCCGCATTCCGGCAAATGTCACGCTTCGCCGCTCGAGGACGAGCCGTGCTCCGGCTCGCGGACGAACACGTTGCGGGCGTAGAGCAACGAGAACTGCAGCGCCTGGACGTTCTGCTGCGACTTCGACCCTGGCTGCGTGGTGACGACGCCGACATCACAACCGGCGGCCGCCGCATGGCGGAGTCGATGGCGCAGCAAAGCCGACTGCACGCCGCGGCGGCGCTGCGACGGCAACGTCGCCGCGCCGCACAACTGCGCGATGCCCGTGTCGATGCGCATCGAGGCCGCCCCGGCTGGCTCGCCATTGCGCCGGGCCAAGAACAGGGTGACGCCGCGAGCCGTGGCGAAATCACGAACGACCCGCTCGACCACCGCCGCGTCGAAGCTCTCAGGAACACCGGCACCTCCTGCATCGGCAGCACCAAAGCCACTGACCATGACGTCGAGCCACTGCTGCAGCCGTTCCGAAGCGACGACCTCGATGGCGATGTCGGGAGCTCCCGGGGCAGGAGGGGACGCAAGCGAACTGCCCGACACGTTCTCGACGCCGACGAGCCGATAGCCGCGCGCACACAAGAAGGTGGCGAGTTGTGGATCCGCGAGCGTGCTGAGTTCCACCTGAATCGGCGCTCCGCGGCGCGCATGCTCGAGCTCGACGGCCGTCCACGCCTCTGCTGCCAACGCTGCGAACCCGAGGCCTGCGACCTTGTTGAGTGGCGAGCCGGCTTCGGTGAACGCTGCAACGCCGCCGCCGACTTCGATCACAGAGGCATCCGCCACGCGCCTCGTGACACTGGCCGCGGCCTCGGCGACGAGGCGAGCCTCCGCGGCCTCGATGCGGGCAGCGAGTGCGACATCACAGAACATCGACGTCACCGCTTCTTGATCGAAAAGGAGACTTCAGCCCCCGGTGCCGATCCGACTCTGCCGTCGGCGACAAAGGCGCCGGCGACCGGCTTGCCGAAAACGAACAGAACCGCCAGGACCTGCTCTACCACGTACGAACGGTGCAACTGCAACGCCGACGCCGTCGCCTGATCGCAGTCGACGACCACGTCGATTCGGTCGCTGACGTGAAGACCGGAGTCTTTGCGCGCCTGCTGCACGAGGCGCACGAAGTCACGCGCTGCGCCTTCCTGCTCAAGCTCCATCGTGACCTCGGTGTCGAGCACCAGCACGACGTCGTTCGACGGCAGCGCAGCCGCACACAACCCGTCCTTCGGCACCAACTGCAGCACGAACTCCCCTTGCTCGAGCACGACACCGCCGACATCGGCACGATCCCCTTGGATCTTCCACGCACCGCTCTTGGTCGCTTGCAGCACATCGCGCATCTTGCCGCCGAGCTTGGGACCAAGCGTCTTCTGGTCGATGTGGAGGCGGAACGAGCCGAACGCCGTGATGTCGCTAGCAAAAGCCACGTCCTTCACGTTGAGCTCATCTTGCAGCAACGAGGCGAACGGTCGCACCGCAGCGGCATCGGCTCCAGCGAGCGTGACCTTGCGCAACGGCAGACGGGTGCGCAGCTTCTTCTGCTCGCGCAGTGCCAAGCCGACCGAGCAGGCATCGCGCACCCGATCCATCTGCGTCACCAGAGCAGCATCGATCGGCAACTGCTGCGCATCGGGCCAATCGCACAGGTGTACCGACGGCTCGCCGGTGAGAGCGGTGTAGACCTTGTCGCAAAGCAGCGGCAGCAACGGCGCCGACGCGCGGCACAGCGTGACGAGGCAGGTGTAAAGCGTGTCGTAAGCGTCCGCCTGGTCTATCGGACCCGTCTCGCCCCAGAAGCGGTCTCGGCTGCGGCGGATGTACCAGTTGTTGAGCGCATCGAGGTAGTCCTTCACGACCTGGCACGCAGCGGCTAGGTCATAAGCATCCATGTGGCGCTGCACCCCCTCCACCATGGCGCGCGTCTTGCCGAGTGCATAGCGATCCAGCACCGCAGTCTGGTCGTGACGCAGGCGCGCGACCACGCCGTCGGCGTTGGCGTAGAGGCTGAAGAAGCAGTAGGCGTTCCAGATCGGGTTGAGCACGAGGCGCACGACCTCGCTGATCTGCTTGCCGTCCTTCTGTATCTGCAGGTCACCACCGCGCAGGATGGGCGAGCTCATCAAGAACCACCGCAAGGCATCCGCACCCGTAGTCTGGAACAGTTCGACCGGGTCCGGATAGTTGCGCAGCGACTTCGACAGCTTCTGGCCGTGCTCATCGAGCACGACGCCGTGACAGATCACATTGTCGAACGGGCGCTTGTCGAACAACGCCGTCGCCAACACGACGAGCGTGTAGAACCAACCGCGCGTCTGCGCGACGTACTCGACGATGAAGTCGGCCGGGAAGTGGCTCTCGAACCACTCCTTGTTCTCGAACGGATAGTGCACCTGCGCAAACGGCATCGAGCCCGATTCGAACCAGCAGTCGAGCACCTCCGGTACCCGGCGCATCGTCGACTTGCCGGTCGGGTCGTCGGGGTTCTGGCGCGTCAGGCGATCCACGAACGGTCGATGCAGGTCTTCGACTTTGACGCCGAAGTCGCGCTCCATTTCGGCGATGGAGCCGTAGACGTCGGTGCGCGGATACTTGGGATCGTCGCTCTTCCACACCGGGATCGGCGAGCCCCAGTAGCGATTGCGGCTGATCGACCAGTCGCGCGCGTTCTCGAGCCACTTGCCGAACTGCCCGTCGCGCACATGCTCGGGGATCCAACGGATCGAGCGGTTGTGCTCCTGCATGCGATCCTTGATCGCCGTCACCTTGACGAACCAAGCGCCCGGCAGCGCCTTGTAGATCAGCGGTTCGCGCGTCCGCCAGCAGTGCGGGTAGTTGTGCTCGTAGGTGACGTGACGCTTCAGCACACCGCGGTCCTTCAGGACCTTGATGATGTCCTTGTTGGCATCGAACACGAGCACGCCTTGCCAATCGGGCACCTCGCTGGTGTAGCGGCCGCGATCGTCGACCGGGCACACGAGCTCGATGCCGTTTTGCTCGCAGACTTTCTGATCGTCCTCGCCAAAGCCAGGCGCCATGTGCACGACGCCGGTTCCCTCTTCTGTGTCGACGAAGTCGCCAGGGAGTACACGGAAGCAGTTCTTGCGACCGGCAAAGTACGAGAACAGCGGCTCGTACGTGCGACCGACGAGATCCGCGCCCTTGTGCCGCGCAACCTCCTCGAAGCCCTCGAGCTCCTTCTTGTAGTTGGCGACCGTGGCGGCGCCGATCACGTAGTGCAGATCGCCCTTCCGAAGAACCGCGTAGTCGATGTCCGGACCGACGGCGAGCGCGAGGTTGCTCGGCAAGGTCCACGGCGTCGTGGTCCAGACCAACATCTGCAGCGGCCCGGGATCGCCCTTCTTGCCATGCAGGGAAAAGGCAATCGTGATCGCCGGGTCCTGCCGCGGCCTCGTGGCGTCGTCGAGACGCGTCTCGAAGTTGCTGACCGGCGTCTGCATCGACCACGAGTACGGCATCACGCGCTGCCCTTCGTAGACCAGCCCCTTCGCGTACAGCTCCTTGAACGCCCACATGACACTCTCCATGTAGGAGAGATCCATGGTCTTGTAGTCGCGGTCGAAATCGACCCAGCGCGCCTGCCGCGTGACATAGGTCCGCCACTCGCGCGTGTACTTCTGCACGCTTCGCTTGCAGGCCTCGTTGTACTTGTCGATGCCGAGCGCCTGGATCTGCTCCTTGCCGCTGACCTGAAGCTCCTTCTCGGCCTCCATCTCCGCCGGCAGACCGTGGCAGTCCCAGCCAAAGCGCCGCTCGACGCGACGCCCGCGCATCGTCTGATAGCGCGGCACGACATCCTTGACGAAGCCGGTCAGCAGATGGCCATAGTGCGGCAAGCCGTTCGCAAACGGCGGCCCGTCGTAGAACACAAATTCGTTGTCGCCAGCAGCTCGCTGCAGAACGGACTTCAAGAACGTGCCGTCGGCCTCCCAGCGCGCGAGGATCTCCGCTTCGATCGCGGGGAAGTTCGCCTGCGCGGGAACCTCGGGGTAGTGCTTCTGCGGGCGTACGGGCTCGGTCATGGGAGGAACAGTGTGGCGGTGCGCAGTGGCCCACGCAAATGCCGCCTGCTGGCGGCGGGAACGAAGCGGCCCCCTTGCTATGCTCGAACTCAACATGCTCGGGTCCTCACGTCTTGCTTCGTTCGCGCTGGTTGCATGCGTCTCGGTCGCCGCTGCGGCACAAGAAGCGACGATCCTGAAGGACCTCGCGCGCGCCGAACTGGCGCTCACCGAACGCCGCGCCGAAGACGCTGCGCTGGCGGTTGCAGACGCCACGCGGCGCGTGCGAGCCATGCCCGAGTCGGACATTCGCGCCGAACTCGAGCAGCGGGTTTTGGCGCTGCGCGACAAGGCCGACCCGGTCGGCAAGAGCTGCGATGCCGCGTGTACGGAAGCCGCCACAGCGCTGCTCCACGCCGCGCTGGCCTACGAGGACCGCGGCTGGCTGCGGTCCGCCAAGGCACTGCTGCTGCGCGCGGCCGCGATCGCGCCAACGGTCGTCAGCGAGGCGCTGCAGCGCGTACGCGAACGACAGGGCCAGGCGGCGGCCGCCACCAGCGACGCCAGTCACATGGCATGGCTCGGCGACGGCGAGGTCGTCGACGGCCCTTCCCCGTGGCTCGTGACCGCTGCTGGCGTCACCCCCGCCGCCCCGACGTCGCGCGAACCAGTCGGCATTTACCTCGCCGCCCATCGCGTCCGCAGTCACCGTATCCGCATCGACGGCGAGGTCACGCCGAGCATGGACTACGGCCGCGGCTTCGTATTCGCCTACCGCCACTCCCAGGACTTCCACCTCGCCCTGGTGAAGCCCAGCGGAAGTCGCCAGTTCGCCCGCATCTTGCGCGCTGGCAACGGCACCTACACCACCCTCGCGGAGGATTGGCTGCCGTCATTGCCGGCCCCGGTTGTGGGCGCCACGCCGCCGGACGCCTCGACTCCGGCTCCGACCCAGTCGCTCCACCTCGCGGTCGATGGCGCCGCGATCGAGTTCCGGATCGGCACCGTGACGCTGAAGGCAACTGCAACCGAACCGCTGCCAGATGGATTCCTCGGCCTGCAGGTCGAGCACACCGGCAAAGACGGAACCGCGCCTCGCTTCACCGGGCTCGCGTTCGAAGCGGAGATGCGGCGATGAGTCGCGGCTCCCTGCGCCTACTCGGACTGGCCGGGCTCTTGCTCGCCGTGGCACCGGCGGTCCTCGCGCAAGAAGACGCGGTGCTGAAGAGTCTGACCGAAGCGAAGAAGCTCCAAGGGGAAGGTCGCACGGAAGACGCCGCCATCGCCCTTCGCACCGGGCGAGTGCAGTTGCGCAGCGTCGCCGATGCTGCGGTGCAGCGCAGCCTGCAGAAGTCGATCGACACGTTGCTTGCGGAGGTCGACACCCTCGCGGTCGAGGCGGGGAAAGCCGAAGAGGTCGCGGCTCGTGCTCTGCCCAAGGCCGCGCAGAACTACTTGCGGCGCAAATGGACAAGGGCAGCGCTTCCACTACTCGAGCTGGCGGCCGAACTGAGCGACAAGATCGCCGGCAAAGCCCTGCAGCAGGCAGGCGTCAGCGACCAACCAGCAACCAACGCTGTCGCCACGTGGTTTGGCGACGGCATGAGCTTCTGCGGCGGCGGCTATTGGACGGTCGACAAGGGCACGCTGAAGAGCCCGCAGCTCAAGTCCGATTCGATCGGGTTTCGTTCGAAGAAGACCACGAGTGGCCCTGTGCGCATCGAGATGGAAGCGTTGGCGACGGCGCAGCCGTGCAAGCTCGCACTGGTGTTCGCTCTCGACGCGAGTACCGACGGCGACGACTACTACATCCTGGAGTTGCGTCACGAGCGCGGCTTCTCGCAGCTGCGCTTGCTGCACAACGATGGCACCGCGAACCGCCTCGACGAGATCTTGACGCAACCGCTGACCATGAGCCGAGCGGAGCGAACGACGTGGACGACGCTGTGGGCCGAGCTTCGTGGCGATCGCATCCGGATCGGCATCGGCGATATCGAGAGCGCTGAATCGAAGGCAGTCACAAAGGACCTCGACGGCTGCATCGGGGTGTTCGTATCGGGCGACAGTTCGTTCAAAGCACCCGTGCAGTTCCGCAACCTCCGCGTCGACGGTCTCTGAACCGACCCGCTGCCGCGGCGCGATCCAAGCGGAAACAGGCCGATGCGGCGAAAGGAAGACCGGCCGGTCGCAGGCATCAACGCCGCTGAATCGGCGCCTCTACAAGTCGGCTACGGGTCAGCTCTCCGCCCTCGACAATCTCGTACGCGCAATCCAGCTCCGCGGCTGCGAACTGCTGAACGCGTCCGCTGCGCTGCCACTCGACCTCGATTCGCACGACACGCGTGGCCTTGCCGAGTCCGATCGTCTGTCGCAGCGGGTTGGCGCCAAAGCTGCCGCCGGTTCCCACCACTCGATGGATCGTGCGCTCGCCGTTCGCGTCGGCAACGACGATACGGAGGCGCGAGCCGAGCGCCGAGCGATTGGTGTCCCTGCCAACGAGGCGGATCGTGACGAATCGATTGCCAAAGCCCGGGTTCTCGAACACCGTGCTCACGAACGCGTCCCCGAGATAGGCGCCGCCGATTCGCGCGAAGAGGTCGAGGTCGCCATCGTGGTCGAAGTCCGCGAGCGCGACTCCGTGCCCCTTCTGCAGATGCCCAGTACCGCTCGCCATGGAAACGTCCGCGAACGACATGCCGCCGCGGTTCAGAAACAGCAGGTTGGGCATCAGGCTGTAGATGTGCGGATCGCCAGTGCCCAGATAGCAATCGAGCCAACCATCGCCGTCGATGTCGCCGAAGTTGCTGCCCATCGGCATTGCCGGGTAGGTGAGCCCACGGGCCGCAGCGACGTCCTCGAAACCGCCGTGGCCGTCGCCGCGATAGAGGCGGTTGATTTCGTGTGGCAGGTCGATGCCAGCGTGATGCGCCGCGATGTGACCGATGCCAGTTCCATAAGCACTCACCCACAAATCGAGAGCCCCGTCATTGTCGAAGTCCCAAAACCAGCACGGGAAACTGGCGTCCGGGCCGGTGACCCCGCGGGCGGCGGCGATGTCGACAAACGTCCCGTCGCCACGGTTGTGGTAGAGCCGATTGCTGCCGTCGAGGTTGCTGACGTAGAGGTCCGGGTAGCGATCGCCGTCGATGTCGCCAAAGGACACGCCCTTGGCATAGGCGAAGTTCTCGACGCCAGCGGCCTTGCCGACCTCGGTGAAGCGAACATTGCCGTCATTGCGGAACAACTGGCTCGCGCATCGGATCTTCGTGCTGCTCTCGTTGCCGATGTACAGGTCGAGGTCGCCGTCGAGGTCGTAGTCGGCGAAGGCCGCCGTCTGCGTGGGCCAGTGCTCCGCGCCAAGACCCGACTCGAACGTGACGTCGGTGAAGGTGCCATCGCCGTTGTTGCGCACCAACGAGTTCGGGTAGCGCCCGTGCTCCAGCAACCACGCCCCGCGCAGCACCAGCACGTCGACGTCGCCATCGGAGTCGTAATCCGCCGTCACGAGATTGAGGCCGCCACAGAGGCCACCTAGTCCGGACTCCATGCTGCGATCGACGAACGCGCCATCCGCGCGACGCACGAACAGTCGCAGTTGCCCGCTCGTGTTCCAGTCCGACATCATCACGTCGAGTCGCTCGTCGCCGTCGAAGTCCTCGACCACCATGCCCCCGGCGAGACCTTGCACATCGAGACCGAGTTGCGCGCCCACGTTGTCGAACTTCGGGAAGTCCTCCCTCGAACGGAACGCCGACTCCGGAAGGCGATACTGCTCCGGCACCGACTCCGGCCAAGTCCCGAGCGTCATCGCCGCGAGGTTCAGCAGCCAGAGGTTGGCGAGGTGCCAGTAGTCGTTGGGCGCTGTGCGGTCGAGCACGAAGCGGAAGTGCGCGGCGGCCTTGGTCGAGCCTTCGGTCTTGCCATGCAACGCCCCGCCGCGCAGCGGCAGGATGCAACTGTCGACGGTCCGTTGATGGCAGCAGTTTTCGGTCTCGCCCAGACGCAGCCAGGCAACGCCGAGATGGAAGTGCAGCGCCAGCTCCGCATCGGCACCGCCCGTCAGACTGCGCTCCACAACCGCCGCGAGCGCGCGATCGAGGACCTCGATGCCGTCGCGTTCGCTCCCCAAGCGCACGAGCGCGTAGCCAAGCTCTTGGTGCGTCTGCCAGCGTGCCTGTGCGCCTTTCGCCGCGATCTCCGCCCGGGCTTCGCGCACCGCACGATCGCCGACAAAGATGTTGTCGTCCTGCCGGCGCGCATCGAGATCGCGCAACAACGCCAGCATGCGCACGTGGCCGTCCGGCTGCGACGGTCCGCGCGATGATTCAGGCGCCGTCGATTCCGGGTCCTTGCCGCAACCGACAACCGTTGCCAGCCACGCGGCAAGGAGGGTCGTGTGCACTCGGCCTCGTTGCATGCGCGCCACTGTCAATGGTCACGGCAGTTCCGTCAACGAGACTGCCGCCGAGTGGGCCCTACTGCGACAGCACGAGTGTGCGCACCGTGCCGTCGATCCCGTGGCGCGTCGACGTTCCGTCGGGCCAGACAACCTGCACCACCGACCCCGCTTCGACGTCGGCGAAGAACGCGACGGGTGCGGACTGCGACAGGTAGCCCGACCCAGCGTCGATCCTGGCGCGCCGCATTCGCCCGCTTGGCTCAATGACCATGAGACTCGCCCCCACCGCACTCGGATTGCCCGGCGCGCCGCGCAACCGCACGGCGACACCGCGCGGCGTACGCTTGGTCGAGAAGGCATGCACGGGTCCATCGTTGGTTGCCAGCAACAGGTCGGGCGCGGCATCGCCATCGAGGTCCAGAACCGCGAGGGACTTCTGGTCGCCGCCGAGCGCGAATCCCGACGCGCCGGGCTCGATCGCTTCGAACTGCAACGCACCACGTCCGCGCAACACGAGCCCGAGCCCACCATCGAAACGGCCGGTCTCCGGCTCAGGCGCGAAGGAGTTGTGGGCGAGTACGAGGTCGAGCACGGCATCGCCATCGACATCGACCGCAGCGATCCCTTGCACGGGGGCCACCTGGGCCGCGCGGGGGAGCGGCGTCGCACGGAACGGTCCGTCGGTGCGGGCGAATACGAGGTGTCGCAGTTCGTCGCACTGGAGTTCGCGCGCCGACGACAGTCGCGACTCGCCGTAGATCTGGGGCAGCGTTGCGCGCGCAAACTGATCGTAGGTGGGGAACGCGACCTTCAACTGCGGCATCGCGTCACTACTGCAACTCAGCCCTCGCACTGGCAGCAGCTTGCCGTCCACTTCTTTGGCCTCGACGACATCGAAGGAGCCGCTGCCGTCGAAGTCCGCGGCATAGAGGTGCAGCGGATGGCCCGCGCTGGCCTTGTACTTGGTATTGAGACCGAGGTTGCCGGCGACCAGTTCGACCCGCCCGTCCTGGTCGAGATCGACGGCCAGGAGGCTCTGCCACTGCCCACTGGGTCGATCCGCGAAGAAGTCAGCCGTCGCGTCACTCAGTGCCCGACCGGCCTCGTTGCGCAACAGTCGCAGCGGTTGCCATTGCGCCGCGATGACCAGATCCGGCCACGCGTCGCCATCCACGTGAGCCCACACCGCCGCCGTCACCATGCCCGCATCGAGCAGGGCAGGCGCAACGGTGGCCGTCACATCGACGAACACGCCACCGTCGTTGCGCAGCAGTAGGCTGCCCTCGGACTCGGGAAACCGACCTGCTCGCACCCTCGTGCCGACGAACAGATCGAGGTCCCCGTCCCCGTCGAAATCGGCCGTGCACACCGGTCCACTGCTGCGGCGAAGGTCTGGCAGCGTGCCCGCCGGCGCGAGCTTGAACCCACCCGCGCCATCGTTCTGGTAGAGACGGTCGCGTAGCAACTCTGTCTTCTCGCCGGCCTCGACGCCGCCGCTGCAGACATAGAGATCGAGGTCGCCGTCGCGATCGTAATCGATGAACACGGCCCCTTGGTCTTCGCAGTCCGCGTCGTCGCCAAAGGGCCCCGCCACCGCCTCGAACACGCAATCGCCACGGGACCGCAGCAAGGTGCCGGCCTGCCCAGCCGCGCCGCCGACGAACACGTCATCGTCACCGTCGCCATCGATGTCGCCCACCGCCAGCCCTGGACCGCTGCGTGACAGCCGGTGCGGCAGCAGCGGTTGCTCTTTGTAGTCGTCGAAGTCGCGCTCGCGATGACGAACCGGCAGGGTCGCGGTCCTTGTGAGCAAGGGCCACGCGCCGGATCGTGCCAGTGGCTTCGACGGTGACGGGACCGTCGCCGCCGACAGCTCGCGCACTTCGTAGTGCCGATCCGCAGCGAGGCCCCGAAAGGTCTGCACGGCCCCACTCGGCCACTTCACGGTCAGGGTCGCAATGGTCGCCCCCGTCGCGAGCCCGAAGTGCTCGATCGGCTCGCCCGCGCTCATGTAGCCCCGTGTTGGCGACACGAGCCGCGACTGCGCCACCCCGCCACTCTCGATCTCGATGCGGGCACCGACGCCAAAGGTGTTCTTGCTCGCGGAGCGCAACGACACCAGCACGCGGTGCGTGTCGGTCGTGCGGTTCTCGAACACGCTCGCCTCGGTGTTGAGGTTATTGGTCACGAGATCAAGGTCGCCGTCGCGATCGAGGTCCACGAACACCGCGCCATGGCTGACGCCAAGTTCGTCGAGGCCCCACTCCGCACCGACGTCGACAAACACGAAGTCGCCGCGATTCTGTTTGCAGACATTGCGTTCGTCGACGCGCTGCATGCTCCGCGCCAGATCGAGCGCCTTGGCCTTCTGCCCGGCTTGCACAAGCTGCTTGTAGCTGGCGATCGTGTCCGGGTTGTCCTCGAACACCGGGATGCCGTTGGTGGCATGGAAGTCGAGCCGACCGTCTTCGTCGAGGTCGGCAAAGCGAACCGACCACGTCCAATCCGTGCTCGCAAGGCCCGCCATGTGCCCAAGCTCTTGGAAGCGTCCGGTGCCGGTGTTGCGGTAGAGGGCGTTGCGCATGTACTGCTGTGGGCTTGCGTTCATCAAGAACCAGCGATGGTTGTTCATGCTGCCCATGAGCATCTTGCCCATGTAGTGCGTCGTGCTCGACATGTCGGCAACGCAGAGGTCGAAGCGACCGTCGTTGTCGAGGTCGCCGAAGTCGCAGCCCATGCCGAAGAAGGCCGTGTGCGGCAACGCGGTGTCGGCAAGGTCGCGAAAGGTGCCATCGCCGCAATTGCGCCACAGCCGGTCCGGCGAGTGGATGTCGTTGCTGACGTAGAGGTCGAGCAACCCATCGTCATCGCAGTCCCACCACGTGACCGCGAGCCCGTTGCCCGAAACGTCGATGCCGGCTGCCTTGCTGACGTCGACGAAACCGGCAGGCCCGTCGTTGCGCAACAGACGATCGCGCTGCCCCGTAGCGAAGATGCGACCGTGCTGCACGGCGAAGAAGTCCTCATAGCCTGTCGGCACCACCGGCGCGCCGTTGTCGGTGCGGAACTCGGGGAAGGGCGGAAACAGCTGATCGCGGCTCTTCTCGATGCTGCTGGGCAGCGTGACATCGGCGACCAGTTCGGGCGGCAGGTTGGGCCCGAACACGCGGTTCGTCAGCAGGTAGAGGTCCAGGTCGCCATCGCGATCGTAGTCGGCGAATGCACAGCCGGTGCTAGCAGCGGTGATGGCGAGGCCGAGCGGACCTGCGCGTTCCACAAACGTGCCGTCGCCTTGGTTCAAGAACAGGAGGTTCTTCGACTCCGTGTTGCAGACGTAGAGATCGAGGTCCGCGTCGCCGTCGACATCGGCGAAGCTTGCGGCCTTGCCCCATGCATCGCCGCCGCCGAGGCCGCCCGCGGCCTCCGTGACATCTTCGAAGCACAGCGGCGACACCTGGCGGAAGAGCTTGTTCGCACCGTCCTGACTGACAAGGTAGAGGTCGGGCAGGCCATCCGAATCGTAGTCGCCGACCGCGAGGCCGGCGCCGCTGTAGACGTAGGCGATGACGTTCTGACGACGCAGTTCGTTGCGGAACTGCACGCCTGACTCGGCACTGGGAACACGCCGGAAGCGCTTGCCCTCATGCGCGGCGCGTTCGCGCAGCGGCAGCGACGAAATCGCAGGCTGCGGCAGAGGCTCCCTTGAGCACGCGAACAGCACGAGCACGAACGGTAGGACCGCGAGCTTCATCGTGGCGATGCTAGAAGGGCTTGCCGAAATCGCCAGCAGCTGCGGATTCCGCTGCGAGTCCGCTCCTGGCCCGCGACCTTGTTGCCCGGCCTCGCTCGCAGCGGCATGGCAATAGTCGCCCTGGCAATGTCCCTCGGGTGATTCGTAATCTGCGGCAGAGCCACGCACCCGACCATCGCGCCTCGCCTCGAGGCGCAGAACCCCGGGGCTAGGGCCATCATCTGCCATGGGTCTCATCAACTGGATCTTCGACTTCTACCAACACAGCAAGATCAACGACGCGCACCGTGAAACCGAGAGTCTGCGCACCGAGATGCTCCAGCTGCGCTCGACGCGCGGCGATCTCGACCAAGAACGACTGCTGCGTGCCGTCGGCGAGCTGGCGCTGGCGGTCAAGACGTTGCAGCGCGCCGCCGTCGAGAAGGGAATCTGCAGTGAGCACGACCTCCGCCGCATCGCCGAGCAAGTGGATCTCGAAGACGGACGGGCCGACGGTCGATCGCCAGTGTGAGCCAATCGCGATCCTCGGGCGAGCCGACCACGGCGAACTCGATCCTTGCCCTCCACACTGCGTGAGGCCAAGGGGCCGTCCAGTTGGCGTCCCCCCACAATGCAGCGAGGCCGCGCGCCGAGTCACCCCGACGCGCGGCCTCGCCGCGCAGCGCATCGAGATGCGCTGCTCAGCACAGTCCGCTCAGTTGCCGATCAGGCCCGACGCGGCATCCGAGAAGGTGCCGCCGAGGGTGTTGATGGCAGGGTCGAACGAGAACGCCTGGATGTAGAGGTTCAGACCCAGGAAGACCGGGTCGGCCGGGATCGCTTGCACCCAGTTCGCGGTGCCACCAGCCGAGAAGAACAGGCCGGCGTTGATGTCCGCGCTGCTGCGGATGAAGCAACCAGCCGCACCGAGCGGCGTCGCCTCAATCGGCAGCGGGAAGCCGCTGAACAGCGTGTTGCTGAAGCCGATGAACGGGATCACGCCGAGCGGCGTGTTGGTGAAGTCGACCACCATGTTCTGGCCGACGCGCGGACGCGCACTGGCAACGTTACCCGGGATGCCGAGCGTGCCTGGGCAGCCGGCGCCGTAGGTGTAGTAGCCAGCCATGCCGGTCGCGGCCGTCGAGTAGTTGAGGCGACCGTTGAACACACGCGGCGTGAACAACGTGCTGGTGCCGCTGAACGCAACCGTGCGCACCTGGCCGAGGGTCAGGGTGACGTCGGCGTTCGAGTAGCTCTGGTTCGTGCCATTCCCGTTGGTGTAGGCGAGGCCTGCACCGGTGAGCACGACCGTGAAGCCGTGGATGCCGGGCGTCAGGTAGACCGGCGTCGCGAGTTGGATGTAGGTCGGGGTGCCGATGACCTCGGCCGTGCCCGTACCGCTCACTTGGCTCCAGCCGGCGATCGACACGTCGTTGCCGACGTAGGTACCGTCGCGCGTGTAGACGTCACAGGTCAGCGCCCCACCAGCAGTCGCCGTGTTGACGTTGACGTGGATACCGCAGACCTCGATGCCGTTCGTCGCGGTGACGTTGGCGTCGAAGTTCATGGCATAGCCCGTGGCCCCGGC
>CAMBXM010000105.1 GCA_945871815.1 Singulisphaera sp. GP187
ATGGTGGCCGTCGGATCGTCGCCGCAGAGTCGATGGGCAGCTTCGCCCATCGATCGCGCCCGCGACGGCTCGCACAAGATGCTCTCGATGGCTGCCGTCATCCGGGCGGCATCGAGTTCGTGTTCTTCGAGTACGATCGCAGCACCGACAGCGGCCAACACGCGCGCATTGTGCAGTTGCTGCTGGTCCTTGTGATGCGGATACGGCACCACGATCGCAGGGCGCCCGGCAGCCATCAACTCGGCGACCGTCGTGCCGCCACCGCGACAGATCACGAGGTCGGCAGCCCCGAGCATCGTGTCCATGTCCATCGACATGGCCCGCACGATCGCCGAGGTGACGCAGTCCGCCGCGGCGTAGCGGCGACGCAACTCGCGGTCGCGACCCGACTGCACCGCGGAGCTACCGCAGAGGTGCAACACCTGCACTTGCGTGCGGAGTGCGGTGATCGCCAGCGGCACGATCTCGTTGAGCGTGAGCGCGCCCTGGCTGCCGCCGGTCACCAACAGGACAGGGACGTCCGGCAGGAGGCCGAGCGCCTTGCGCGCCTTCTGCGCATCGATGCGGTAGATCTCGGGGCGCAGTGGCGTGCCGGTGAAGCGCGATCGCCCAGTTTGCTGCGGCCCTGGCAAGCCGAGATACATGCGTGCTGCGAACGGCAGCATCCAGCGGTTGACGCGACCCGCGACGGCGTTCTGTTCGAGCAGGAAGACCGGCTTGCCCAGACTGCGTGCCGCCAGCGCAACCGGCAGGCTGGCGCGCCCTCCGGTGCTGACGACGCTGTCGACGCTGCGGTCTTGAAGCAACTGACGCGCGCGCAGGGTGGTGCGATACAGCCACAGCGGCAGCTGCCACTTCGCCGGCTTGCCGTCGGGCAGCGACGCCGACTCGACGCCGCTCACATCGCGCTCGAGAAACTCCTTCTCGACCTCGCGCCCCTCCGTCAGGAGCAGGGGCGCATGGCCGCGATCGCGCAGGGCGCGGGCGAGCACCAGAGCAGGCATGAGGTGCCCTCCCGTGCCGCCGCTGACGAGACAGACGCGTGCGACCATGAACGCCTCACTTCGCTGGCAGGAGGATCTTCTGGCCGATCCGCAACTTGGTCGGGTCGAGCGTCGGGTTGAGCTTCTTGATCTCGTTCTGCCGTTTGGCATCGCCAAGCAGACGTGCCGCCAGATCCTCGAACGTGTCGCCCGAAGCGATCTCGTGGGTCCGCAGCGCTCCGCTCCCGGACGGCTCCTCAGCCTTCTTGCCCACCGAAGGCTTGCCGCCGGCGTTGGCAATCTCGCTGGCCATTGGCAGCTGGATCTTCTGGCCAATCTGCAGCCGCGCGGCTGAGAGACCGGGGTTGATCTCCTCGAGCAACTTCACGAAGCGCACGCTGCCCGCCTTCTTGCTGGCGATGCTGCTCAGAGTGTCGCCCTTCACCACCACGTAGCTCTCGCGCGCGTTCTCGGGGATCGGCGTCGGTTTGTCTTCGACCTTGGGCGCCGGGGCGTCGCCGCTCTCGATCACCGGCGTCGGCTTCGGCTCCTCGCGCCGCGAGTCGTCGACCGGCTTTGGCTCCGTGCGCGGCGCGTTGCCGACGAGCGCCTGGAACTCGTTGAGGTCATAGGCAGGCGCCTTCTGGTCGATCGTCACCTTGGCTTCACGCATCGGCAACGGTGACTGACGGTCGGCCGCAGCCGCGGGATCACCCCACAGAGCGACGCCGAGGATCAAGAAGATCACGAGACACAAAACGTAGAGGCCGTACTTCTCAAGCTGGCCCATCACACCCTCCCAGGAGTTGTCGAAATCGGTGAGTCAGTCGCGACGAGGTCGGTGCGAGCGGCATTGCCGATCAACCCAACCGCGGCGAGACAGAACAGAAGACTGGTCCCGCCCGTGCTGACGAACGGGAGATCGATCCCCTTCGCCGGTGCCCACCCGCTGACCACGAGTAGATTCACCGCTGCCTGCATGCACAGCATCAGCACGAAACCGCAAACCACGTAACGAAGGAACGGGTCGCGGATCCTACACGTGAGGCGGTATCCCATCACGCCCAAGATGGTGTAGAGCCCAAGAACCAGCATGGCGCCGACGAAACCGAGCTCCTCGGCGACGACGGCGAACACGAAGTCGTTCTCTGCCTCCGGCACGAAGCCCATCTTCATCCAGCCCTCGCCGAGGCCACGGCCGAACGGGCCACCGGCGGCGATGGCGACCAACGACTGGCGCACCTGGTAGGGCGCCACGTCGAGGAAGCCGGTGAGTCGGCTGTTGACGTAGTCGTGCCGCATGGCGACCGCCGCGAACCCTGCCAAGCCGGCGAGGCACCACGGCAGGAAGTGGGCAAGGCGCACCCCGGCGATCAGTGCCATGCATGCAACGAGGGCGCAGCAGATCAGCGCGCTGCCGTGGTCTGGCTGCAGAAACAGGCCACCGACCAACAACGCAGTCGCCAACATCGGCGGCACGAAGCCCTTCCAGAAGGTCTGAAGGTCGCGGCCGGCCCGAGCGAGTAGATGCGCGGTCAAAATGACGAGCGAGAAGCGCGCCGCCTCGACTGGTTGGAATTGGAACCGGCCGACCTGGATCCAGCGATAGGCCCCGTTCCAGTCGTCGGCGATGAAGCGCGTCGCATAACAGAGCAGCGTGCAGACCAAGAACGCGGGCAATGCGGCTCGACGCACCATCGACATCGGCAACAAGGCCATCACCAGAAAGCCGAGCATCGCTGCGAGCAGCTCGATGCCCTGCCGCTTCATCGCCACCATCGGACCGATCCTGGCGTCGGCACCAAGAATCGAGACCGCCATCACGAGCCCGAGGCAGCACAGGCCGACGACGGCGAGCATGATCCAGTCGAGTTCGCGGACGTGCCGGCAGGAAGCCGGGGCTGGGGCAGGGACACTTGTCATCAACGCACCTTGAACAGAGCCAGGCTGGTCATCGCCAGCAAGGCCGAAACGACCCACGCGCGCACCACGACACGCGTCTCTGGCATGCCGCCAAACTGGAAGTGATGGTGCAGCGGCGCACAGAGGAACACGCGCTTGCCGCGGAGCTTGAAGGACGCCACCTGGATCATCACCGACAGCGCCTCGGCAACGAACACGCCGCCGACGACGAAAAGCACCAACTCGGTTCGCGTGACCACGGCAACGTAGCCGAGTGCACCTCCCAGGCCGAGGCTGCCGACGTCGCCCATGAAGACGAGGGCGGGCGCCGAGTTGAACCACAGGAAGCCGAGCGCACCGCCGAGCAGCGCGCCCATCATCACCGTCGCCTCACCGGCGCCAGGGACATGTTCTACCAGCAGATACTGCGACAGTTCTGCGTGGCCGACAAAGTAGGTGATGCCGGCGTAGGCCAGCGAAGCTGTGGCGATGCAGCCGGTCGCCAGCCCATCGAGGCCATCCGTCAGGTTGACCGCGTTCGCGGATCCGGTGAGCACGAGCACGGCGATGGCGACGAACGGCAGGCCAAACCACCCGGTTAGATCGAACGACACGTCCTTGAAGAACGGCACGTACAGGTGCGGGCCACCGATCTGTGATTCGAGCGCCGCCGGGCCGAGCAACCACGCCGCGACCGCGACTGCAATCAGCGTCAGCGCGCCCTGCTTTTGCCGCTTGCTGATGCCGCGCTTCTTCGTGTCGTGCAGCTTGACCCAGTCGTCCCAGAAGCCGACGCCGGCAAAGCCCGCGATCAAGACGATACCGGGCAACGAAAAGTGGTTCGGCCCGTCAAAGCGCATCCACAACGCGCACGCGAGCACGATGCCCGACACCACGAACAAGCCGCCCATCGTTGGCGTGCCCTTCTTGTGGGCGTGCAACTTCTCGAGCGTCTGGCTGCCCGTTCCGTCAATTCGCTCGCCGATGCCCTGGCGCTGCAACCAACGGATCACTCGCGGCCCACACAGCACCGCGATCAAGAATGCCGTGATCGCCGCCCCCGCCGTGCGCGTCGAGATGTAGCCGAACAGCCGCGCGAGGTGCGCCGACTCCATCCAGGTTGCGAGCCAATGCAGCATCGCCGGTCAGTGCGCCGCCGTCGCGGCGGGTCCTTGTTGCAGGCCGCCAGGGGATTGCATGCCGCCGAGCGAAGCGACCAAGGCATCGACGAGTCGATCGAGTCCGACGCGGCGAGACGCCTTGCAGAGAATCCGATCGCCAGACTTCAGCTCGCCGAGCAAGAACGTCTGCGCGGCGCCCAGGGAATCGCAGAAGTGCACGTTGCCGCGCGGCATGCCGGCGGCCACCGCACCGTCGGCGATTGGCTTGGCGCCAGCACCGATGACGACCAGATGGTCCATGCCAGAGCGCCAGACCGAGGTGCCAAGCTGGTAGTGCAACTCGAACGAGCGGTCGCCCAGTTCGAGCATCTCGCCAAATGCCACGATGCGTCGCCCGGTGCCCGGCATGCCGGCGAGCGCCTGCAGGCCCGCGCGAGCGGACTCGGGATTCATGTTGTAGGTGTCATCGAACACCGTGACGCCGCCGGCCGCCTTCGGCTCGAGCCGCCGCGTCGCCGGCGGCACTTCGGCCAGGGCCTGCAAAGCGACATCCTCAGGCACGCCGAGTTCGGCGGCAGCCGCCAGCACGAACAACGCGTTGTAGACATTGTGCGTGCCCAGGCGCGGGATCGTGACCGCGCGGTCACCCTGCAGCCGGAACGTCGTCCCGAACGGATGATACTGAAGATCGGTCGCAAACCAGCTGGCGATGCGATCGACGGCGACCAACTGCACGCGGCCCTTCACGTGCTCCGCCATGGCGCGGCAGGCAGCGTCATCGCCATTCAGGATACAAAGGCCATCCTCGCCGAGGCCGCGCGGCAAATCGGACTTCTCCCGGGCGACGCCTTCGATCGAACCAAGACCCTGTAGGTGCGCGGCCGCGACACAGGTGACGATCGCAATGTCGGGCCGGGCGACGGCTGTCAACGTGGCGATCTCGCCAGGCGCGTTGGTCCCGATCTCGACGACGGCGGCGCGGGTCTCCGGCTCGATCGCGAACAGCGTCAGTGGGACGCCGATATGGTTGTTGTAGCTGCCCTTGGAACGAATGGTCGGCATGACGCGCGCGAGCACCGCACCGAGCCATTCTTTGGTCGTGGTCTTGCCACACGAACCGGTGATGCCGAGCACCTTGGCCCGGTGACGACGACGGTGCTCGGCGGCGAGCGACAGCAACGCACGCCCGGTATCGGCCACGCGCACGACGAATGCGCCACTGGCCGCAGCGAGACCGGGCACTTCCGGCATCGGCTGGTCGATGACGACTCCGCGTGCGCCAGCAGCGATCGCCGCTGCGACATGAGCGTGGCCGTCGTGGTTGTCGCCGCGCAACGCGACGAACAGCTTGCCGGTGCAGGACTGCCGTGAGTCCGTGGTGACCCCCTCGGCGCTCTTGCCGCGCGCGAGCAACTCTCCCCCGCTCGCTTTCGCAACGGCAGCGGCAGTCATCCACGAACCCGGCGCGCCGCCACGAATGCCCGCGACCCGGCTGCTATCCGCACGGCTGCGAGCGACCGCCGGATTCTTGCTCGTCCGCTCGCTCTGGGGCTCACGCTGCGTCATGGCTGACTCTGACTTCGGTTTCAGCGGTGCAACCACCCTGCCTCCTTCGCGGCGAGTGCTCGCGCAGCTTCGAGGCGGTCGTCAAACGGCACGACGCTCTCTTTCATGATCTGGTAGGTCTCATGGCCTTTGCCGGCGATCAGCACGGTGTCACCCGGCTGAGCCTCGGTCACGGCGCGGCGGATCGCTTCGGCGCGGTCGACAATGCGATAGCTGACAGCCTCACTTCCGGTCAGCCCCACTTCCATCTCGTCGAGAATGGTCTCGGGATCCTCGTTGCGAGGATTGTCGCTGGTCAGGTAGGCAGCATGCGCATGACGCGCCACGGCGGCCGTCATCGGCGCTCGCTTGGTGCGATCGCGATCACCGCCGCAACCGAAGACCACGAGAAGTCGCCCCTCGGAGAGGCCGCGCAACGTCGAGCAGACCTTGTCGAGAGCATCGGGCGTGTGGGCGTAGTCGACGAACACACGAATGCGACCCGGCCGCTGCAGCGGTGCCTCGACCAATTCGAGCCGACCCGTGACCGGACGCGCGTCCTCGAGCGCCGACGCAACCGTCAACTCGCTCGCGCCCATCGCCAGCGACGAGGCCGCGGCCGAGAGTGCGTTGTAGACGTTGTGCAAGCCGACGAGGCGCAGGAACAACTCGACGCGACCGTTCGGCATCACCATCAGCAACCGCGTTCCGTCGGGACCTGGCTGCAGCTGTTCGGCACGCACGTCGGCGTCCGGCGACAAACCGTAGGTCATCACCCGCGTACCACTTCCCAGGTGGTCCGCCATGATGGCCGACGCCGGATCGTCGTGGTTCAGCACGGCAACGGCACCCGACTCCAACTGCGCAAACAGACGAGCCTTCGCCTTGGCGTAGCTCCTCATGTCGCCGTGATAATCGAGGTGGTCCTGCGTCAGGTTGGTGAACACGCCAGCGGCAAAGCGCACGCCACGGACGCGCTCCTGGTCGAGGCTGTGGCTGCTGACCTCCATCACGCAGGCGCTGATGTAGCGGTCCGCCATCTCGCGCAGATACCCTTGGATGCGAATGGGATCCGGAGTCGTGTTGGGCGCCGGAATCCGACGACCCCCGAACTCGTAGGCAATCGTCCCCAGCAAACCGACCTGACGACGGTCCGCCTGCAAGCAACTGCGCACGAGGTGCGCGGTCGTCGTCTTGCCGTTCGTCCCGGTAATGCCGATGACCGACACCGCCTTGGACGGGTCGCGGTAGTAGTAGCGCGCGGCGTCGGCCAGCGCCGCCCGCGCGTTGTCCACCAGCAGCAGCGGCACCGAGACCGGCAACGGCTCCTCGGCGACGATCGCGGCGGCGCCGCGCGCCACTGCCTGCTGGGCATAGGCGGCGCCATCCTGACTCGCACCGCGGATGGCGAAGAACAGGTTGCCCGGCCGAACCTCGCCGGAATGGAAGCAGAGCCCGTCAACCGCGAGATCGCGGAAGCGAAGCACCTCACGAGGCCGCAGGCAGTCCCGCAACTCGCGCAAACGAACAAACCCCTGCCCGGACGGGAGTCCGGACGGATACGCCAACTCTGTCATTACCGCCCTGCCTGACCTGTCTCCGCAACCCGAGGGCTGCGGCCTGATGAACCAGGAGTCGCACTGACCTGCGGTCCCTGGCCCAGCCGCCGACGCTCTTCGAGGCGCAACGCCTCAAGCAGCAGTCGAACAGCAGGCGGGGCAGCATAGCTGCCGCCATAGAACCGCGCACTATCGTCTCGTTGTAGAACACACACCACGAGGTAGCGCGGCGCCTCCGCCGGCGCGAAGCCGACGAAACTGGCGTTGCGCACCTCGACTGTTCCTTTGCCCTTGATGGTCGTGCGGCTCTTGGCCGTGCCGGTCTTGCCGCCCAAGAGGCCCTGGAGCTCGACGCCCTCCTTGCGGAACGCGGCGACCACATGCCGACCGGTCGATTCCTGGGCGTCGGTAAGCACGTCGCGCATCGCGGCGCATACCTCCTCGATCGTCTGCGGCGAGAACTCACGACTACCCGCGACCACGCTGCGTTCGCGGCGTTGACCGTCAACTTCGACGGCGCGCACCATCCGCAGTTCGCGCGTCGCGCCGTTCAGCAGCGTCAAGTAGGCCCGTGCCATCTGCAGCGCGTTGACCTGATGCTCGTAACCAATCGAATAGGAGCTGCCGGTCCACTTCTTGAACGCAGCCGGTTTGATCCCCGGCAGCCAGCCCTTCTTCGATGCATAGCCGACGAGTTCGGCCGGCATCTGCAACCCGAGTGTGCGCTCGAACCCGAACACGTCGAGGTAGCGCCGCCAATCGTCGCGCGACAGCAAGCTGCCGACCTTGACCGAACCGATGTTCGAGCTGTTGACCAGGATGCCGTGCGGCGTGAGTATGCCGCACCCGTGGTCGTCCCGAACGCGGCGGCCGCCAACCTCGGGCACGTCAAGATGGTGATCGGCACCCGTCGACGAACAGTCGAAGCTGCGATCCCAATCGAGTTCCTTGTGCTCGCGCGCGTAGGCGAACAACAGCGGCTTGACGATGGAACCGGGCTCGTAGAGCAACTGGTACGGCGTAAAGGCGGCACCACGGGGATGCTTGACGTCGCGATGCCAGGAAGCCGCGGCCAGCACGTCGCCGGTCGCAATTTCCACCATCAACAAAGCTCCCCAGAGCGGGCGATCCTTCGCATCACCCGAGACGGCGAGCGCTTGGCGCTCGAGTTCGCGGCTGGCGGCCTTTTGCAATTCGAGATCGATCGTGGACTCAACTCGGCTTGGCGACGCCGCCGAGCGACCGACTCCGGTGAAGAACCGATGGCTCTTGCTGTCGACGTGGAACTCGCGTTCGCCAGGGGCTCCGGGCAGCAACTCGGGGACCGCCTCGAGACCGGCTAGCGCGGTCTCCCGATACGCGAGCAGCTTGCCAGCCGGCGAGAGCACGGGCTTGTCTTCGACATAGCCAACCAGACCGTAGGTGACCTCACGCTCCGGATAGACCCGGGCATGGTCGTGTTGCATGTGCAACAGAACCCCATCCTGGTCGCGGTCGAGTTCTTCGAGCGCCTCGATGACCGAGAGAACGGCGACGCCGCGGTCGACGAGAATCTCACGAACCCGCTTCGCGCCAGCGGGGAGCGGCCCGTCAGCAGGGAAGTCCTTCCATGCGAACGCCGCCTCGATGCGATCACGGATGCGCGTGAAGTGCTCAGCGCGTGCGGCCGTGCGGTCCGCCAGCCCATTGTCGCGACACAGGGCGTCGGCCAGAGAGCGCGACATGCCGAGCAGATAGGCGCGAGCGTCCTTGCAATCGGCCGAGTGCTTCCGGGGGATGGTGATTTCTGCGCGCACTTCGAATGCGTCGCAGTCCATGGCCAGGATCGCGCCGTGGCGATCGACGATCGTGCCGCGAGCGCCGGGGAGGTGTTCTCTGCGCTCGTGCTGGACCTCGGCGGCCTGCGCCAGAAGGGCCACGCGACCGCCTTCGGGCCGCTTCATCTCACCAGCCTGTAGCACCTGCAACCACCCGAACCAGCCGGAGAGGAACAGTGGCACGCAGCCAAGAGCGCCGAAGAAGAACCGCAGCCGTGTGCGTTCGCCGACAGTCATTGCCACGAGGAGGACTCCTGGGTCTTCACCACCCCACCAGCGCGCAGCAATTCGCGCAGCCGATCACACAGCCGCTCGGGAGTCGCATGTTCGGCGGTCTGCAACGACAACCGACCAACCTCCATGCGGCGAGCTTCGATGCTGCGGAACTCGCGCGCGAGTTCGAGCCGCAGACGCGTGTTGCCGGCGCGAATCGACACCGTTGCTACCGCCAGAACGACGGACAAGGCGAACGTCAGACCGCAGAGAACCCACTTCATGCTGCGATCTCCTTCACGATTCCGCACCGGAGCTTGGCGCTGCGGGCGCGCGGGTTCTGGTCAGTCTCCGTTTCGGTGGCGATAACCGGCTTGCGCGTCACCACCTCGCAGTGCTCGCGGAAGAAGTACTTCACGATGCGATCCTCGGCCGAGTGGAACGAGATAACGCAGATGCGACCGCCGGGGCGCACGCACTCGAGCGCGCTCACCAGCGTTCGACGGAGTTCGCCGAGTTCGTCATTCACAGCCATACGGATCGCCTGGAACGAACGCGTGGCCGGATGGATGCGACCATGGCGAGCATGGCCCGGAGTCGCGCGCACGATCAACTCGACCAACTGGCCGGTGCGGACGATCGGAGCGCGCTCGCGCGCATACACGATCGAACGAGCAATGCGACGACTGAAGCGCTCGTCGCCATACTCGAACAGCACGCGCGCCAGTTCGACTTCGGAGACCTCCGCGAGCCACGAGGCAGCATCGAGCGGACCGTGCGGGTCCATGCGCATATCGAGCGGGCCATCCGCCATGAACGAGAAGCCTCTCTCCGCCCTGTCGAGCTGGAGGGAACTGACGCCGAGATCGAGCAGGAGCCGATCACACGCAGCCTGACCGCATGCGTGGAGGGCTTCCTGCACGTTGGAAAACGAGGAGTGATGGAGCGAAACCCTGGCCTGCGCGGGGGCGTCCTCGGCTGCCTTTGCCAAGGCCGCTCGCGCGCAGGCCAGGATCTCGGTATCGCGATCGAGACCGACCAAGAGCCCGCCGGGGCCGATGGCGCGCGCGATTGCCATCGCGTGCCCACCAGCTCCGACCGTTCCGTCGACTACCACGAGACCGGGCTGCAGACTCAGGAGCTGAAGGGTCTCGTGCAGCAGGACCGGAACATGAACAGGATGCCTAGTCCCGTCCGCTCCGCTCCCGTCGCCCATGCCCGATGCAGACGTCACCCGCCACCCCCCGAGACCGCCCGGCTTTGGCAAGAGACCGAACGCTCTGACCGCGAGCGCTCGCGGCAGCCACCGACCAAAGTGGCCACCATTGCATCAGGCCCGGGCATGCCCGCGAACCTGCAGATCCAAGCCCCCCGGCCATCGTCGTGAACCTGATCCAGCGCCTCCCGCGCCGAAACCGAATCCACGATCATTCCAATGGCTTTCGTCACGCCCCCATGGGCGTCGACGGGGTTCTCTGATCCATCAGCGATGCAAAGAGCGATTCTTCTGCTGCCGTGGGCACACTGAGCACGCCACCCAGCAAGGCCGGCGACCAAACCTCGAGCACGTTCCCCATCCCGAGCAACCTGACCGGCATGCTCGGGGCTAGGCCCGCGTACTCGAGAAGTGGTTCCGGGATGCGAATGCGCCGGGCTGTATCCGGAACGACCTCCTCGGCACTGCCGAGGAACCGGCGACTGAGATTGCGATGGGCCTGACTGCCGTGGACGCCCGTCCCAATCTTCGCTACCAGTTCGTTCCAACCCTGCGCGTCATGCAGAAGCAGGCACTTGTCCATGCTCACCGTCAGGAAGAACCGCCAATCCGCTCGGGCGACCTGGTCCAGGATGCGTTGGGGTAGCGTGAGCCGCCCCTTGTCATCCAGTCCGTGTTCCGAAGTGCCCGAGAAGGTCAGTGCCATGACGAGAGCCAGGAGAAGGACAACTTCTGCTGACGACGGCGGAAGGTATCCCGGGCGACCGCGATGTCAACCACCAGCACCCACTCTACATCACATTCCACCCACTGGCCCCCCTTCTGCCACCACAGTTCCTTGTGCCTCCCCCACGGTTTTGAAGCACCGAGCCCAATCCTTGGAGCCCGGGTTCCAACCCGGTACGCGCTGCGAACACGCTGAATTTTTTTGGCGCGCTGCGGATCTCGGCCAGCCACAATCGGCGCGGAGGTACTGATGGTGCGGTTCGAAGCATTCGTGCTCGCTCTTCTCTCGCTGGCAGCCTGCTCGGACAGCGAGCTGGTCGGCATCCATATCGCGCTGACCAAGGACGGCTCCGGCACGATCACGGCCCGCGCCCTGCAAGCGACCAACGTGCCTGGCCCTGCCGAGGCCCGCATCGCCGGCGCCCAATGGCAGATCCGGGCCAGCTTGGTGTCGTCGCAAGGCACCTTCCCGAGTCTGGCAAAGATCGAACTGGGCGACCGCGAAGTCCGATTCCTCGCCAGCAACGACGATCTGCCGCGGCTGCGCGTCGTGCTAAAGCGCAGCAAGGACCTGACCTGGGTGCAGACTTTGGTTCCGGATGAAGCCACGCGTCGGACCCTCGGCAAGGTCCACGACCCGCACAACAGGCAGAAGGAGATCGCCGACGCCATCCGCCTGGAAGTGGAGTTCCCGGACCAGGTCGTGTCCTCAGGCATCGCCCCCACCGGCCGCGGCATCGAAGCCCAGCACGAACGCAACCGGGCCTACTTGGTGCTGCCCGTTGCCAGCATGCTCGTCGACGACGAGGACCTCGTCTGGGACGTCAGCTGGAAGTGACCTGACCGCTTCGCAGCCGGTTCGAACGCAGGGGGTCCCCACCATTGTCCGCGGACGACGCCCCGTCGCAGGCCGCCCTCAAGGGGCGAGCCCAAGGGCGCGTCGCGAACCAGCCGGGAACAGCAGGGACTGGCCAGACGAGACCTGGGAAGAGCGCTGGCCGAAAGGAGCTAGCCAAAACCGAACTGGACGACTCATGCGCTGCGCACGGGCTTCGGCCATGCGCTACGCACTGGCTTCGGCGGCGCCGTCGCTCGAGGTCGGCACGGCGGACGCCATCGACTCGTCTCCTGCCGGCGTCGCTGCGGCTGCAGCCTCAGCTACCCCCGTCGCTCCGTGCTTCTCGACGGACTCCAGCTCGCCCCCGGCGGCAACGTCCTCGCCCATCGCCGCGAGCAGCTCCCCCTTGATCTTGGACAGGTCGTCAAGGTCGATCGCCGGCGCGAACAGCACGAACGGCTCCAGCTCCTTCTGCTTGGGATCGATCACGACGAGGTCGGCGCGCTCCTGCTCCGCCGTGCGCGGCCGCACCATCTTCAGTACGCGCTTGCGCAACAGCAGCAGCGCGCAGAAGTAGCGCAACTGGCGGGCTCGTTCGTCCTCGACAGCGGCCAACTTGTCGAACAGGGCGCGCAGCGACACGAGGTCGAGCACCGGCTCCTTGCTGTCCGATTTCTTGCGCATGGCGCGCCAGTAAACCAGCGGGCCTTCGGCACGCCGTTCTAGGTCGCAGAAACACGCGTCACAGACATCGCGGCGCACACAGGCCGGAAACTCGAGCACGGCGAAGTACTGCTGTGCCGACGGCAGCGGGCAGCCGGGCCGTTCACAGCCCTTGCGATCGCGCGTGATCTTCCAGTCTTCCATGGTAGCGGAGTGGCTGCCGCACCAGGAGCGCGCGGCGATCGAGAGAGCCTAGGAGCGACGGCGGCAACGAGCAAGGCGCGAGCCTACGGACCCAACACTAGGTGGCGCGGACGACTAACGCCCGACGGCTCGTGCACTGCCAGGCTTTGCGGCCGCGGCCAGCGTCGCCGCGTAGGTGCGCCAAGCCTCCAAACTGCGCACCCCGCGCGTTCGCGCGTGCTCCTGCAACGCCATTTGGGCCGCTTCGCAGCCTTTGGTGTCGTGTTCGGTCTGGCAGCGCTGGAGGTAGTCGCACAACATCGCCGCGGTGGCCGCGGATCGATGCTGCCCCAAGGCGCGCGCCGCCGATCGCCGCACAAAGGCATCGGCGTCGGTCCGCACCACCCGCAACAGCGTCACGGTCCCGACATCGCCGCCGTGCGCGAGGCCTGCGCATGCTGCAGCGCGCACGCCATAGTCGTCGTCGGTCGCTAGCCGCAGCAACTGCGAGATGGCGCCGTCCAGCAAGACACCTTGGCGAACGAACATGTCGGCGCAGGCGTCTGCAGCTGTCCGCCGCTGCGCTGGATCTTCGCTGGCCGCGAGCTGCTGTGCGACCATGGGCAGAGCCGCCTCGCCGATTCGTGCCAGCAGGTCGACGCCAAGCTGGCGGTTGAATCCTTGCGGGTGCCGCGCGAGGTCGACGATCAGGCACGGAACCGCAGCGACACCCAGTTCGTGCAGTTCGCCGAGCGCCCGCGCTTCGACCGGGTCCTTCTTGCCCGCCGTCGCACGCAGTAGGGCCGCGCCATCGTCGGTATCCGCCCGGCCTTCGCGGATGCGCTGCCCCAATTCCTCACCAAAGGTGCTGCCCTGTTCGGCACTCGCGACCTTGCCTTCGCGCACGCTGACCACATCGCGGACCACCATGCGAGTCCACCACCACGCCGCTACCGGGTCGGCGACGATCTGCTGGCGCAGCTGGACGAACGGTTCGCCCTTGCGGTAGTGCTTCTCGGCCGCCACCAAGATGGCGCGCTGCTCCGCAGGCAGCGGGCCTGGGTCC
>CAMBXM010000106.1 GCA_945871815.1 Singulisphaera sp. GP187
GAACCCACGTGCTCGCCGAGATCCCCCTGCATCCGAAGCTCGTCCACCTTCCCCTGGCCCTTGCGGCACTGATGCCGCTGCTGTCGTTCGGCGTGCTGCTTGCGTGGTGGCGCGGGTGGATGCAGAAGCGCACTTGGTCGATCGTGCTATCGGTGCAAGCGGTGCTCGTCCTCGGCTCCGTCCTGGCAATGCGCTCGGGGGGAGATGACGAAGAGCGCGTCGAGGCAATCGTGCCCGAGGCTGCGATCGAGCAGCACGAAGAAGCGGGCGAGGTGTTCCAGTGGGGCGCCATCGGTCTGCTCGTCGTCGGCGTCGTGCCGTTGTTGCTGCGCGACCAACGCCGCGCGCAGATCGCGGCGCTCGTGACCGCAGTGGGCTCGCTGGCCGTGCTCGGTCTCGCGATCAAGACCGGCGAGAAGGGCGGCGAACTGGTCTACCGTCATGGCGCTGCGGCAGCGTTCGCCACCGGTGGTCCTGGTGCGACGAACGGGCCCGCGCCGGTGAAGGGCGACGACGGCGATCACTGACATCACGACCAGCATCCACACCATGACCGTCATGGTGTCGCGGATGAGCGCGCTGAACAGCGTGACTACCAGCAACACGGTGAGCTGGAAGCGGAGTTCGCTGCCAGCGCCGCCACGCGGGCACGCGTGCGGGAATGCAGGCACTTGCCTCGCTCTGCGTTCTCGAGGTCGGCGAGGTGTGTAGGTTGCCACTGGCGCCGCGCCCGTTCGCACCGAGAATCGTCGCCCCTTGGATTCCGCCGATCGCACCCCTCGCGACCTCTGCTACCGCTGCATGCGCCCGAAGGCGATGTGCCTCTGCGGGCTTGTGCAACAAGTGCACACGCGCACCAAGCTCGTCGTGCTCCAGCATCCGCGCGAGCGCCGTCACCCATTCGGCACCGCGCGGCTCCTGCGCCTTGCCATGCCCGACGCGCGCATCGAGACCGTCTACGGTGGCTTCGACGAAGTGCTGCACCTCGAGGTCGAGGTCGCGAGCGATGCCGCGGTGCTCTACCCGCACGAGGCGGCGGTGGATCTCGCCGACCTGCCGGCGAGCGAACTGCCGTCGACGCTGGTGTTGCTCGATGGCACATGGGCGCACGCCAAGAAGCTCTACAAGGACAACGCGTGGGTGCAGCGTCTGCGCCACGTGCGCATCAACCCGCCGCGGCCGAGCAACTACCGCATTCGCAAGGAGCCGCAGGAGGACTTCGTGTCGACCGTCGAGGCGCTGGTCTACGCGCTGTCGATCCTCGAGCCGGAGAACACCTCGGTGCCGACGCTGCTCACGGCCTTCGATCGGATGATCGATCGTCAGATCGAGGTGCTCGACGTGGTCGAACGCCACGGCCGGAAGAAGCGCGAACGCCACAAGGCCTCGCGGCGGCTGTCGCCGGTGCTCAGCGATCCGCGCCTCGTGGTCTGCTACGCGGAATCCGCGCTCGATGGCGGGGATCCGAAGGCCCCGCGCAACCTGGTGCAGTGGTCGGCGGTGCGCCTCATCGACGATGCGGTGTTCGACGCGTTGATCCGGCCTGCGGGGGACTGGCCGTCGCCGAGCCGCCTCGCGCACATGGGCATCACCACTGCAGATCTCGAGGCCGCCGCGCCGATCGAGGATGTTCGCGAACGCTTCCTCGCCTTCGCCGGTGCAACGTCGCCGGTCTGCGCCTGGACGCGGACGACCCTCGACTGGGGCAATGGGATGCTGGCACCGGACCATCCGCGCTGCGTGCTCAAGATCGACTACAGCAACCTGCGCAATCAGCGCGCGAGCTTCTGCGAGTCGATGATGGAACGCGAAGGGTTGCAGCAGCGCGAAGTGGCAGCGCGCGGTCGCGCCGGCCGCCGGCTCGGCAACGCGGTGGTCGTCGCCAAGTGGCTCGCGGACCAACGGCGGTTGCAGGGGAGTCAAGAAGGGGCGTGACGCAGGGATTCCGCGTCGCGACAGTCGCACACCCGCACGCCATGCATCCACTCAGTCCTGTGCATACTTCTTGCGCGCTACTCGCGCTCGTCGGTTCCTTGTTGACGGCCCAATCCGGACCGCCGGACCAACACGCGGACGCGGACGGGAAACGCAGCTTGTTCAAGGCGGTGGAGGCGGCGCTCGCGGACAAGCCGCGAACTGGCTGCTTCACGACGCCGCACTGCGTCGTGATCTATCGAGCCGAAACGGACCACGGACCGGATGTCGACGCGGCGAAAGCTCGGGCCGCGGAGCACGCGACGTCGCGTCTCGAACCCATGTTCGAGGTGTGCGAAGAGTGGTTGCCGCCACACGAGAAGTGTGGGCAGCGATTCGCGATCTGCGACCCGGACGCCGTGCTGGCAGCCCATTGGAAACTCCCGGAGAGGCCATCGGGGGCAATGAGCACGAACACTGTCGCCGAGGAGTTCCGGCGCGCGCAGGAGCACAGCTACGTCGGGCAGTTCGAAGAAACTTCGGTCTGGGCGGTCTACGAGAAGGCATGGTTTGGCGATGTCAAACCAGCCAACTGGTTCACGGATCTCGCGATCGCGCGTTTGCAGGTTGAGGTGCAAGCACGCGAAGAGGTGCGGAAAGGCAAGGACCGGCCTATCGCCCGGCGCCAGGACCTGCGCGACTGGGCGAAGCTCACGCGCAAGGACCTCGACGAGGTGCTTACCGGGATCGGCGGCGAGGCTGGAGACCCCGGCATCCACGGTGGAGGGCCAACTCTCGATACCCACAAACTGGTGGCGACCTTCTTGGCGCATGGACAAGCCGACCTGAAGACCAAGTTCTCGGCCAGGTGGGCGAATCTGCTCGAAGCCTATGCCGACGCGTTGCGAGCGGGAAAGTCCGATGCAGAGGCCAGCGCGCTGGCGACCAGCGGCGTCGATCGCAACGACCTCGGCGAAGCGATCGTGAAGTGGTGCAAGGCACGCGCGAAGAAGTGACCTGAAGCAGCCCTCCCCGCCGACCTTGCACAGACCTCCGGTTGTGTCGCGCCCGCACAGGGCGCACGATGCCGCGCGCGCCAAACCGCGCACCCCATGGCGAGCAACAGCTTCGGCGAGATCTTCCGCTTCACGACGTTCGGCGAGTCGCACGGCCCCGCACTCGGCGTCGTCATCGACGGCGTACCGGCGGGGATCCCGTTCGCCGTCTCGGACCTGCTGCCCGAACTCGCGCGGCGACGCCCGGGGCAGAGTGCGGCGACCTCGCAGCGCAAGGAGAGCGATGCGCCCGAGATCCTCGCCGGGGTCTTCGAAGGTCGCACGACCGGCATGCCCGTGTGCGTCATGGTGCGCAACGAGGACGCGCGTTCGCAGGACTACGACGCGCTGCGAACGCAGATCCGTCCCGGCCACGCCGACGAGACCTGGGCGTCGAAGTACGGCCATCGCGACCACCGCGGCGGCGGGCGCAGCAGCGGCCGCGAGACCGTTGCGCGCGTGATCGCTGGCGTGCTGGCGCGGAAGCTGCTGCCGAGCGAAGTCACGATCACCGGCCATGCGCTGCAGATCGGCGAGATCCGGGCGCAGAGCTACGAGCCGCTGACCATCGAGCACAATCCGCTCCGCTGCGCCGACCCGGTCGCCGCGCGCGCGATGGTCGCGTTGGTCGAGGAGTTGCGTGGCCGCGGCGACTCGATCGGCGGCATCGTCGAAGTGCGGGTCGAGCGCGTGCCGAAGGACCTCGGCGAACCGGTCTACGGCAAGGTGAAGGCTCGGCTCGCCGACGCGTTCTTGAGCATCGGCGCCGTCACTGGGTTCGCGTTCGGCAAGGGCTTCGGCACCGCGACGATGCGCGGCAGTGACTACGTCGCCGACCGCGCCAATTACGGCGGCATCCTCGGCGGCATGACGACTGGCGAGCCACTGGTGTTGCACGCGGCGATCAAGCCATCGAGTTCGATCGGCGACGTCGCGCAGAAGGGCCGGCACGACCCGTGCATCGTGCCGCGCGTGATCCCGGTGCTGGCGGCAATGACGGCGTTGGTGCTCGCCGATCTCGTGCTGCTCGATCGCGCGACGCGAGGATCGAGGTGAGAACGAGGAGCTCGCCGAGCGTCTTTGCGCGGTTCCAGGCGCTGGACGCCATTGGGTTCGTGGCCGGTCTTGGCCTCGCGATCGCCCTCGGTTGGAAGACGGCGGATCTCGTGTGGGGGCTGTGGTTGTCGAGTCTCGTGATCGGCTGGGCCGCGCTCCTCTTCGGTGTGTTCCGTCACAAGGGCGATGGAACGGACGACGCCACTTCTGTGTGGATGATGAAGTTGTTCGTCATCGCGTTCTTCACGGTCCACTTCTGCGGCTTCCACTTGGTGCACTCGCTGTTCCTCGCGGGCCTGTTCCCGATCCGGACTGCCGACGGGCAGTTGCTGCTCGAGTTGCCCTACGCGCATGTGTTCGCGAACTACTGGCCCTGGCTGATCCCGGCCGCGATCGCCGAGCGCCGGATGTTCTGCGTTCCGAAGCGGACGAGCACAGCCGCTGCGGATGGCGAGACCGTTCCCGCGATCGAGGCCGCACTGGTCGACGAAGTGGCGCGCAAAGGCAAGAAGCCGCCGAAGCGGTCGCCATCAGGATTCAACCCACCGCAGGCGTACACGAACGTCATCCGCATGCACCTGCTGATCTTCGCGCTGGTGCCGATGCAGTGCGCCGGCATCGCCGACTCGTGGTCCTACGCGTTGGTGTATGCGGTGTACTTCTGGCCGCGGCGAACGGCCTCCGACGCGCTCAGCGCGGCTGCGGCTCTTGGTTCGACCGAGGCCTCTCGATTGGCCGGGGCGAGTTCGCCAAGGCCTTCGCGAACGCGGACATCTGGCTGACGGCACCGAGTTCGACCGCCGTCTGCACGGCAGTCGGCACGTCGACGTCGCAAAGGTAGTAGGCGTGCGCCGCGAGCAGGAGTGCTCGCTGCTCCGGATCCGCAGAGACCACGAGCACGCGCGCGTTCACATCGCGTGGGATGGCGGCGTCCAACGCTTCTGCTGCAGCTCGGTCCGGGATGCCTGCAGGCAGCGGCACATGGCTGTAGTGCTTGTGGTGTTCCTGCGCGGCTTTGCGAAGGTCCTCGCTCGGCGTCGGTGCGACATCGACGAAGTGCGTGAACGCCAACTGCGCATAGGTGGTGGCGACGAGGCCCTCGCCTTTGGGCCCCGAGGTCAGCCGACGGTCATGAGGGACTGGTCTGAGGTGGGTGATGGCATCGCCGATGGCATCCACATCCTCCCTCGATGGACCCGTGGAGGGTCTTTCGTGCACGAGTCCTGGCGAGACGCCGGCGAGTTCGCAGACCCGGTCGATCGTCGCTTCGTCGACGGAGCCAACGGGCAAGTAGGCGGCGAGGATGGTGGCGCGGCACGACTTCCGGAACTCCTGCACGAGCTGGTCGACCAGCGTGCCGCGGAACGGCGCCAGCATGGCGCGCTGCCACATCGAAATGCCCTCTGCGGTCAATCCTGCCTCGAGCACGGCATCCGCAGCCTCTTCAAGGCAGTCAGTCGTCGGGAGCACGGCGACGAAGGCGGCTTGGTCGCGCAGGATCTGCGGCAGGGAAAGGGTCTCGTCGTCGCGCGGTACGGCGAAGCTGCGGATGCGCATCGGCACCGCCTCGTCGATCTCGACCTCGCGCCCGTCGCTGGTCTTGGCTCTCTCGAACGGCACTCGCACATTGGTGGCCCCAGTCGCGCGAGCGTGCAGTTCGTTCATCGTCGTCGCGTAGGCCTCGAGCGGTTCGATCGGCAGCGGGTCGTCGAACTCCATGGCCAGCACCAGACCTCGACGAGGTTCTTTGCCGGTCGCCTCCTTCACTTGGTCGGCCAACTGCGCCACACAGTCGTGGAGATCCGCCGCGCTGTGCTCGCTTCGCGCGATGACGATGCACCGCGGGCCGTAGAACACTTCACGATCGCCGTGCGAAGTGGGCAGTCCTGTCGGCGGCGCTGTGAACGGCGATGCCGCACAGGCGGCTAGGCATCCGACAACGAACAGCACGCGTGTCATTGTGCTCCTTGGTCACGTCCCCCGAGAGGCTCTCGAGTCGGCGTGTTCGCGATGCTAGCCCGGCGTGCTTCTGGATGCCCCACGGCACGTCCGCGAGTACAGAGTCCTGGCTGGGCCGAATGGACTCTGGGGGTCGGCTGGCCGCGAGCGCGGCCGCCACTCCCACAAGGAGGGAGCGCGTCACCTCGAGGCGACGCGCTCGACCTTCCCGCGACTCAGAAGCCGACGGTCCACTGGTTCACGTTCGACGTGATCGCGCCAAGCGGATTGACCGGAGCGACCAGCGCAACCTGGCTGCGGAGCTGCACGCCGGCAATGAACACGTCCATCGGCACCGGCACGGACAGCGAACCCGTCGGCGAGCCCGGCAGGGTCGCGAGCGGGAACTCGCTGAGGAAGTCCGTGTACAGGAAGCAACCTGGAGCCATTCCTGGGCCAGCGAGCGAATCGACGGTGATCGCCAGCGTCTGGCTGCCGATGATGAACGTCGCGAGGCCGATGTTGCTCGGCGGCGCACCGGCGAAGTTCATCGTCAGGGTCTGCCCAAGTGCCGCGCCGACACCGACGACCACGTGGGTGAGCGGCGTGCCGCCACCGGTCACGCGGACCGGGCCGACGATGTTGGCGACGCCAGCGGTTGCCAGATCGCTATTCGCCTGGTTGGTTGCCGGCGCCTGCGGGGCGATGCCGACGACCGGCGGGCTCGCGGTGACGACGCCCGTCAGTGTGCCGTAGGACAACGTGATGTTGCCGCTCGCGAGGGTCATCTCGATCTGGAACGTCTGGCTGCCAGCGCCCTGGAAGAGCGGCACGTTCTGCCACGTCGCCATGAAGCGCGTCGCGGTGTTTTCGACGTAGATCGGAGCCGTCGAGTTGTTCGGCACGAGGTCCTTCCAGTAGCCCGAGATGCGCGGCAACACCGAGGTATGGAACGTCGGCACCGACGCATTGACCTGCTGGAGTGCGGAGTTGCCGAGCCAGATGTAGCCGTTGCTGCTCAGGGTGATCTGCGAGATCGCCTGGTTGCCAAACTGGAAGGTGCTCGCGAGGGTGAAGTTGTGCAGCGTGTCGTCTGAGGCGCTCGGCAGAATGGCGCCGGACGTCGCATAGTTGGCATCGAGGCCAGGGCCCTGTGCCGTCGTGTAGCTGTCCGCCGTGCGGGCGAACAGGACACTGCTGTTGGCGAGGTCGATGGGCCGCGCGCCAGCCGTCGCCGTGAATGCCTCGTAGAGGGAGACGTTTGGCTCCGGGCAGCCAGTGCCCGAGGCGACCGGGGCTACGGCCATCGGGAAGATGGTGCCGCAGACAGGCAATGGGTTGCCGTTCGGCGTGTAGTTGATCGGCGGCGTCGTGTTGGGCGGCGCGTTCGGGACGAGATTGACGATGCGACCGACCATGTCGAACGGCGAAACACCGACATTGCTCGTGAACACCTCGTAGGCCGTCGAATCGAGGGCGCTCGCGGGCAGCGTCGGCGACCAGTTGACGGGGCTGGCCGGCGCGGTCGTGCCGCGGCTAAAGCCGACGATGTTGGTCACGTTCGGGATGTTGTGGGTGCCGGCGTAGTACAGATGGATGCCGCCGGTCGAGGTCAGCACGCATTCCATGTTGGCGAAGATCGTGCTGCTGCCAAAGCGCGGGATGCCCTTCCAGATGATGTTGCATTGCGTCAGCGTCGTGTTGAAGAACACGCCGCCACCTGGAGGAATCACGGCGAAGTTGTCGGTGTCCCAATCACACCAATCGACGGCGATGCGAGCCGGGCGGGTGCGCAACTCGGCTTCCGTGGCCGAGAAGTCCGCGGGATCCACGACAGGAGCCGCGCCAAGCCAGATGAACCCGTTGGAACAAATGGTGATGAGGTTGGTCGAGCCGCCGTTGAACGGGAACGAGAACGGCAGCGCGACGGTGCGTACCGCATCGTCGGCGATCGGGAAGCCTGCGCCGGACGGCACGTTGGCGAACTGGAAGCACTGCGAGGTGGCGTCATTGGCAAAAGCCAGTGCTGCCGCGGCAGTGACGAGGAACGAGATCTTCTTCATGGGGAGACCGGGTGAGACCGGGTGAGACAAGCATGCTCATCGGCACGCGTTCGCGTGCACCACGGGTGAGCAAGGGAGCGACAGGCTACATCTCGCTGGCAAGGTGCCTGGAAGCTCCGTGCCAACGAGCGAGCCGGCGCGTCGGGGGTTCATTCTGCAGCGCCGAAAACGCGGTCCCGGCGATCCGCCAGAATCGCCCGAGCTGGGCGCAAGAGCCAGTCGCGGAGGCTACGTGCTCGGCCAGTACACGTCGGCGGCGGCGCGCGCGGCGCGCACCGAGGCCTGCTTGCTACCCGTGCTTCTTCGGCACTTGGAAGATGTGCACAGCCATGTTGTGCACGGCTTCGGCCGCTTCCATCAACGCTTCGGGCAGCGTCGGGTGGGCGTGGATCGTCTGCGCGAGGTCGTTGACGGTCGCACCCATCTCGATTGCGAGCGCCGCTTCGGCGATGAGTTCGGTGACCTCGGGGCCGATCATGTGCACGCCGAGCAGCTTGTCGGTCTTGGCATCGCCGATGACCTTGACCCAGCCTTCGGTCTCGTTGAGCGACATGGCGCGACCCGAGGCGGCGAACGGGAACTTGCCTTCAACCGGCTCGAAGCCCGCCTTCTTGGCCTCTTCCATCGACAGGCCGACCGACGCGATCTCGGGGTCGGTGAAGATCACCGCGGGGATGCACGCGGGGTCGTAGGCCGCACCCTTGTCGCCGCTGATTGCCGCCGCCGCGATGAGGCCTTCGTGGGAACCCTTGTGCGCCAGCATCGGCTGACCGGCGACGTCGCCGATCGCGTAGATGCCTTGCACGTGGGTCTGGCGCCGGTGGTCGACGGTGATGAAGCCGCGCTCGTCGACCTTCACGCCGACGGCCTCGAGGCCGAGGCCCTTGCCGTTCGGCTTGCGGCCGACGCAGGACAGCACGACATCGCACTCGAACGTCTGCGGCTTGCCTTCGACTTCGGCGGTGACCTCGATGCCGGTCTTGGTCTTCTTGAAGCCCGTGGCCTTGGTCTTCAGGAACACCTCGATCTTCTTCTTCTTGAGCGAGCGGCCCATCTCCTTGGACAACTCCTCTTCCATGCCCGGCAGCACGCGGTCCATGAATTCGAGCACGCGGATCTCGGTGCCGAGCTTGTGGTAGACGAGGCCAAGTTCGAGGCCGATGTAGCCGCCGCCGATGACGATCATGCGCTTGGGCAACTGCTTCGGTGCAAGCGCGTGCGTGCTCGACCAGACGCTGTCGCCGTCAAAGGCGAAGCCCGGCACTTCGATCGGGGTCGAGCCGGTAGCGATCACGAGATTCTTGGCTTCGAACGTCTTCGTGCCGTCCTTGCTGGTGACCTCGACCTTGTTCTTGCCGGTGACCATGGCATTGCCCATGTGCACGTCGACCTTGTGGTTCTTCAGCAGGCCGCCGACGCCCGAGGTCAGCTTGTTGACGATGCCGGCCTTCCACGCGACGAGCGCACCGACGTCGAGACCTTCGTACTTGGCCTTGATGCCCATCAGGTCGGCATGCTGGATCTTGTCGATCAGCTTGCTGGCGGCGATCAGGGCCTTGCTCGGGATGCAGCCGACGTTGAGGCAGACGCCGCCGAGGTTCTCCTTTTCCACGATCGCGGTCTTGAGACCGAGCTGGGCACAGCGGATGGCGCAGACGTAGCCGGCAGGGCCGGCGCCGAGGATCAAGACGTCGTAGGTCATGGTTGGAGGGCGAGCAGGATACGACCGCAGGAACCGCAGTAAAGGGCGGCGGCACAGCGGCGGGCGAGAACCGGAGCGGTAGGGGCCGCCAGTCTTCGCCGAGGCCTCATGCCGAGTTGCTCTGGGCCTCGTACGCAGCGATTCGAATGACCGTCATGCGCACGATCCTCACTGCTTGTCTGGGCCTGCTCGCCATGCCGATGTCGACCTGCGACCTCGCGGCGCAGGCAAACGTCGCGGTCCTGCCCGCCGCTGCCGACACCACGCTCTACGAGGATGCTGCCGGCGCGTTCGCCAATGGCGCCGGGGAGGGGTTCTTCGTCGGGCTCATCGCCAGCGGGCTGAAGCGCCGCTCGCTGGTGCGGTTCGATCCCGCGGCTGCGATCCCCGCTGGGGCTCGCATCGTCTCGGTCGAACTCGTGGTGCAGGTCTCGCGCGGCTTCGCGCAGAACCTGGTTCCCGTCGCACTGCATCGCGTGACTTCGTCGTGGGCCGAGGGACCTTCCGATGCGACCCTGTTCCGCGAAGGTCAGGGCATTCTCGCGGTCGCCGGCGACAACACCTGGCTGCACCGGAGCTTTGCCACCTCGTTTTGGAATGCGCCCGGCGGCGACTATGACCCGGTTGCGAGCGGCGTGGGCTTCACGCCTCCGCTCGGTCGCGTGACGTTTGCCTCGACCAATGCGATGACGACCGACGTGCAGCAATGGCTCGATGCACCGGCGACCAACTTCGGCTGGCTCCTGCGCACCGACGAGTTGGTGCCGCAGGAAGCTCGCCGCTTCGAAAGCCGGACGACCAGCGTCGTCGGCACCAGCCCTGCCTTGATCGTCCGCTGGCTCGCGGCGGGCACGGCCACCAGTTTCGGCGTCGGTTGCGGCGCGCCGGTGCCCTCCCTCGCGGTGGCGGGCTCGTTCCAGGTCGGGGGCACGTTCACGTGCGTCGTCCAAGGCAACCCGTTCGCGGTCTCGATCCTGCTCTACGAACTGTCGTTGCAGCAGCCCGCACCCGAAGTCTTCCCTGGGTGCGCCTTCTACCTGCCGGTCTCCGCGGTATCGCCTGGGCTGCAGTTCCTCGATGGCGCCGGCCAGGCGAACACCAGCTTCGCCGTGCCGTCGTCGCCGGTCTTCGCCGGGCTCCCGCTCGCATTCCAGGCGGTCGTGTTCGATGCTTCTCAGCCGTTTGGAGTCGGGTTCACCAACGCGCTGTTGCTGGTGCTGCTGTGACGGCCACAGCGGCCCTCTGCTGACGCGGCGGCAGGGTGTAGTGCGCGGCCGGGACGACCATTTCGGCGAACTCGGAGACGTTCGCCCTCCGGTTCGTATCATCCCGCCTTCCGATGGAACTCCGCGCCCGCTGGTTGTCCCTTCTTGTCCTCTTCGCTCTGTTGCCGGCCGCGCTTTCGGCCCAGGGTTCGGTCAAGCTCAGCGCTGCCTTCGAGCCCGCGAGCGCCAAGCCAGGGGACTCGGTGACGCTGAAGCTCACCGTCGAAGTGTCGCCCGGTTACCACGCCTACGGCACCAAGGAACCGACCAACGTCCCGGTGTCGATCGACCCGTCGACGTGGCAGCTGGTGGGGCTCGAACTCGACGGCGCCGCCAAGATCCCGCCCGGCAACAAGGCCACCGCGTTCGGCCTCGACACCTACCCGTTGCCCGAGGTCTTCGTGGTGACGCAGGCGCTGAAGGTCAAGCAGGACGCGGCGGGAGAGATCGCCGCCAGCGCCACGTTC
This sequence comes from Singulisphaera sp. GP187, assembly GCA_945871815.1. Taxonomy (GTDB): domain Bacteria; phylum Planctomycetota; class UBA1135; order UBA1135; family UBA2386; genus SXPK01. The sequence continues at coordinate 11,461 of CAMBXM010000106.1, forward strand.
GGGTTCCAACTGTGCGACGAGAACGCCTGCGAGATGCCGAGCAGCGAGCCGTTCACGGCAAAACTGACGATCGCTGGCAGCGCCCCCTCCACGGCTGGCAACGCAGTCTCCGTGCCCAGTGCAGAGGCGGCCCAGGACCCAAAGCCGAAGCCCGCGGCGAAGCAAAAGCGCTTCCGCTCCAAGGACGGGCGCATCACGATGACAGTGGCCTGCACCCCGCAGCCAGCGCGCCCGGGCGAGTCGGTCACGCTCACGATCGAGGCCGAGGTCGAAGAGGGTTTTCACGCCTACGGCACCAAGGAGCCGACCAACCTGCCGGTCAAACTCGATGCGGCGAAGTGGCAGCTTCAAGGGATCGAGACCGATGGCGCGGCGGTGATCCCCCCGGGTGAGGAGGCTGAGGCCTTCGGCATCAAGACCTATCCGCTGCCGCACGAGTTTCGCGTCACCCAGAAGCTGCGGGTGAAGGCTGACCAGGCGGCGGGGACGGCGACGATCGAGGGCGAGTTTGGCTATCAGGTTTGCGACGAGAATGGCTGCGAGATGCCCCAGGTCGTCCCGTTTGCGATCGACCTGCCGATCGAAGCTGGCACCGCGCGTGCCGCGGCCCCGGCCGCGGCGCCGGTAGACGAGGACTCCGAGGACGGTTCGCTGTGGGCGCTCCTGCTCGCGTGCATCGGCGGCGGCCTGTTCGCCCTGGTCATGCCATGCACCTACCCGATGATCCCGATCACGTTCAGCTTCTTCACCAAACAGGCCGACGCGCGCGGCGGCAAGGTGATGTCGCTGGCGCTGGCCTATGGCTTTGGCATCGTCGCGATGTTTGCGGCGATCGGCGCGCTGGCCTCGGCCCTGGGGGGCTACATCGTTCCGTTCGCCGCACACTGGGTCACCAACGCGGTGATCGGCACGGCCTTCGTGGTGTTCGGCCTGTCGCTGCTCGGCGTGATCACACTGCAGCCGCCGCGCTTCCTGACCGACGCCGCGGGTAAGTCGCGCACGGTCGGCGGGCTCGTCGGCGTGTTGCTGATGGGGGCGACGCTGGTGATCAGTTCGTTCACGTGCACGGCGCCGGTGGTGGCGCTGTTGTTGGTGCCAGCGGTGCAGTCGGGCGAGGGCTTCCGGCCGATGCTCGGCATGGCCACGTTCGGCGCGACGATGGCGCTGCCGTTCGTGTTGCTGGCGCTGCTGCCAGGCCGGGTGAAGAAACTGCCGCGCTCGGGCGAATGGATGAACACCCTGAAGGTCTCGCTCGGCGTCGTCGAACTCGCCGCGGCATTGAAGTTCTTCAGCAACGCAGAGTACGTGCAGGACCTGCACGTGCTGCCGCGCGAGGTCTTCTTCGGGATCTGGATCGCTCTGTTCCTGGCCCTCGCCGTCTATCTGTGGGGCCTCGTGCCGCGCACGAAGGTCGGCAACGGTCGTCGCGTCGGTGGCTTGGCCAGCGCGTGGTTCGCGGCCTACTGCCTGTATGGCGCGCTTGGCTATCCGCTCGACTTCGTGATGAACGCGTTGGCGCCGGCCTACGGGGCGCGCGACATCTCGCGCCACGAACTCGTGGTCGACGACTACGAGAAGGCTCGCGCGTTGGCGCTCACGCAAGGCAAGCTCCTCTTGGTCAACATCACGGGATTCACCTGCGCCAACTGCCGCATGGTCGAGCGCGGGATCCTGCCGGCCTTGGCGATCGCTCCGATCCTCGAGCAACACTTCGTCGAAGCGCGCCTGCACATGGACAACGAGTCCGTGATCGAACCGACTCGATGGGCGCGACAGGTGAAGCTGCGCGACGAACTGGTGCAAGGCCGCGTCACGACGCCGATCTACTGCAGCGTCGACCCGAAGACCGGCAACCTGATCGTCGCGCACGTGCTCAAGGGCGGACCCGGTGCGTGGGAGCAGGGCTACCTCGCGTTCTTGACCCAGTCGCTCGCGGCCTCGGGTCGGTCCATGGCGACGAAGTGACGCGAGCCGGCGAGGCGAATGCCGTGCGCGTCCGAATGCTGCGGACGCGACGTATCGATCCTGTACCTGCGCCGGCGATTCGCGGCTTTTGTCGGCAAGCCACCTAAGTTCTTCCTCCCTGCTGTTCCACCGCCCATGAAACCAAACCTAGGTCTAGCTGCGCGCCTCTTCGCTGCAGCTGCTCTCGCCTCGATCTCTCCCGTTGTGCTCGCCCAGGCCGAGCCCGCGCTGTTGCAGCAGGGTGCCAAAGCTCCTGACTTCGTCAGCCTC
>CAMBXM010000107.1 GCA_945871815.1 Singulisphaera sp. GP187
TTCGCGCGGCTTCTCCTTGGCGGTGTCGGGCAGAATGATGCCGCCCTTGGTCTTCTCGTCAGCTTCCACGCGCTTGATCAGAACGCGGTCGCCGATGGGGGTGACGGTGGCAGACTTGGTCTTGGCCATCTCAGTGGTCCTCTAGTTCAGGGGGTTAGGGAGTGTTGGTTCGGAAGGGCGAGGTCGAGCGGTTCCGCGAGGTGCGGCAATCGCGCGAGGTGCGATTCAACTCGGCGGTCCTTCGGGCGGGCGGGACTGGGGCCGGTAGCGGCGCAAGATGCGGGGCATCCTGGGCCGAGGGAGCGCGGGTGCGATCGGTCGGGCCGACGCCATCTGGACCGGGGCTACCGGGAAGCCAAGTGGGCCGCCAAAGTGGTGGCTGATCAACAGGTGCACCGACTGCCGGAGGCGGTCGAGGTCGAGTGGCTTGCGCAGGAACGTGAAGATCCCAGCCTGCAGCGCGAGGGTGGCCTCATCGCGGTTGGCGGCACCCGACATCAGGATCGCGGGCAAGGGACGTAGGGCGCAGAGGCGGCGGAACACGTCGAGGCCGGTGGTGCCGTTGGGTAGGTGGAAGTCGAGGATCGAGAAGTCGAACCGCTGGCGCAGCGCCAGCTCGATCGCCTCAGGACCGCTAGCTGCGAGACCCACGTCCCAGCCGTGGTCGGCGAGGAACTCGCCCAGGCAAACCCGGAGCGAGTCGTCGTCCTCCACAAGGAGCACTCGGAAGCTCTGCTGCATACGGCGGTGTCGGGAATCGAAGGTGGCGGGGCCGCGCGAAAGCAACGGTCATGCCGCCCCCAGCGACCGCCACAAGTTGCGTTGAAACGGCGAGATGCGCCGAATCAGGCATCGGCAGCAAGTCGCTAGCGATGTCAGGATGGCAGACATGGGCGCCGAAGCTCTGACAAGTTGGCGCGCCTCTGGGGGCAAACGCGAGGCCGCTGAGCCCGATGGCCACTCACTTCGCCGGGCGGTGCAGAGGGGCGTAGTGGCAGTCGCCGTGCGTCAACGCGGGGAAGCTGCAAGGCAGCACGGCCGCACTACGGCCTTTGAGCTGCCCACCTTGCTCGCCTTCGACCAGGGCGGTAATAGCGCAGAGCGACCCAGGCGAGGCCCACAAGCAGGAGGCCCACAAGGGCAGGAAGCATGCGACGACGGAGGGCGCGCCGCGGCAGCGCGCGAGGGACGACCTTTCGGTCAGTCGTCCTTCACTTCCTCTTCTTCCTCTTCGTCGTCATCGTCGTCATCGTCTTCCTCGTCCTCGTCGTCGTCCTCTTCGACTTCTTCTTCGACTTCTTCGCCGGCTTCGAGGTCATCCTCGTCCTCGTCCTCGTCCTCGTCGTCGTCGTCCCAGTCGTCTTCGTCGTCGAGATCGTCGACGTCACCTTCGTCGTCCTCGAAGGACGCGAGGATTCGGTCCCAGTCGGCGACCTCGATCGTGTTGTTGCACACGAGGCAGACGCTGTCGTTGTCGCGCAGGTCCTCGAGCTCGTCGAGCTCGCGGTACACCTTACTGCATTCCTTGCAGGTGACGGACTTACCCATGATGGCTTGCTGGAAGGGAAGCGCGCGGGAGCGCGAGGGCAGTTTGCATACCATGGCCGTGGGCCAAGGCAATGGGCGTCACGGCAAAAAAAGTAGTCGAGGATCCTGGCCGCGCTTGGCGTGGCGCTGTCGGTCGCGATCCCATGGTGTCTCCCTGCCGCGGGGTGCAATTCGTCCTTTCGGCCTCTCCTGCTGCCGTTGCGGCCCAACCCTCTGCGAAGTGCGGCCCAAGCCCGAGGCGGTCGAATGCCGACAGGATCCTCGTGTCCAAGTCGCTCTACGTCGTCGCTGCCATGGGCCTCATCGGGTGCGTGGCACTGAGTTTCATGATGCACCACTTGCTCGGCGTGAAGACCGAGCGCTCGCGCTCGCCGCTGGCCATCGAGTTGCAGGAACTTCTGGACTCGAACCTCGACGGCACGGTCGAGGTGTCGACCCTGGATGTTGACGGCGAGTTCACGATGCTGGTCCGCCTGCCGGCGCGTGCGGGTGTTCCCCGCGACCAACTGGCGAAGAGCACCACCGACATCCTGTGGCGGCGGGCGCCGGTGTGGAAGGAAACGCCGGAACGGCTTCGGATCGAGGTCGGTGGCCCTGGCAACGAGTTGCCCGTGGTACTCGACTCGCGGCCGCCGGGACTAGGCCGTTGGTCCGCCGGGAAGCCGAAGGCGCCCGCTGCCGGGGCACCGCCAAAGTAGCCAGCGGGCCCGGAGTCGCTGCGCAGGCTCTTGCCAACCGATTGGTCATGCGCGCCAATGCGCCGATGCCGCGAATCCGGATGGTGGTAGCCGCAGCGTTTGCGCAGGCGATGCTGCTGGCGCAGGGGCCCTCGGCGCTGGACGTGCGCGTGTGCGTGGTCAATCCCGCTGGCATCAAGCAGCACCGAGTGGTCGCCGCGTCGGTGCCGTTTTCGCGGGGTGCGCTGAAGCTGCCGCCTGGTGCGGGTCCGTTCGCAGTCGACGTGTTCGACGAGACGAGCGCTGGCGAGGTGCAGCCCGAGACCGCGCGTCGCGCGCCGGCCCTACCGCTCCTCTGCTGGCCCGACGGCTCGGTGGCGGTGCTCGCCGTTCATGTTCGCCTCGAGGTGGCGGCAGGCGCCACGCGAACCGTGGTCGTGCGCGCTCGCGTTGCCTCTTCTGGCTTCGTCGAGTCCATGCCGCCTGCCGAGGTCGCCGCAAACTCGCCGGGGTCCGCAGCCGCCTCGTCTGCGGCTGCAGCGATGCCAGCCTGGGCCGTGCTGCCGATGTGGACCGAGTTGGTCGACCCGTGGGGCCGTACGTTGCGCGCCGACCTCGTGCCCGACGAAACCGCGGGCCGCGCTGGCGTGCTGTCGGATTCAGGCCTCATTCGCGTGCAGCGGTTCCGTTCGACGTTTCGTCTGGTTGCCGGCGCTGCCGCCGGGAGGCCGCTGCTCGACCTGCGAGCGTGGCTGGTGACCTCTGTTGGTGATCGCCGCGCCGAGTTGACGCTTGCTCTCGACAACGTCGATCCCGCGGTTGGCCCGCTCGGGCCGCTGCGCTTTCGTTCGTTCCGTGTCTGCTTCGACGATCCGCAAGTGCGCTTCGTGCCGCGGTTCGCCCGCGAACAACTCATGCCAGCACCGATCGTTCGCGACGGTCGGACAGCGGTGCAAGAACTGGTGCGGCCCGCGGCGAACTACCTCGGTGACGGCACGGCGAAGATGTTCCGGGTGCACTTGTTCGCGGATGCGCCGGAGCTCGGCCCAGACGAACGTGAGGCGGCGACCTGGGCGCCGGTTCGCATGGTGGCGTTTGCCGCTCTCGATGCGGTGCGGCGTTCACGCGCGTTCGGTGCCTTCGGCGGCCCGGCGCCGGTGAGCGGAGCGGATCAGGGCGACGACAACCGGCAGATCGCCATCTGGCGGCACAACGCGCGCCTTGGCTTGTGGGGCGGCTATGGCGAGCCCGAGGACCCTCGCCTGGGCGGCGGGCAGCGCCACGGCGATTCCCTGTTGCACAACGTCCTGCGGTGGCGCAGCGCCGCGCTGCTCAACGTCGCCGAGGGCATGGTGCTGCAGCACTCGCTGCGCCCAACCGGCGGCCGGGCGACGCGTCTGCCTGCCGATACCGCCGCGTATCGCACAGGCCTGCCCGCGCGGATGTTCGACGTGCCGCATGGGTGGCCTCGACTCGACTATGAGCACTGCTCGGCGCAGTTGCTGTTCGATGCCTGGTGGTTGACTGGCGATGAAGTGGCGCGGGATGAGATGCGCCGAGTCGGCGCCTCGGTGCTCGCGATGCTCGCCACCGCGAAGTTCCGCACTGGTCGTGGCGAGGGGCGTTGTCTCGAAGCCGGCGCCCTTTGCGCGATGGCTACCGGCGACGATGCGCTGGCGCAGGCGTTGCTCGATCACGCGCTGCAGGTGCTGCCGAAGTCGCTCGCGTCGCTCGGCGGCGCGGCCGTCCTCCCGCAACCGCCGCACCCGCTCGTGCTCGATGGGGAGAGTGAGTTCGATACGACGTCACAGATGGCAGCGCTGCTCCGTGGACTGGCGGCGCTGCATCGCGCGACGGGCTCGGCCGATCTCGTGCCGCTCGTTGCGCGCATCGCCGATGTCATGGCGACTTCCGCGTGGCTCGACGGCACTGGCCCGAAAACCTTCGTCAGCGCGAAGGACCCGAGCCGATACAGCATTGCGGCGTTGTCGGAGGATCGCTCCGGAAATGACCGCACGCTGATCGGCGCCTTTCTTCTGGCGGTGGAACTCGTCGACGACACGGCACGCAGCGGCCTTTGGCAGAAGCGAGCCGAGGTGTTGCTCGAGCGCGAGTTGCCCGCGGCGATGGGGGTTCCCTTTCAGCTGCTCGCTGCGGCCAATCCTTGGCTGCAGATCGCGTTGGACCGGAGGAAGTTGCCCTGACTGTTGTCGTGGTGTTTGGATTCGCCGTGGCCGACGGGCACAAGCCCGTGGTCGCCGCCGCACCATGGGAAGTGCTCGCGCGGCAGTTGCCGCGGCAACTCGTGCAGACGCTCAATGCTGGTGCGGATCGTGGCGTGCGCTTCTTGCCCTACCTGACCAACACCGGCGGGCACCGCACGTTCTTGCACGTGCGGGAGCTACTGCCGGCGGCGACGCTGGCGTCGCTGCACCATCGCGGCGAAGTCACGTTGCTGGTCGACGGGCTCGTCCAACCCGAGTCGTTGCGGTTGCGCGCGCACGATGGCGTCACCCAGAAGCTGCTCCTCGACGTCGAGGTGCCGTTCCGCGCCGATCGCCCCGCCGAGGCGCTGGCGCGCATGTGGTTCGAGGTGACAGGCGTGCTCGGCTGGACCGGGCGGCCGCAGCCGCTCGAGGTTCCGCCGGGGCCAGCGCTCTCGTGGTGGCTCGTCGCCAAAGACCACTTGCTGTCGCTCGAAGCCGGGATCCCGTTCGATGCCGATGCCGACCTGCTCCGCGCCGTGCGCGAGAGTTCGGCGCAGCTCGACGTTTCTGCTGTGCACGAAGTGGCGTTCGAGACCTGTGGTCATCTGCTGCGCGCCGGCACGCGCCGTGAGCAAGTCGTCGAGCTGCTGCGCGGCATTGGCGAGCGCACGCAGAACTTGGGTTCGATGCGTCGGTGCGCCGGGCTGCTGCAGGCGAGCGGCGATGAACGTGCTTCTGCCTCGGTGTGGATGCGGGTGTTGGCGCGCGAGGTCCTGCCCGTCGACGTCGAGATTTGCGCCGGCTTGTGGTTTCGTTTGCGTGAGCTGGAGCGCGCCAGCGAAGTGCTTCGGCTGGCACAGCAGCGCGGGGCACTGTCACCATCGGGACTCGCGCAACTGGCCGCCGTCGCCGATCGACTCGGCGATGCGGCCCTTCGCGACCAGATCACCGACCAACTGGCAGCATTGGACGCGCTGCCGCCAGCGGCGGCGCGGCTGGTCGGTTCGTTCTTGATGGAACGCGAGCAAGTAGCGGCGGCACGCAGCGTGTTGCAGCGCTCGGTGGCGGTGCATGGCGAAGATGCTGGACTCTGGCTCGACCTTGGTCGGGCATGCCTTGTCCTCGACGACCAAGGCGAGGCGATGGTCGCGCTCGAGCGAGCGGCAGCGATCGTGAACGCCGGCGAGAGTCGCCGCGACATCGAACGATTGTTGCGACTGGCCAAGGTGCCCGGACTGTTCGCCGGCATGCGCAACGTCGACACGCTGATGGCGCAGGGCAGTCAACGTCCGGCTCTGCGCGCAGCCCGCGAAGTCGTTCGACGATGTCGCCACGCGGCGGAGGCCTGGCTGTTCTTGGGTGTCGTGCGGCACAAGTTGCGGCAGGAGCGGCGTGCGGAAAGCGCGCTGCGCAAGGCGCTCGCGCTCGATCCCGAACTTGCCGAGGTGCACAACCGTTTGGGGATCTTGCTCGTCGCGCGCGGCCAAGTCGATGCCGGCCACGAGCACCTGGTGCGAGCCAGCCAGTTGGCGCCGTCGGATCCGTCGCCCCAGTTGCATCTGGCGCAAGCGTGCGTGCTGCTCGGGCGGCGCGCCGACGCCGAGTTCCATCTGCGCAACGCCGGTGATCTCGGTGCTCGACCGGAGATGCTGGACGCGATCCGGCGAACCTTCTTCGCGGCCTAGCATTCGAGGGCCGCGATCGCCGTGGCGCGTGACGCGCGGAGCGAGGGGCGACTGGTCCGCCAACTCGCGCCGTTGCGTCGAATCGTCAGCTCCGCCGCCGCGGAACCTTGTTCTGGTTACTTGCGCGCCAAGCCGATGTCCAACACCTGCGTGTTGGTCTCGCCGATGTGCATGTCGTGCACTTCGATGGTCAGGTGATCGGCGTCGACGAAGCGAAACACGTTCTTGACGATCTTGTCGTGCTCTCCAGTGAGGTACTCATCGAGCGTTCCCCAGGTGACCAGGGTCTTGCCGTCCTGGGTCAGGTCGCCTTCGGAGCGCAACATCGCGGTGTCCATGTTCTGCACCGTGGTGATGACGAAGCTCTGCTTGAAGTTGTCGTAGCCAAGCACCCAGAAGCTCTCATACGGGCGGCCCATCAGGGAGCCCTTCCATTCGCATGCGAGCCAGCGGCCGTCCATGATCCAGCGGAACGTCATCGTGCCCTCGCTCGGCGGTGTCTTCTTGCCGCCCATCACGAAGGACGATGCCGTGGTCCAGGTGCCGAGGAAGCGCTCCAGGACTTTGTGGTTTGGCCCCGGCTGCGTGAGCTTGGCTGCTTGCGCCATCTTCGCTTTCATCGCCTGCGGGTCCTGCCCGCCGGGTTCTTCTGCGTGTTCGAAGGTGGCAGGGCGGATGGTGGCGCCGAGCAGCAAGACGCTGACGATGCCGGTGACAAATGCTAGAGCTGTACGCATGGCTTGGTCGTCTTTGGTGGAAGTGCCCAATGCTGCAGGCTCGACTGCAGTGCCGCAACTGTCGCCATCCGGCTCGTGCTCAGTCAGCAGCGAACGGGTGCCCAAGCCGCCACCTCGACGGGCTCGGCGCACAGCGCGAACGGCGCAGTGTCGGGCAGTTGCAGGCCCAATAGCCGGGTCATGTCGCAGACGCCGAGTTGCACCGAGGCCGGCTGCAGCTGCCATGGCGCGTGCGCAATGTCGCCGCAGCGGACACCGCCGCCGCGAGCGGGCGCGAACAGGCAGTAGCGCTCGACCAAGAAGTGCTCCAGCGAACCGCGCGCGGCCGGTCGCGAATTGCCGCCGGGGCAGTAGCCGGCGGCGAATCGTGCTGGCGGGCCGCGGCCATCCGTGCGCCGGCTGGTGCAAGAAACCAACTGGCCTCGCTGCTCGAGCTCCATCTCGGCACGAAAGTAGGGCAGACCGAAGGTCGCGCGCGCTCCCTCGACCGCGAGCCTGCTGGTCGCATCGAGGCTGAAGAACCAGACCCCGCTCTTGCCACCGCAGCGGACGTAGGTTCGAACGTTGAGCTCAGGGAACTCGTGCGCCGTCGGCATCGGCGGCAGTCCACGAATGCGCGTTCGTCGCATGCGGAACGGCACGATGCCAAGCCAAGCGTCGCCGCTGTGGGTTTCCACTTCGACACCTGCAGGCAGCAGTCGCTGCAGTGATTCCTTGGCCACCGGCCAGTGCAAGAACGCGAGTTCGGTCCATTGCATCGTCAGCACCCATGGTCGCTGTGAGAGTGGCCACGGTCGATGTGCTGTGTGTTCGAGTGCAGGGTGTGGCATGTGCAGGCCAGATGGTGCTCGCCCGTTCGCCCGCAGCATGCGGTGGAGTTGCACGCATGCTGAGTTCTCGCTCAGAAGAAGCCGGTGACGTGGAACGCTAGCTCGTGGCCGCCGTCCTCGCCGTTGCGAACTACGTCGAAGTTGTAGGCGTAGAGGAGCTGGAAGCGTGTTCGACCGAAGCAGCCCGACGACAATCGGGCGTTGACGGCTGTCATCCAATCGTCGTTGCGCACGGTGCCGAGGCCGGTGAGGCGATCGCGATCGAGCCACGCTGCGGTAGCTCCGACATCGACGAAAGCGAACCACATAGGTTGCAGGCGATAGCCCGCATGCAGCACCGCGTAGTGTGAGGGATAGAACTCGCCGAGTGCTGCGCCTGGCAGGATGGGGCGCGCCACGAGTCCGAACTCTTCGCCGCGCGGATCCGGCCCGCCTCCGAGGCGCGGCGCCGAGAATCGATCGGTGTCGTCGCCGACGCCCGCGTGGATCGACGCGATCAGGCGATGGAACTCGCTGTCGACGAACGGCACGCCCGACGCCATGAACCCATAGGCGGTCGCGATCGCGTAGTTGCGTGTCGAGTTCGCGGCACCTGCCAACGGAGCGGGTCCCCAATCGTCCCACTCCGAGCGATGGCCGTAGACGAAGTCGGCGCCCAGAGCATGGCCCTCGTGCGGCATCTCGAGCAGGTTGCGCTGCAGCAGGTCGTACCGCAGTTGAGTGCGCAGGCGCAGCTCTGTCGTGCTGTCGGGAACGCCCAAGCCGGGATCGGTCTGATCGCCGCGGCCGAACCACAATGCGCCGACCTCTCCGACCAGGTTGCAGACGAACAAGTTGTCCTGCGCCGGGCCGATCGGATCGCGAAGGCCGATGCCGACTCCCGGTCTTGCATAGCCCCAGGTCAGTTCGCGCGTCTCGTCGATCTCACCATCGATCAGCGGCGCTGACGCGGCGGGCCACGCATAGCTCTCGAACGTGAACAGCACTTCGGTGTTCGAGCCCGCGGGTTTGCCGGCGATGGTGATGTCGTTGTAGACGCCAGCGACGATGGCTCGAAGGAAGTGGGTGTCGTCCGGGCGCTGCCACAGATAGGCCGAAGCGAATGGCAGCGCCGCGGCATCCTCGGCACGCGGCGCACTGGCAACTCCTACGTCCCACGCGGCGACCGAGCGGCGATCGCGAGGGGCGGCCTCGAACTCGCTGCCAAACACTGAGCCGCGAAACCCCTCGCCGGCGCGCAGTACGCGGTACGGCTCGCGGGCCACGTCGTGGATCGTCGGCGAGTAGGGCGCTGGATGTTGCCGTTCTTCAGGTGGGGATTGGGCCCGCGCGGCAGTCGCGGCGAGCGGCAATGCCAACAGTGGCAGCCGCAGGAAGGAGTTTCGACGCATGGCTGCTCGTTTGGCGTGGCCACGATCATGAAACCGGCCACCGCTGCATGCACGATCGCTCGCCGTGTTCTCCGTGCCCATGACAGAGGTTTGCCTTCGCCCCTTGTCCGCCTCGTGGCTGTGCGATTGCATGGTTTGATGCGTGTCGTCGGCCTCTTCTCGCTGCTGGTTGCCACCTGTGGGGCTCAGGCGCCAGCAACGTTGCCGCGCCAGTTTCGCGAGGTGATCGTGGTCAAGGCCGAGCCTGCTGAGACGGTCAGCAGCATGGCGTGCACGCAAAAGTCGGTGGCCCGCGGTAGCGACGGCAATTGGTGGTTGACGATCGGCCGCTACCTGCCGAAGGACGAGACCACGGGCCGCGCCGAGCGAAGCTCGCTCGAGCTGTGGTCGTCGATCGACGGTGTAGAATGGGCGTGCGCGGCGACGGTGCCGATGCCACGCTCGGGCGGCGCGTCCCTCGTCGCGGATCCCGACCAGCCAAGACTGCACTTGCTGTGGAACGCGGCGGACAAGAACGGTCTCTCCGAGCCGTTCTACCAGGCGTTTGATCTGGAGCGCCGCGAGTGGGTCGGGACCGCAACCAAGCTGGCGACGGCGGTCTCGGGCGACGACCAGTACTTCGCCAGCGATCTCGAGCTTGCGCAGAACGGCGCGCTGGTGGCCGCGATCGGCAGCCATTCGTCGCCCGCAGGTCCCCCGTGGAACTGCGGCTGGTCGACGGCGATCCGTGTGCTCGAGCCCGAGACGGTCGCATGGGGCCCGCTTCAACAGTTGAATGTCGCGAGCTACGGCGTCGCCGCCAACCTGCACCAGAACGGCAATTGCATCGAGAGTTCGTATCGCACCTGTCCGCATGACGCGGTGATTGCCGTGCGCACTTATGACGCTGACAAGCGCGCCTTCGTACAGGACAGCGACGAGTCGGTTTCGGGCGCGATGGCAGAGTCCTTTGGGATCGCCAACACATCCCTCGTCTGCACCGACGCACTCGGTGGTCGCTACGTGCTCCATGTCTATGCCGACCACGGTCCTGGCAGGGGCAAGGTACGCGTGGCCTACGCGCAGCCCGGCGACAATGAGTGGCGCTGCACCGATGTGTTCGACGACGAGCCGATCATCCGCGGCAACGAGCACTACTCGCACTTCGTGCTCGCGCGCGGATCGGGCAATCAGATGCTCGCGTTCTATGGCAAGCGCAGCGAGCAGTGTGAGAAGCTCTATCAACGTACGTTCGACGGGGGCGAGTGCATCGGTCCGGAGAAGTTGTTGATGAAGGACCGGCCGGGTGCGTTCGCGGCGCTGTGTGGCAACCGGCAAGGCGTGCTGAAGCCAGGTGTGCAATTGGTTGCCTCGCGCCAGGGCGAAGCGGCATCGAGCGGGTCGGTGGCGGTCTACGGCGTGCTGCCATCCCTGCTCCCAACCCGGCGCCGGGCGAAGTGACGTTCAGTCGGCGAAGTCGACAACCACCGGTGCGTGGTCGCTGACCTCGAGGCCGCCGCGGCGGTCGACGAAGGCGCCCTTCAGGCGTTCGCGAGCGACGCGATTGCCGAGCACGTAGTCGATGCGCCAACCGCGATCGAGTTCACGCGCCCGTCCTCGATTGGACCACCACGAGTAGGGGCCTTTGCCGGGGCCGCAATGCAGCCGCACCAAGTCGTGCCAACCGGAGGCCAGAAGTTCGTCGAACCACGCGCGCTCATGGGCCAGAAAGCCGGACGTCTCGCGATTGCCGCGCGGGTCCCAGATGTCGTCCTCGGTGTGCCCGATGTTGAGGTCGCCGGCGACCAGCACAGGCTTCTTGCTCTTTGTGCGCGGCCGCAGCCAAGTGAAGAAGTCGCGGCACCATGCGTCCTTGTAGGCCTGTCGTAGGGGGCTCGAGGAGCCGTTCGGCAGGTAGACGTTGATGCACTCGAAATCGCCGTGTTTCGTGCACAGCACGCGCCCTTCGGGGTCGCGCGTCTGGTCGAGCTCGGTGTCGATGCCGCGGCCGAGTTCGGTGAAGCTGCCGGTCCGCGCCGCTGTGAGCACGCCGGAGTAGCCTGGCTTTTGCGCTGGTTGCCAAATCGCGTCGATGTCGGCCGCGAGTCGAAAGTCGGCGGGCAATTGCGCCCGCAGCGCGCGTACTTCCTGCAGCATGAGCACGTCACCGCGCAGGCTCTCGACAAAGCCGTGGAGGCCGTTCTTGATCGCGGCGCGGATGCCGTTGACGTTCCAGGTGACGACGCGCATGGACTGAGCACCATCCCCACTGAGCTGCGACCGGCAAAGCACGAAGTGGCGCGCCGAATGCTGCAAAGGTTGCGCGCGGCGCGTGTGCTGACGTAACGTCGGCCCTTCGCGATGAGCTCTCCCGACCCGTTGCTGGCCCTGCGCGCGCGATTTCCGATCCTGCAGCGCGCCAACTACCTGATCAGTAACTCGCTCGGCGCGATGCCTGCTGCGGCGCGCGAGTCGGTGGCGCAGTTTCTCGACATGTGGGACCGGCGCGGGGTCCGCGCCTGGGGCGAGGGCTGGTGGGTGTTGCAGGAGCAAGTGGCGACCACGCTCGAAGGCATCCTCGGCGTGCCTCTGCGCACAGTGTCGATGCACCAAAACGTCGCCGTCGCCAACGAGATGATCTTGTCGTGCTTCGACTTTGCCTCGAAGCGGAACAAGATCGTCTATTGCGAGCTCAACTTCCCGAGCGACCAGTACGCCTACGAAGCGCAAGTGCGTCGCGGCGCGCGACTGGTGCGGGTGCCGGGTGACAAGGACGGCATCGCCACCGATCTGGATCGCCTGCTCGCTGCCATCGACGACGAGACGCTGCTGGTCGCGGTCGACCACGTGCATTTCCGTAGCAGCTTCATCCAGGATCTGCCGGCAATCGTGCGGCGCGCTCGCGAGGTTGGCGCCTTCGTGATCGCCGACGTGTTCCACTCCGGTGGCACTATGCCGCTCGACCTGCATCGCTGGGGCGTGCACGCCGCAGTCGGTGGCGCTTTGAAGTACATGTGCGGCGGCGCCGGCAACTGCTTTCTGTACGTCGATCCCGAAGCGCGGCGGTCGCTGACCCCGATGTTCACGGGCTGGGCTGCGCACAAGCAGCCGTTCTTGTTTTCCAACCAGGGCCAGGACTATCGCGAGGACGGCGGCAAGTTCTTCACCGGCACGCCGAACGTCCCGGCGCTCTACGCCGGCAAAGAGGGCATCGCGATCGTCGCCGAGGCCGGGCTTGCCAACATCCGGCGCCGCAGTCAGCAGTTGACGCAACTGCTGGTCGAATGCGCCGAGAAGGCGGGGCTCGGCATCCGCTCGCCACGGCAAGCGCAGCAGCGTGGCGGACACGTCGCGCTCGACGTGCCACACGGCTACGAAGTCTGTCAGGCACTTGCCGCCGAGGACATCGTCGTCGACTTCCGCCCCGAAGCGGGTTTGCGGGTGGCGCCGCATTTCTACAACACCGAGGACGAGGTCCGCAGCTGCGTGGCGCGCGTGCGCGCGATCCTCGACGACAAGAGCTTTGAACGTTTCCAGAAGCAGGAGCGCAAACCGGGATGAGGCTCTGGGACATCAGCGAACCGGTTGACGAGTCGAGCGCGGTTTTTCCGGGCGACACGCCGTTCTCGCGTGAGTGGGTTGCGCGCATCGAGCAAGGCAGTGCCTGCAACGTCAGCGCGATGCGCATGTCGGTGCACGTCGGCACCCATACCGACTCACCGCTCCACTTCGACTGCGCGGGCCAAGACATGGCGGCGGTGGACCTTCGCCAGTACATCGGCCGCTGTCGCGTCGTCGACGTTCGCGGCGAGGGTTCGCCAAAACTGGTCCCTGCCGCAGCGTTGACCGACGCAATGTTGCACGGCGCCGAGCGGTTGCTGTTGCGCACCGCGGCGAAGCACGATCGTCGTGTATGGGACCCCGAGTTTTGCGCGATTGGTCCGGCCGCAGCCGCGCGTCTCGTCGCCGCCGGCATCGT
Organism: Singulisphaera sp. GP187; assembly: GCA_945871815.1. Classification (GTDB taxonomy): domain Bacteria; phylum Planctomycetota; class UBA1135; order UBA1135; family UBA2386; genus SXPK01. The sequence goes on from CAMBXM010000107.1 coordinate 13,034, forward strand.
GCTGGTGGGCATCGATACGCCTAGCGTGGACCACGCGACGAGCAAGGATCTGCAGGGCCACCACGTGCTCTACCGCGGCGGCATCGCCTTGCTCGAGAACCTGGATCTGACCGCCGTTCCCGCTGGTGATTACGAGTTGATCGCCTTGCCCCTGCGCCTTGTCGGCAGCGACAGCAGTCCCGTACGGGCCGTGCTGCGCGAACTGCGGGCCGCGACCACCTGAACCCCTCTAGCCCGTCATGAGTAAGCGCCAGGTCAATCCCGTCGAACTCGCCGATCCGATCGGCTTTGCGCACGCCTGGCTCGTCGAACAGGGCGAACATCGCACGCTCTACTTGGCTGGCCAGTGCGGCTACGACAAGGCCGGCCGCGTCGCGGCGCCCGGCGACCTCGTTGCGCAACTCGACCAAGCGCTCGCCAACATTGGCCTGATCCTGCGCGATGCCGGGCTCGCGTTCGCCGATGTCGTGCAGCTCAACTTCTACGTCACCAGCCGCGACGACTACGCCTCGGCTCGCAGCGCCTTCGGGCAAGTGTGGCGCCGCCACTGC
>CAMBXM010000108.1 GCA_945871815.1 Singulisphaera sp. GP187
GAGGACCTGTTGGGGGTGAAGGCGTTCGCAGCTGTGGGCAAGCCGATGCAGGACATGCTCGGTCGCGGCGAGCTCCTCCCTGTGCTGATCGCCGATCATCAGAAGATGGTCGAGCTACGCGAGACAGTGCAGACGGTCGAGGTGCATCACAGTGAGCAAGACCTGCTCTACATCAAGTGCATCACCAGCCGCGTGTTCGACTATCGCGGTCAGCCAGCCGGCTCGCTGTCGGTGTTGAAGGACGTCACGGCCGAGTTCAAGACCGACCAGCTGAAGAACCAGTACCTGTCGATCGTCGCGCACGAGTTGCGCACGCCGCTGACCGGCATCAAGACGTTCTCGACGATGATGGTGAAGGGCAGCCTCGGACCGCTCACCGATCGCCAACACCGAGTCGTCGAGTCCATCCGTGAGCAGAGCGATCGTCTCGAACACCAGATCGACAAGCTGATCAACCTGGGGCATCTGGAGTCCGACGGCTATGGCCAGGACCGTGAGGCATTCAGTGTTGGCGACCTGTGCGCTGGCCTCTTGTCGCCGTTCGAACAGCCTGCTCGCGATCGCCGCATCACGTTGTCGCTGGAATGCGACGTGGACGAGCACCAGGCCGTTCACGCGGACCGAGCGGATCTTCGAAGGGCCTGTCAGGCGCTGATCGAGAATGCCGTCAAGTTCACTCCGGACGGCGGCCTAGTGGCCGTTCACGTCAACCGTGACGACAAGGGGCGCGCCCGATTCTCGGTACGCGACTCCGGCATCGGCATCGATCCACGCTACCACCGGCGCATCTTCGAGAAGTTCTTTCAGGTGGAGGATCCGCTGACGCGTCATCACGGCGGCGCGGGCCTCGGGCTGTTTGTGGCCAAGGGCATCATCGAGGCTCACGGCAGCCGCATCGAAGTGTCCAGCAAGCTCGGCTCCGGCGCCGAGTTCGCATTCGTCTTGCCAGAACATGCGACCGCCGTCTCGCTGGCGATCGCATCGAACGATCCACTCAAGGGCTGAATCATGGAACGCACTGTTCTCATCATCGAAGACGAGAAGTTGATCATCGTCTCTACCCAGATGGTCCTCGAGGCCGCGGGCTTCCGCGTCGAGTCGGCCACCAACGGCGAAGATGGCATCGCCAAGGCGAGGTCGTTGACTCCCGATCTCATCCTACTCGACATCATGATGCCGGGCATCGATGGATGGGAGACGCTGACACGCTTGAAGCGTGACCAGGCGACGGCCAACGTCCCCGTGATCATCTTCACTGCACGCGAGCACGCTCGTGGGCACCAGAAGAGTGCGGAGATGGGCGCAGCGGATTACTTCCGCAAGCCCTTCGAGCCTGACGAGCTCATCGAGCTGGTCGAGAAGCACGCGGCGCAGAAGGCCTGAACGGAAAGGCGCTGCCGTGAATCGCGAAGAGTCTGATGCTCCGTACCGGAGACTGGTCACTTCGCTATGGGTGCTCGTGCGCACTGCGTCGATGCGCAGTGGCAATGACGAACTCGTAGGCGCCGCCGAGTCCTGCTGGCAGCGGTTCAGCGCGGCATTGCTCGGCGAGTCGCACTTCGTGCTCCAGGAGCGCAACGGCGCACTGTACGCGAACGGGATGAGGATCCGTCCCGACGTGGCGAGCTTCGCTGCGACGGCTGGGATAATCGCGCTGCTGCAAGACAACACGATCAGTGATCTCTTGCTGATGGCCTCGATCCAGCCGCAGGATCTGATGACCTTGGCTCGGTGTTGGGCTGGGGCAAGCCGCGAGAGTGACCTCGATCTCGAGTTGCGTCACCAGGGATGCGCCGGCATCCACATCGCGCACAGCTCGGTCGAAGCCAATGCCCAGATTGACGACACGGGATCGACTCGCGTTGCGGTGCCGCCATCGCAACTCGGCGCGGTATTCACGATGCAGCGGTTTGCGCTCGCCCTTGGGCGGCGTGGTCCGTTGTCCGGAGTCCGCGCCCGCGCGGTCTTGCAGAACGTGCTGCACCGAATGCTGCGCCAAGAAAGCGGGCTACAGCCACTCGAGCGGATTCATGCAAGTGGTGCGGCGCAGGCAGAGGCCGTGCGCGCCTGTGTGCTCGCGGTCCGCACTGCCGAGGAGCTGGGCTGGAACGACGAACGCAGCCTCGATGCTGGCATGGCGGCGCTACTCGGTGCAACCGGCAGAGGCTCGCTCGACGTCGAGGTCGCAGAGCTGGCCCGTGCTTCCGTGGGAGTCGCGGCCTTGATCGTCGCCAGCGATGCGCCGATCTCGGCGCTGGAGCAACTGCATCAGTACGGTCAGCTACCGCTGCAGGTCGGCGAAGCGATGGAGTTGGTGCTGGGCTCAGCGCGCAGCTGAGCGTCTCTCGCCCTCGATCCGCTGCATCGCCGAGTCGATGCGCGCGTCATCGAATCGGGCGCACCGCAGCACTTCGCGAATTGCATCGGGCGTGGCGCCGAACTGGATCGCACCGCGCGCGTGCGCCACCAGCTGCGGTATCTGGTCGAGCACGGCCAGAGCGCCGGTGGCGAGCAGTTCGCGCGTGAGCAGATCGAGGCCCTTGCGGCAGAGGATGCGACCGTACGCGGCCTCCAACACGAAGTCGTGAAAGTCCTGATGGAACGACGCCAGCTTGTTGCGCACGGCTTCGTCGTTCTTGCCATAGATCGCGGCAAACAGCGCGCGCCCTTGTCGAAAGTGATCTTCCACAGGCACGCTGAGGCCGGTCGACGGTTCGGTCCGTGGCCATGCTTCTTGGAACTGCTCGAAGGCGGTCACGACTCTCGGGAAGCCGAAGAACAGCGTCGCCTGCATCAAGGCTTCGTCGAACTCCGCGCGGACGAGCGCACGCTCGCGCGCCGCGCGGATCGAGGCGCGGAACAGCTCCCAGTCGGCTGGTTGGATGGCGACCACGCAGAACAGCAGCAAGCGCGTTCGGGCGTCGAGATTGGCCCGGTCAAGATCGATCTGCACGTGCATGCCCGCAGTCATACCGGCGTCGTGCTGTTCGCGCCGCATGCGGACCGTCCAAGGGTCAGAGCATCCGCGCTTCGCGAATCTGCGCCATGATCTTGGTCATGACCTCGGGTGCCAGCTGCAGGGCTTGCAACGAGTCGTCGTCCAAGACGTCGCCGCGGTAGCCGCCAGGTGTCTCCGCGGCGGCTCTATGGGCCAGAGTGTTGGCGGACTTGACGATGAACGAGCGCGCCCAGTCTGCGGGTTCGACAGCGGGGCTGTGGTGGTAGGTCACGGCTGCCTGGACCGAGTCGGCGAGCTTCCAGCGTCGAGCCAGCATGCCACCGACGTGAGCGTGGTTGAAACCAAACACCTCGCCTTCGGCAATCGCCAAGGGAACCTCGTGCTTGCGCGAGAACTTGAGGGCCTCGCCGAATTTGCGGTTCTGCGCGTCGATCAGGATCATCTTGCCGATGTCGTGGATCAGCCCACAGGTGTAGGCATCGTCCTTCGTCATGGACTTCGCCGCGGGCGAATGCTCGACGATCAGTTTGCAGGCAACTGCCGCTTTGAAGCTGTGGTCCCAGAGCCACTTCACATCGAGCCCTTCGCATTCGTTCTGGTCGCCAAAGGTGCTCATCACCGACGCCTGCACGACGAGGTTCTTGATGACCTTGAGTCCGAGGATGGAGCAGGCGAGGTTGATCCCGGATACGGGGTTTCGCAAGCCGTAGAAGGGACTGTTCACCAGGCGCAGGATGCGTGTTGCGATGGCCGGGTCCTTCTCGATGACCGTCGCGGCATCACGTGCCGAGCCATCCGGCGAGTCGAAGATCTTCGTGATCTCAGTGAGGATCGTCGGGATCGTCGGGATGTTGACGGTGCCGTCGATGAGATCTTCGAGCTCAGCGGTGGTGGTGATCATGGACGTCTCATGGCTCTTTTCGTCGAGCCGTGAACTCGACTTGACCCGACCTCGCAGCTTCGGTCGGCGTGAGATCTTGTGCTCCTGCACGGTCGGCTAGTGACGGTGCGAAGCTCGAAGGCCGGGCTTCACCTCGTGGCAGTGAAGGCCTGGTCCTCATATCGGGTCCGCCTGAGCGTCTCCGCCACTTCAGCCTCGGTGGACCTGAGTGTGCTCGGTTCGAGGTTCATGGACAGCGCGGCCGCGAGTTCTGCCGCCAGTCGTCGTCGCAGTTCTGGGAGCGATGGGATCGGCGCCATGTCGACGATGGCTGCGACGAAGGGCGTCAGCGACGGGCGCTCGATCACCAGCGAGCCGTGGTGCAGTACGCGCGGGCCGCGACTCGTGCGAAGTCGACGTTGTGCCGAGCCACACAGCTTGCGGCCGTTGCGGTCCACGATGTCGTGGCGGCCGGGGACCGCAAAGCACCAACGGTCCTTGGGGCGGGCGCCGGGCGGCGGGCCGTGTTCGAGACGCGTGCACAGCACCCCGATCGAGGCGACGGCGCGGACGATGGCGTCATGTAGCAAACCGTAGCTGGCATCGACGCTTGCCGGCAGCAAGTCGGCGTCGAGGGCCAGCGCAAACGTGACTTCCTCGCCATGGTGGATCGCGCCGCCGCCGGTCAGGCGGCGCACGATCGACGTGCCAGGTGGAACGTCGTCGAAATCCTGCAGCCGTTGGAAGTAGCCGAGCGAAACGGCGTGCGGCGCCCAGTTGTAGAGCCGTAGTGCGGCGGGCGAATCCCCGAGCAGCAGGGCTTCGTCGCGCGCCATGTTCGCAGCCGCCTGAGCTGCCGCCTCGTCGATGTACCGGAGCTGCACGCTGGCGTCGCGGCGACTCGCGTCAGCCTTCCGCGGCGCAGTGGGCGTCGTAGGCGGTGCCGCTCATCAGGTCGGCCGACTTGCCGGATACGCGCACCTTCAACATCCACGCTTTGCCAAACGGGTCCTCCGACAGCCACTCGAGGTTGTCGGGCAGGTCCTTGTTGACCTCGAGCACATCACCGCTGACCGGCGAGTAGATGTCGCTCACGGCCTTGACGGACTCGATCTCGCCGAACGACTCGCCGGCGGTCACGTTGGTGCCCTTGTTGGGCAAGTCGAGGAAGACGAGATCGGACAGGTGCGAGACTGCGTAATCGGAGATTCCGATCGTCGCGACATCGCCGTCGATCTTGCACCACTCGTGGCTCTTCAGGTAACTGCGGTCGTTGGGTCGCATGAGAGGATTCAGCGGGAGCGCTTGTAGAAGGGCAGACTGGTCACCGTGCAGGGCTCGTGCTTGTCCTTCACCAGGAACGTCAGCTGCGTGCCAGGAGCGGCGAATTCATTGCGAACGTAGGCAGTTGCGATGTTGGTTTCCAACGTCGGCGAGATGTTGCCAGAGCAGACCTGGCCGATCCTCTTGCCGTCGGCGTGGATCTCGTAGCCTTGGCGGGGGCAGCGCTTGCTCACGGTGGTGATGCCGACGAGTTTGCGGCCCGTGCCACCATTCTGCTGCAGTACTTCGAGAGCCTGGCGGCCGACGAAGTCGTGGGTGAACTTGACGGCCCAGTCGAGACCGGCTTCGAGGGGGTTGGTGGTCTCGTCGATCTCGTGGCCGTAGAGCGGCATCCCGGCCTCATGTCGCAGCGTGTCGCGGGCACCGAGGCCGATCGGTTCGAGGCCGTCTTGTCGCCCTGAGGCGAAGAAGGCGTCCCAGACTTTCGTCGTGAGGTGCTGTGGCGTGTAGATCTCGAAGCCGTCCTCACCGGTGTAGCCCGTGCGCGAGATCTCCATGGTGGCGCCACAAATCGTGCCGCGCGTCCAGGCGTAGTACTTGAGTGACGCCAAATCGGCGTCGGTCAGGCGCTGGGTGATCTGCTGTGAGAGAGGGCCTTGGATCGCGATCATGCCGAGCGCTTCGGTCTGGTCCTCGACGCGCACGTCAAAGCCCTTCGCGACGCGGTGCATGATCTCCAGATCGCGGGCGGCGTTCCCGGCGTTGATGACGACGAAGAACTCCTTGCCCTTCGACGCCCAATCCGCTGGCTCGCGGTACACCAGGATGTCGTCCTGCGTGATGCCCTGTTCATTCAGGATCATCGCGTAGCGGATGCGTCCGGGCAGAATCTGCGAGGCGTCGTTCGTCTGCAACTTCTGCAAGAAGGCCTCGGCTTCTGGCCCGCGCACGCGGACGCGGCCCATGTGGCCGAGATCGAAGAGCCCGGCCTTTCCACGCACGACCCGAGCTTCGTCAAGGATGCCGCGGTACTGCACCGGCATGTTCCAGCCGGAAAACGGCACGATGCGAGCGCCGAGGCTCGCGTGAACGGATTTGAGGGCGGTGTCGCGCATGGCGGTTCTGCGAAGCGACGCACTCTACGGACGAGCTGCTGCGAAGGCACGCGTGCGGTTCGGCTCTATCCCGCATCCCGCCGGCTCCGCTTCAGCCGCCAAGCCGGCGAGCGAGCTCATCGTAGTCCGCAGTCCGCACGTCATCCTGTCGAAGCGGCGGCAGCGAGCGGAAACGGTCGCGCTCGTTGATCGAGAGGAAGTCATCCCGTCGATGGCGACGCGGGGCGTCGGCCGCGCGCCCCGTGTGGCCGCCGTCCGAGTAGACGCCTGGCTCTTGCTGCCCCAACTCCGTTTGCGGCAGTTCGAACAGCGGACCGAACTGCTGCAAGTCCTCGAGGTTCTCGGTTGGGACCTCCGCACTGCGGACGGTGGAGCGGCGGGCGATTCCGTGGTTGCCAGGTCGAACCGAGCGCCACGTGGCCCGCTCTCCAGTTTCCTCGAAGGGCGACCCAACAAAGCGAGCCTCGACGCCTTCGGCAGCCGGCCGCAGCTTGGAGAAGCGCTCGGGATCGACGGCGCGCGCATTGCTCATCTCGCGGCGATAGCCGGAGAAATCGCCCTCGCCCAACGCAATCCGACCAAGATGGACGTACGCGGTGAACTCGTCCCCACCGAGTCGCAGCACTCGTTCGAATGCGCGGCGCGCGGTCGCGTGCCGGCCGAGCCGGAACGCGATCCGTCCGCCAAGGCTGGCAGTGGCTGCAGTAAGCCGCTTCAGCAATCGCGCCATCACTCCGAACATCGCGGGAGGACCTTAGAGCCCGAAGGCAGCGGTGGCAAGGACCCCACGAAAGCCGGGTGGGGACCGAGAATCCGGCCGATGGCATGGTGCGATGAGGGCACCGGATCGGTGTTCGGCATGCGCCGCGGCGGTTTGCCGACTGGCGTGATCTGTAGCCCGCGGGGCGATGCCACCGTCCGCCGCGGCTTGCCTCAACGCCTGTGCACCGCACAGCCGATACCCCACAGATCCGCCGGAGCACGTACCGCTCCGCTGGGCACACCGTCACATGGCACTCCGAGGGGATCTAGCAAGCGTCGACCTGGCTCAGGTCTTCCAAATGCTTGCGCTCAACAAGAAGACGGGGCTGCTGAGCATTCAGTCGCCTCGGCTCTGGGAGATCCTCTACTTCCACCCGCGCGGCGTCACCCTCTACTACAACCCGCATACGTTGCTGGATCGCTCCCTCCAGACCTTCGTACGCGTGGGTCGGGTGCAGCAACGGGCGATCGACGAAGTTCGTGACCACGCCGGCCGCAATCAGTTGGAGCTCTGGGACTCGCTCCTTGCGGGTGGCTACCTGACCGAGGAAGAGCTGGTCGCTCAGGTCCGCTACGAGGTCGAAGAGGAGATCTACGACCTGTTCTTCTGCCGCGACGGGCGCTTCGAGTTCCTCGAGGGCAAGTCCGAGCTATCCGAGCGCCCCGGCGTCGTGGATCAGCGGTTCTTCTTCAATACCGAGAGTGTGATCATGGAGGCTGCCCGTCGCATCGACGAGTGGTCCTACATCGCCGAACGCATCCCCGGTGGGCTCGAGGTTTACCGCAAGGTCGGCCGCAGCAAGGCGCCCGACAAGGTCGGCGAAGAAGGGGCCATCGTCTTCGACTGCGTCGATGGTCGCCGGACGGTTGCTCGAATCGTCGAGGTGTCTGGCCTCTCGAACTTCGTCGCGTTCAAGATGCTCAGCCAACTGCTCGACGCCGGGCTGGTCGAGCCGTTGGATCCAGACCATCTGGTGAAGCACGGTCAGGCATGCCTTCGCGAGAACCGGCCCGAGGACGCAGTCAGCCTGTTCGAGAAGGCGATCGAGTTGGAGGTTGGCCTGCCCGAGGCGCATTCTCTGGCGGCGCAGGCCTATGAGCAGGTTGGGCACTTCGAACTGGCCGTCTACCATTTGAAGTGCGAGGCCGAGTACCGCATCGCCGCGGGCGATCGCCGCACGGGCGCCCAGCGATTGCATGCTGCGACCCAAAAGCTGCCGACCGATCTCGGGGCGCGTGAGCGGCTGGTGGAGGTTCTGCTCGCACACCACGATGCGCGATTGCCTGACTTCGACGCGGTGGCAGAAGGGAAGACGCTGGTCGATCTCTGGATGGCTGCTGGTGACCTGCAGCGCGTGCGCGGGCTGCTGGAGCGCTTGCTGACGGTGCGGCCGGACGACATCGAGCTGAAACGACAACTCGTCAACGTCCACACCAAGGCCGGGGATCAGGCCCGCGTGGTCGAGCTCTATGAGTCCATTGCCAAGACCCTGGTCGCGGATGGCCGACCGATCGAGGCTATCGCCAACCTGCAGAAGATCCTGATGCTGGACCGGTCGCGGCGCGATGTCGCTGACCAAGTGCGCGTGCTCTATGCGCAGGACGAGCGTTCTCGCCGCCGTCGTCGTTCGTTGGCGACTTTGGGCGCCTTCTGCCTCTTGATCGTCGCACTTGCCATCGCGTTCAACGTCTACGACCAGACCGCCATCGTCGAGTTGGACCAGATCGATGTTGCGGCGATGGTCGCTAGCGATGACTACGACCAAGCTGCGGCCGCCTACGAGGAGTTCCTCGTCAAGTACCCATTGACCACGGCGTCAACCAAGGCGCGGGCTGAGTTGCTGCGGATCGACGGTCTACGACAGAAGCGCGAGGCCGAACTCGATGCCCAGAGGGCTGCGACCGACGTCGAGCGGCAGCACCTGCGCAGCGACTACCGGAGCCAATGGCGACGTCACCGCGAGCTGTTCCAGTCCGGGCGTCCCGAGGAGGCGCTCGCAGTGGTAGAGAACGTCCGCAAACTGGTCTCGCGCGCTGGTTCGCAGGACGACATGGCGTGGGCGCTCGAGGAGCAGGTGGACAAGACCCTGGCGATGTTGCGCGACTTTGTCAAGAAGTCCGGAGACCTCGAGGTCCGCCGCGCCGAAGCGCTCGCTGCGGGCAAGATCCAGGACGCGTGGGCGATGTCCGTCGAGCTGCAGAAAGGCTATGAGATCACGGCGGCTGCCCGTCGAACGCGCATTCCCGTGCAGCTCGATTCGCGCCCGCAAGGGGCCCGAGTGCTTCGCGATGGTGTGCCGTTGATGGCGACGGTTGGCGGCAAGAGTGTTCCGGTCACGACTCCGACGATCCTGCAGTGCGGGATGGCCACGGAGAACTACTCGCTCGAACGCGACGGCTTCATTGCGGCAACGTTGACGGTGCTGGCGACCAAGCAGGCGCGCCTCGAGATTCCGCTCGCGGTCATTCCGGCTCATCGGGTTCACTTCGACCACGCGGTGCAGACCGAGATCGGAACTTCGGGGGACTGGGTCGTCGCCGGCCTCCGCAACGGTCGTCTCGGCATCGCCTCAGCGCGGAACGGCAAGGTCCTGCGCGTCGTCGAACTCGGTGGGCTTCGCGACGTCGAAGGCGCCCCAGTCGTCAGCGGCGACCGGGCTTGGTACCTGACCAACGAAGGCACGCTCGAGTCCGTTCGCCTCGACACCGGGGCGATGGCGCCAGGGTGGCCGATTCAGTTGCCGACCCCCTCGATCAGTGGCCTCAGCTTGCGCGACGGTCGGCTGCTCTACATCGATCGCGAGAACGTGGTGCACTGCATCGATCAGGCGAGCGGCCGCACCTATTGGAGTCGCTCTCTCGATGGTGCCCCCGTCGGCCCCCCGGTTCTCGAGCGTCGCGTTGCCCGCGTCGCACTGGCCGACGGCCGCATCGTCGGCATCGACGCAATCGACGGTCGCGTTACCGGCACGCTGAAGGCTCCATCCGGTCTGTCGACGCGCCCACTGGCGTCCGAGGACCAGCTATGGTTCGGCTGCACCGACAATCGCATTCGCTCGATGGACGAACGAACTGGCCGCGTCCTTTGGAATGTCGATGTCGGTCGCACGCCAGCGGACGGCGAGGTCGTGGTGGCGAGGACCGCCGTCGCCGTGCTCGCTGCAGGCGATAACCTGCGGCTGCTCGATCGCACGACCGGCAAGCAACTCGCCGAGACCAAGCTGTCAGGGACGCTGGTGTCGATGCGCCTACACGGAAACACCCTGCTGACTGTCGCGCGCACGCCGCGCGACAACCGCCGCGAGGCGCGCGACCTGTTGCAGGCGCGCGATGCGTCCACGCTGGCGATGCTCTGGGAATACGAAGACGAGGGCACGTTCCTCGGTGGCCCTGGTACCGACGGCACGTACGTCGGAGTTGCCGGGGCTGACGGGGACGTGGTGCTGTTGCGATGAGCCATCGCCGTACGGGGAGGGAACAGTGAATCTGATCCAACGACTGAAGATCTGGAAGGAACTACGCCGTCTCGAGCAACGAGTACGCGAGGAGCCGTCGCCGTCGACCTTCGTCGACTTGGGGCAGGTCTTCATCAACCTCGACATGCTCGAGCGCGCGCTGCAGGTCGCTGATGACGGCCTCCTACTCTTCCCGGACTCTGCCGAGCTACAGAAGTTGCTCACCTTTGCCCGGCGCGGCGTGGATCGCGGCCGCATCGACGAGCTGCGCGCCCGACTCAACAAGTCGGCTACGGCCAAGCTCTACAGCGAGCTGGTGCAGATCTACCTTGAGTCCGGTGACCAGGGGGCGCTGCATGCGAACTGCGAGGAGTGGAGCGTTCGCTTCCCGAACGATCCAGGGCCCTGGCTCGCGCTGGGTCAGGCCCGACTGGGCAACTACTACCGTAACATCTCGGCCCGCGAAGGCGCCGACGCGGTTCAGTGCCTCGAGCGGGCCATTGGTCTCGACCCGTCCGCCACACGCGCGCGTGTGCTGCTGGCCGAGATGCTGTTCCGCATCGGCGCCACCAATCGTGCGCGCAGCTTGCTGGATGCCATGCCGACCGACCAGGATGACAGCGAACTGCAGAACCTCCGCCGCCAGGCAGTAGCTGCTCGTTCTCTGGGTAGCGACATCGACGCGCTGCTGCGCAACGCCGAAGAACAAGGTCTCCTGCCCAACGCGCCGCCAACGGCGGCCGTCGCCGCCGCGCGCTCGGAAGACGGCATCGGCTCGATTCGCGACGCGCTCGCCGCCATCGCGGAGATGCCAGGCGTTCAAAAGGCGACCTACATCCGCGGGACCCGAGCGCTCGTGAAGGGTGACATCAAGGATGGCAAGGATCCGTTCCTGAGAACCGTGCGCGTGGTGGCAAAGGCTGGCCACCGGTTCAGCCGCCGCCTCGATATCGGCAGCTTCAAGCGCGGCACCCTGCAAGGGCCGTTCGGTGTCATCTGCATCTGCTGCTACGGCGAGGTGCTCGCTGCAGTCCAGTGCGATGCGTCGGCGCCGACCGATCGGATCCTTGCCGAACTGCAAGAAGTAGTCGCCAGCTCGCTCTACGCGATGGGAGTGTCGCCGTGAACCCGATCCAAGAGACTCTCGACGATCTCCGTCGCACCGCCGGCGTAAAGGCCTGCATGCTCGTCATGGCCGACGGCCTCGTCGTCGCCGAGGCCCTGGGCGCTCGCTACCGCGAAGATGTGATCGCCGGCCTGTCGTCCTACTTGTCGATGACGGCCAACAAGGCGCTCCACGAAGGCGGACTAGGCTCCTTCGAGACGTTCACGCTGCACGCCGCCCACGGCAAGGCCGTCTTCTGCGACATCGGCGAGAGCTTCCTGGTCGTCCTGCTCGACCAGTTTGCGGACCTCGAGGCCGGTCGCAGCGAGATCCAGGGCGCCGTTCAGCGTCTGCGGCGCAGTTCTCGCCTCGGCTCCTGAGCGAGGCGGTCTTGGCGCCGCCTTGCCGCCGTCGCCACTCGCGCCAACACGGCGCGGATGTGGCGTCGTAGCCACTACTCGGCATCGACCGTTCCCGGCGCCGGGGCTAGCCGTCGGCCCCGTTCTAGAACGGGGTGGAGCAGGATGCCGACTGCCTTGGATCTTTCGCTCAAGCAAAGGTGCGGGAAAGGCCGATCACCGATCGACGACCCGAGCTGGCGGCTCCGTGCTGGAGTCCGTGGAACCGAGTCGTCTCACCGCCTGCTGGGAGTGACCTGATTCATGGTCCAGATCAACTTCGCACTGAAGGAAGTCAACTGCAAGATCGTCTTCTACGGCCCGGGTATGAGTGGCAAGACCACCAACCTCGAGATCGTTCATCAGAAGGCGCCTGAGGAGAACAAGGGCGAACTGACGTCGATCTCGACCGATGGCGACCGCACGCTGTTCTTCGACTTCATGCCACTCGACCTCGGCAACGTGGCTGGCATGCGAACGAAGTTCCAGCTCTACACGGTGCCTGGTCAGGTCTACTACAACTCGACGCGCAAGCTCGTGCTTCAGGGTGTCGACGGAGTCATCTTCGTCGCCGACTCGGATCCGGAGAAGATGCCGGAGAACATCGAGTCGTACCAGAACTTGATCGAGAACCTGACCGAGTACGGCAAGGACGTTCGCGAGCTGCCGCACGTCATCCAGTACAACAAGCGCGATCTGCCGAACGCGATGTCGGTCGAAGAGATGGACCGCCACTTGAACAAGTTCGGCGTGCCGACCTTCGAAGCGGTTGCTTACACCGGTGAGGGTGTGTTCCCGACGCTGAAGACGCTGGCCGGAATGGTGCTCGAGAGCATCGACCGCATGGACAGTCGCAACACCCGGCGCCCAACCGCGGAGGCCGCGCCACGCGCTGCGGCGCCGCGCGCCGCCGCTCCGGCTCCCGCACCTGCTCCGGCTCGGGGTGGGGCACCGAAGCCCGCCGCCGGGCCGATGAAGAAGGCTGGAGCACCAGCAGCCCGGAATGCACCAGCGCCGCAGAAGGCAGCCGCCGCGCCAGCTGGCGCCGCGCGTCCGGCCAAGAGCCAGGCGCTGGCTCCAGCTCCGAAGGGCAAGGCTCCGGCTGCGCGTCCAGCGACGCCCAGTCACGCCTCGCCGGCACCAGCCGCTGCCGTCCGCCGCCCAGGGACACAGGGTCGCCCGGCGCCGACGCTGCAGAAGGCCAAGAAGGGCGGTGCCGGTGTGATCATCGGGCTGTCCGTCCTGTTGCTCGCCGCCGCTGCCGGCGTCGTCTGGTTCTTCACTCGCGAAAACCTGCTGTGACCCGGAGGGCGCTGCCATGACCAACCCCAAGAAAATGACGCGCAACGACAAGCTGCGTCACGACC
>CAMBXM010000109.1 GCA_945871815.1 Singulisphaera sp. GP187
ATGCGGTGCACGTAGCTCTCGGGGATGTTCGGCAGGTCGAAGTTCACGACGTGCGTGACTTCCGGGACGTCGATGCCGCGCGCGGCGAGGTCGGTAGCAACCAGCACTGGCGTCTGCCCGTCGCGGAAGCTCTGCAGCGCGCGTTCTCGTTGGCCTTGCGACTTGTCGCCGTGAATCGCTTTGGCCTCGATGCCGGCTGTGACCAGTTGCTTGGCGACGCGATCGGCGCCGTGCTTCGTGCGCGTGAACACTAGCGTCCGCGAGAACTGCGGGTCGCGCAGGAGGTGCGTCAGGACTTCGCGCTTGTTGCTCTGTTCGACGAAGCAGACGCTCTGTTCGACGAGTTCGGTCGTGGCCGCCGGCGGCGTGACCTCGACGCGCTCGGGTTGATGCAGGTGGCCGCGCGCCAGGCGGGCAACGTCATCGGGCATGGTCGCCGAGAACAGCAGCGACTGGCGTTGCTTGGGCAGCGTCTTCAGGACGCGCTCGACGTCGCGGATGAAGCCCATGTCGAGCATGCGGTCGGCTTCATCGAGCACGAGCACCTCGACCCGCGACAGGTCGACGTGCCGCTGCTGCATCAGGTCGAGCAGCCGGCCGGGCGTCGCGATGAGGATGTCGAGGCCCTTCTGCAGCGTCTTGACCTGCAAGCCCATGCCGACGCCGCCGTAGACGACATCATGGCGAAGGGGCAAATAGGTGCCGTACTTGCGGCACGCTTCGAGGATCTGGCTCGCGAGCTCGCGGGTCGGGGCCAGGATCAGCGCTCGCGGCTTTCGTGGTTCGACGCGACGGGGGTGCGTGTGCAGGTAGTGCAGGATCGGCAGCGCAAAGGCCGCCGTCTTGCCGGTGCCGGTCTGGGCGATGCCCAGCAGGTCGCGACCTTCGAGCAGCAGCGGGATGGTGCGCGCCTGGATCGGCGTCGGCGTTTCATAGCCGGACGCGATCAGAGCCCGGACGATCTGGTCGTGTAGACCCAGAGCAGCGAACGGAGACGCAGGAACAGCAGTCGGAGATACGGTCATCGAGAGGAGTCTTGGGTCAGAGCGAAGGCTGCCGTGGTCTCACGGCGAGCCTGCTCGATGCGGTCTGCGGGCACTCGCCGCAGTCCGCGCGCGAGACCCGTTCGCGCCATCAGCCAGATCCACCACTTCGTTGGGTCGTAGTGGAACCAGCGGACCCCGTTGCGGTAGTCGGCCTGGAAGCGGTGGTGGAAGTTGTGGTAGCCCTCGCCAAAGGTCAGCAGGGCAACCCAAGCGGAGTCGCGCGCCGACACCCGAGTGGTGTACGGCTGGCGGCCGAACATGTGCGTCAAGGAGTTGATGCAGAACGTCGCGTGCCACTGCACGCACAGGCGCAGGAAGCCGGCGACCAGGAGCGTGCCAATCGGGTCACCCCAGCACATGCCGATCGCCATCGGCAGCAGTGCGCCGAACAGGAAGGCAAGGGGCAGATAGTAGCGATGCTGGAACAGCACCGCCGGGTCTTGTTTCAGGTCATCGACGAGCGGCACACCGCCGCCGGGGACCTTGTGCATCACCCATCCTATATGCGCCCAGAAGAACCCCCGACGAATGTCGTAGGGGTCGCGATCACTGTCGGTATGGGCGTGATGGGCGCGATGATCCGAGGCCCACTTCAGCGCCGAGTTCTGCACGGAGGCCGCGCCGAACATCAGGTAGAAGAGCCGGAGGGGGAGGGATGCCCGATAGGCTCCGTGCGCGAACAAGCGGTGGTAGCCACCGGTGATCGACAGACCGCAGAACACCCCCCAAACCAGGGCGAATCCGAGGGTCCACCACGAAAAGTGGACCAACGCCAGATACAGCACCGCGAGCACTCCGCACACGTGCGCGAAGGCTAGGAAGGACACGTTCACCCAGTCGAATCGGAGACGGACGGGCGGTTGTGGAGCCGCGGACGCGGCGGAGGGCAAGTTCATCAGGTGCGCGCTCGGTGCATTGGGTGCTGCGCCGAGTGGGGACGCCTCGTGGAGTCGGGGCGGAGTCATACCAGAATCGCGGCGGATGCACATGTCTTGTCCTGGCTGGCGTTCGTCGGTCGCTGGGCGATGCGGTGCAGCGATCCGGGAAAAGCCGCGTGCGTTTGTCCAGCGCGTGGTTCTAGGGGTCATTACCCAGCGCGTCCCGCGCGTCCACCGAACCATGAAGCACACACCCGTCACTGCCGCAGTCCTCTCGTTCTTGGCCAGCGCCCTGTGCGCCCAGAACAACCCCTCGATGCTCTACACGACGAGCGCCACCGAACAGACTCTGTCCGGCAGCGGCGGAACCGTCCTGCAGACCCTCCGGCCGAACGAAGTCATTCAGTACGACGTGTTCCCGTGCCCGTTGTTCTCGGCCGAGAAGTGGGGCCCGCGCACCGTCTACGACACCATGGGCGGCGACGACAACGCCGACGGCTTCATCTTCAATCCACTGCGGTTCGGCGCCATCGACGCGTTGGTGGACATGCCGAGCCCCGTCGGTGGGCCGGCGAGCCAGCGCACCGTGTTCTGGTCGCCTTCGGTCGCGATGGGCACCAACATCAGCGGTGGGCCAGGTCTGCGTCCCGGTGACACCGGCCGCATCGTCTACAACACCTCGGGCTTTGGCGTCGTCGAGTACTTCCTGCGTGTCGAGGACCTGCAAATCGCGCTCGGCCTGCCGCCGACCCCCGTGGTGCTGGACATCGATGCCATCGCGGCCGACCCGAGCATGGGCGTCTACTTCTCGCTCAACAACAACCTGCCGGTCGCGACCATTTGTGGCCTGACGTTCGTGCAGGATGGCGACGTGCTGGTGATCCCTGCTGCAGCCATCACCTGGACGCCCGACTTCCGCGTCGCCGCCGTGGTCCCGGGGTCGGTCGAGATGGTCTATCCCGAAGCCGTGATGGATGTGTTCGTCACCAATGCGAACGTCGCCAACCACCTCGGCGTCTGCCAGACCCAGGTCATCGACGTCGAAGGCCTGGAGATCGACACTCAGGTCCCGGTCTTCTTCGCGCCTGGGTGCACTGGCACGGTGACGGTCCGACCGACGCTCATCTTCACGGCTCGCAGCCTGCGCGGCTGCAGTGTGTTGACCACCAACTTCGGTGGCCAGATCTGGGGTTCGAGTTGCGGTTTGCTCGGCACCTCGTGCGGCTCCGGGCCGACGCTTGGCAACCAAGTCGGCCTGCTGCCACCCAGTGCGTCTACTGGCGTCAGCAGCTACATGAACGCTATCGCCCTGACGCGGACGACGCCCTACGTGCTCGAGCCGCAGCAGCACGTGGTGCCGCTGGGCTTCCCGGCCGTCATCGACATGAACTCGCCGGGCGGAGTCAACTTCGTGTTCGCCGCGATCTCGCCGCCTACCGTCGCCCCGTGCGCGCCGTTCCCGAACTTGCTGTTCCCGGACGTCTACGTGCTGTCCTGGGTCTGGAGCACGTTCACGGGCCCTGGGTTCACGACGTTCGCGACGCCGCCGGTCAACATCAATGCCAAGGTGGTGTTCCAGGCCGGCACCTTCGTCGGTCCGAACTTGGTGTTGAGCACGCCAGCGACCGTCGAATGGTGATCGCTGCGCGCGCAGGGCACTCCCAGCGTTAGCAGGCCAGCCACCCCGCAGCGACCGTTGCTGCGGGGTGGCTGGTGCCGTTCTAGGGCCGATTTCTTCGACCTCCTGCGTGCGTTTCGAGGGAACGCACTCTTGTGAGGGTGCGCCGCGAGTGCTGACCCGCAGCGATCCCCACCATTCCCTCGGAGACCAACATGAACCTTCGCCTACTCGCTGCCCTTGCTCCTGTGCTTGCTGCCCACGTCGCGGCTCAGACCCCGTCCATGCTCTACACCACGAGCCAGACCGAGTTCACGATGTCCGGCAGCGGCGGCACCGTGTTGCAGCGGCTGCTGCCCAACGAGGTCACGCAGCTCGACCTGCAGCCGTGCCCGACGTTCTCCGCCGAGAAGTGGAGCCCGCGAACCTGCTACGACACCATGGCAGGCGATGACCAGCCGGATGGGTTGATCCACGATCCACTGCGCTTTGGTCGCATCGATGCCCTGCTCGACATGCAGAGTCCGTTGGCGGCGGCCGCGCCGAGCCAGCGCACGGTGTTCTGGTCGCCTTCGCAAGCGATGGGCGTGGCCAACAGCGGCGCCCCTGGCCTGCGTCCGGGCGACACCGGCCGCATCATCTACAACACGTCAGGCTTTGGCGTCGTCGAGTACTTCTTGAAGGCCGAAGACGTGCAGATTGCGCTCGGCCTGCCGCCCACGCCGATCGTCGTCGACGTCGATGCCATCGCCGCGGACCCGAGCATGGGCGTCTACTTCTCGCTGAACCAGAACCTCGCCGTCACCGCTGGTTGTGGTCTGGCCTTCGTGCGGGATGGCGATGTCCTCGTGATTCCGGCAGCTTCGATCACTTGGACGGCCGACCTGCGCGTTGCGAGCGTGCTGCCTGGATGCGCCGAGCTCTGCTACAGCGAAGCGATGATGGACGCGTTCGTGGTCGGTGCAAATGTCGCCAACGCCAACGGCGTCTGCGTCACGCAAGTGGGCGACCTCGAAGGCCTCGAGATCGACTACGCCGGCCCGTTTGGCATCGTCCCAGGCTGCACCGGGGCGGTCACTGCGCGCCCGTCTTTGATCTTCACCGCGAGCACGCTCACGGGTGGCAGTGTGCTGACGACTGCCGCTGGCGGGCAGATTTGGACGGCGACCTGCGTGCCGTTCGGCACTCAGTGTGGCTTTGGTCCGACGCTCGGCATCCAGGTCGGCCTGCGGCCACCGACGGCGGCGACGGGTGTGCCGAGCTTCCTGAACGCGATCTGTCTGACTCGGACGGACCGCTTCGTGCTCGAGCCCCAGCAGCATGTCGTGCCACTGGGCAGCCCTGCGGTGATCGATATGTATTCGCCGGGCGCCGTCAACTTCGTGTTTGCCGCGATCTCGCCACCGAACGTCGCGCCGTGTGTGCCCTTCCCCAACCTGCTGTTTCCCGACGTCTATGTGCTCTCCTGGGTCTGGAGCACGTTCACTGGCGGTGGCTTCACGACGTTCGCGACCCCGCCGGTCAATGTCAGCGCCAAGGTGGTGTTCCAGGCTGGGACGTTTGCTCCGGGCCTCGTGCTCAGCACGCCAGCGACGGTCGAGTGGTGAGTTCTTTGGCCGCAGACCGCCGCGAGCGCAAGCGATAGCCCGCCACGCGCTCGCCGCGGTTCACAGGCCGGGCCGCAGCGCCGCCCCCACGGGGATCACGCTGCGGCGGCGCAACCGGACGGCGGTCAGCGCTCGCGGGCGCGCTCGCGGCGTTCCAGATACTCGTGGGCGGTGGCGACCGGGTCGCGCGGCCAGAGCTTGATGGCACCATCGGCGCAAGCGGTTGCAATCCAGCGCCCGTCGCCGCTGAAGCTGGCATCGAGGATCGCGCTGCCCGTGCGCAAGCTCTGGATGGGTGCGCGTGCGGCAAGGTCCCAGACGAACAGCTGGCCGTCGTGGCCGGCCGTCAGCGCGAAGCCGCCGCCGGGCGCCACTTCGACGGCGGCAATGCGGTTGCTGTGGGCGGAGCGGCCATCGACGGTCATTTGCTGAAAGGCGCCCTCGCCGGCGAGTGATGCGCGCCCGAACGAGTAGTCCGCGCACACGACTCGACCGCTCCGCGGGTCGACGGCCAACGGGCCGCCGAACATGTCGTTTCGCACCTGCTGACAGCTCCAGTCCTCGAGCTTCCACTGCATCAAGTAGTTGTTGACCAACGAGGCAAACAACTCGCCGCGCTCGTGGTCGAAGGCGATCCCGCGGACCTGGTGCAGTGGGTTGACGCGCCAGTCGTCGATTTCGCGCGAGACATCGATGCGGCGCACCATCGCGCCTGTCGCGCAGTCGAGGACCGTGACGTGGCGATCGGCTCCCCCGAGTGCCAGCCACCTGCGACCGGCGTCATAGTCGAGGCTGCGCACGGGGGCGTCGCTCGGATGCCATTCATGGAGGACGCCTCCGTTCGCAAGGTCGTAGACGATGGCGCGGCCGTCGTCACCGACGCTGACGAACTGCCCCGAAGTGCCGAGGAAGCGCGCGTCGGTCGCATGGCCGTCGTGGTCGCGTCGCTGGTGTAGGCACGCGCCGCCCTCGGCGTCGAAGATGCGCACGACGCCGTCGGCCGCGATCGTCAGCACGCGGGTGCCGTCAGGCGAAAACGTCGCCCTCATAACGGGTGAGTTCTGATGGTCGAGCACGTGCAACGCATCGGCTCGGTCGATTGCCCAGATGCGCGCCGTCCCGTCGCGCGCCGCCGACACCCAGCGAGTGCCAGTTGCATTCGACTCGATCGAGGTCACCGCACTGCGGTGGCCGCGCAGTTCGGGAAGGTGCGACCGCACACCCGTGGCCCATGCGGTCGTGTGGTCCATGTCCGCGGTCAGCAGCGCCGAACCGTCCGGCAACCACGCCAGCCAGCGCGCGTCGCGCACCCGGTGGCGCGACTGGCGCAGCAGCGTCCAGTCGGCGGTCGCAAAGATCAGCATCGAGCCGTCGCGCAGTACGCAGGCAAAGCGGCTGCCGTCTGGCGCGAACGAGGCCGATCCAATCGTGCGCTCGGACGGGTGGTCGAAGTGCGCGATGGGCGGTGCGTGGGAGTCTTGCCAAGCGAACACATCGGTGCCGCGGTCGGTGGGCACCAGCAGCGCTCTGCCACTGGGATCGAAACCACACCAGTTGACCTCCTGGCCCGCAGCTCGCTCGAAGCGAAGCGCGCCGTCATGGCTGTCGCGTACCCGTACCGTGCCGCCGTTGCCGGTGAGCACGAACTGCGCACCGCTCGGATGCCAGGCGAGCCAGAGGGTGCCCTCGGTCTCGACGGGCATGCAGTAGACCGTGCGCCGCGACTGCAGTTCGACGATCCACGCATGGGTGCAGGCATGGGGGTCGGCGCCCATGCTGCGGCCGAGCACCGCGATGTGCGCGCCGCCGGGCGCGAACTCGATGTGGCGCACGGCGACTGCGGCGCTCAGTTCGATCTCTGCCTGCCGCACGAGGGTGCGCGAATCGAGCAGCCAGATGGCTCCTGGTAGCCCGAGCGCGATGGTCGCGCCGTCCGGCGAAACCGTGGCGGCGACGCGGGCCGAGTCGGTGATCGGTTCGACCATCGGCAGTGCGAGGCTCTGCACCGTCGCCAGGTCGGGCACCGACACGATGCGCAGCGAATGCCCCGTCGCCGCCAGCAATCGGTCCTTGGACATGAACTCGAGGTCGCTGCCAGCACCGTTGAGTACGCGTTGGCGGCGCACCAGCGCTCCGGTTCGTGCTTGCCGCAGGGTCACAAAGCCATGCGCGTCACTCTCGGCGACCAAGCGGCCGGTCGGGTCGAAGGTCGGGGAGGGATCGACCTGCAGGGCCGGCACTGGCGTGCGCGGTGACTGCCAGGCGAGGTGGTTGCCGTCGAGCACGGTCCACATCGCATCGCGCAGAGCTGGCCGCGGTGAGCGCTTTTCGGCGGCGAGCAGATCGATGAGTGCTGCCGTCGCGCCCTCTTCGGTTCCGGTCGCTTGCAGGGCGCGGTGCAATGCCGAGGCCGCACGTTCGTTGGCGCTGAGGCGGCTGAACGCGAGCAGCAGCCCGATCACGGACGCGATACACACCAGCGTCGCCGTCGCCAGCGTCGGGTGTCGCTGGGTCCAGCGCAGCAGGCGAAGGTGCAGGCGGGTGCGGCGCGCGAGGATCGGCTCGCGCGTTCGCACGCGCGCGAGGTCGTCGGCAAACGCGGCGGCCGTGGCGTAGCGCTGGGACGGGTTGCGGGCGATCGCAGTCGCGACGACGACCGCCAGATCGTGTGGCACGGCGTCGTTGAGTCGTTGCGGCGGCACCGCGTCGCCTTGTTCGATTGCGCGCAACAGCTCGGCCTGCGACTTCGACGCGAACGGCAACTGGTGCGTCAGGCACTCGAACAGCGTCACGCCCAGCGCATAGACATCGGCGCGCCAGTCGGCGGGTCGCGCCTGCAGGATCTCCGGCGCCATGTAACTCAGGGTGCCGAACACATCGCCGGCGCGCGTGATCTGGAGGTCTTCCGTACTCGATTGCCGCGCGAGCCCGAAGTCGAGCAGTACGGGTTGGCCCTCGGCGGTGATCATCAAGTTGCCGGGCTTGATGTCGCGGTGCACGATGCCGTGTTCGTGCGCTTCGTGCACGGCGCGCGCGGCCGCCTCGATGAAGCCCATGACCTCGTGCACGTCGCGGCGGGTGCGCGGCAATTGGCCCTTCTGGCGGCGTTCGTGCAGCAGGGCCGCCAGCGACTGGCCGTCGACGTAGCGCATCGCGAGGTAGGGGACGCCGTCCTGCGCATCGGCCTCATAGACCTGGCAGATACCGGGATGGTCGAGCTGCGACAGGATCTCGGCCTCGCGACGAAAGCGCTGCAATCGTTCGCTGGACACGAAGTCGAGATGGGGCGCCAGCACCTTCAAGGCCACGCGCCGTCGCAGTCGCGTGTCCTCGGCGAGCAGCACGACGCCTTGGCCGCCGCTGCCGAGCTGTCGGATCACCTGATACGGACCGATGCGGTGAACGGTCGCGGCCGCTGCAGCCAACGGGCTCGAGGCTTCGCTGCAGAGTCGCTGATGCTCGCGCGCGATCTCCGCTTCGCGTCCGGGATAGCGCTTTTGGTAGTCGGCGAGCGGTAGCTCTTGCCCGTCTTCACGATCGCGCAGGAAGGTCGCCACGAAGTCGAACAGATCGGCTTCGTCCGCGCGCGGTTGTGGGACTTCGGTCATGCGCACAGCCACTCGTCAGCGAGCCCGCCTTCGCGCAAGCGGGCGCGAAGGCGTTGCCAGCGCTTGTGCGCGGCCTCTTCGCCGATACCGAGTTTTCGCGCCGCTTCAGCGCAGGTGCTCCCTTCAAGGCCGCAGAACGACACGAGATCTTGATCCGCACGCGGCAGCGTTTGCAGATAGGCGTGGAATCTCTGGATCGCCTCGTCGCGGAGCAGCACCTGCGACATCGCCGTCACCGAGGCCGAGATCTGGTCGAAGGCATGAAACTGGGCGGTGTCGCCGTCACCGATGCGCACGCGCTGGAGGCGCCGCGTACTCCGCTGCACCTCGAGCAGCAGGTTCTTGCCGATCGCGAAGATCCACGAGCGGAAAGCGGCGTCGTCGCCGGTGAACCGGTCTTGGAGCCGCAAGGCGCGGAGCCAAGTCTCCTGCAGCACATCGTCGACTTCGATGCGGGCGCGAACCGTCGCCGACACGTGGCGCATCGCCCACACGCACAGGGCGGGTGCGATCTGCTCGTAGCGCGCCGTGAAGCGGCGCGCCGCAGCGTCGATGACGTCGGCTGGGTCCATGGTCGTGCGCCCGATTACAGCCCGCTTTCTTGGGCCCCACAAGGAGCCCCGTGCTTGGCCGAGCAGGTCCGTCGGCCATCCGATCGCGAAAGCCCGATGGCGTTGGCGTTGGTCGATGGCACACTGTTGGCCTTCGCCCCCAGGTCCCCCGAATCGAACCAGCACTCGAGAACCTCATGCGAACCATCTCCAGAATGGCATTGGCCCTTGGCTGCGCTGTGCCACTGATTGCGCAAAGCAATGCCGTGCCCGGCATGGATGCGCGCATCTACGAAGTCGTCGACGTCGGCTACTTCGGTCGCCGCGGGACGTTCCCGAACGGTGACGCCGGCTTTGGTGTCGGCCACTCGTACTGCAACTCGGGTGCAGTCAACATCCCCTGGATCGCCAACAGCGCCGGCGTCATGGTCGACACCTACCCGAAGATCGCATTCATGCTGGCGCGCGAACGCGACGGCCGCATGGTGCAGGTCTCGGGGCGCAGCAACCTGAAGCACTCGCGCGCGGTGTTCAACTTCAGCAGCGGCCCGTGCGCGCCGTGCAACAACACCGGCGGGCAGTTCATGTTCGTCGGTTGTTCCGACACCTACAGCAGCGGCATCAACAGCAACCGCTTCGACCTCGGGCCGACAACCGAGATCGACCCGTGGCTCGGCACGTGGAACTCGCAGGGCAGCTACTTCGACCGCGGCGATCCCGTCGTTGCCGGTGCTGCAGCCACCGACCGCGTGCAGTCGCTGTCCGGTGCGCAGATTGGCGCCTTCGACGCCGTGAAGAACCGCGTCGAAGTTCGCGAGAGCGAGATCGCTGGTGGCGGCAACTTCTTTGGCCAAGTGCACCTGATGATTCAGGGCGAGCCAATTGGCAACCGCGGCAACAACCTGATGAGTCGGCCATGCTCCATCTCGTGGAATGGCACCAACTGGTCCTCGGGCGTCACGGGCGCCTCGCTCGAAGGCTCGGTCCTGCGGCAATGGTCGGGCGCCACAGTCGATGTCGCGGGTAACGGCCTCGACGACGGTCGCTTCGCCGTGGGCGTGAAGGTCACCGGCCCGGTCGCCGGGCTCTACCACTACGAATACGCGGTGCACAACCTCGACAACTCGCGGGGTGCGGCGACCCTGCGCATTCCGGTCGACGCTGCTGCAACGGTCACCAACTTCGGCTTCCGTGACATCGACGCCGATGCGCTGAACCAGTGGTCGTTCTCGCGCACGCCGACCGAGATCACGTTCACTGCCGCGGCCAACAACGCGGTCGAGTGGAACACGATCTACAACTGTTGGTTCGACTGCTCGGCGGCGCCCTCGTTCGGCATCGTCAACGTCGACCAGGCGCGGCCGGGCCCCGGTGCGATCGCCGTGTCGGTCGCCAGTGAAGTCCCGAGTGGCATCCCGTCGGCCCGCGTTCAGACCGTGGGTTCGTCATGCGGCAGTTGCGCGAACTCGTTCTACGAGCTGTTCCCATCGGGCGCGCCGTTCGACCTCGTCAACCGCTCGATTGGCATGGCGCTGAATGGCGGCACCTACGTCGCGACGATGGACTCCGCGACCTGGATTGCGCCGGCGGGCACGCCGCTCCTGCTCGCGGATGACAACGACGCCGCGGTGACGTTGCCGTTCACGATGCAGTATCCCGGTGGCACGACCTCGAGTCTGCGCGTCTGCTCCAACGGCTACGTCTCGGTCGGGGTCGGCAACGGCAGCGGCTTCAGCGTGTCGAGCAGTGCGTTCTTGACCGGCGTCGCGCGTTGGGCCGCGGCCTGGCACGACCTCAACCCGGGTGCGGGCGGTCAGGTTCTGGTCGACAGCACGGCGGCGCGCACGATCATCAGCTTCGTCAACGTGCCGAACTTCAGCGGTGGCGGGTTGCTGACCTTCCAGTACCAGTTCTTCCCGAACGGTCAGGTCAACCTCTGCTGGCAAGGCGTGACGATCTCGCCCGGTGCCTATCTCTGTGGCTTCAGCCCCGGCACCGGTGCCACCGACTCGGGCAGCCGCGACTTGTCGGCCTCGACCGCGTTCAACCTCTGCGCTGGGGTGTTCCGGGGCATGAGCCTGAGCACGAGCGCGCGGCCGATCCTCGGCACCTCGATCACGATGGCGCTGAGCGGCATTCCGGCCGGTGCGCCGTGGGCGGCGCTGGCGATGTCGACGCAGCAGGCACTGCCGGCGATCGACCTGACCTCGGCAGGTATGGAAGGCTGCTTTGCGCACGTGATCGGTGGTTGGAGCTACTTCTATGCCGCTCCGACGGCGACGGCGTCGACGGTGCTGTCGATCCCGAACGACTCGGCGCTGCTGGCCTTGTCGGTCGTCGGCCAGGGCGTCGCTTGGGCGCCGCCGCTGACGACGCTGGGCGCGATTGCGTCCAATGGGCAGGTGCTGACGCTCGGCCTCTGAGGGGCTGAGCTCGCGGTGCGCGAGCGCGCGGCTGCTGTGCGCTCGCATCGATCGGAGGTTTGCGGTGTCATGCTGCTTCCTCCGCTCGGCTACCCACCATGTTTCGCACTGCTACGTCGCTCGCATTCGTCCTCGCCGCCTCCGTCGCACTCGCCCAGGAGCCGCGGCTCCTGCCGCAGCTCGAGGAGGCGACCGCCGTCTTCGCCTCAGCCAGTGGCGAGCGCATCGAGTGGAAGTCGCTCGGCGCGGCCCTCGCCAAGGTCGACGTCGTGTTCCTGGGTGAGACCCACCTCGACGACACCACGCATCGAGTCGAGTTGGCGGTGCTCGAGGAGTTGCTGCGCGTGCGCAGCAACGAGGTCGTGCTCTCGCTCGAGATGTTCGAGCGCGATGTGCAGCCGGCGCTCGATGCCTACTGCAAGGGCGAGATCGACGAAGCCACGTTCTTGCAGCGTTCGCGGCCGTGGGGCAACTACCAGAGCGACTACCGTCCGCTCATCGAGACGGCGAAGGCAGCGGGCATCCCGATCGTCGCTGCCAACTTTCCGGCGTTGCTGCGGCGCAAGCTCGGCATGGGCGGTGGCAAGGACGCGATCAGCAAGCTCAGTGCAGACGAGCGCGCGTTCATGCCCGAGACGATCCTGCCGGCGAGCGACGCGTACTGGCAGCGCGTCGATCGCGCGACGCGAGGGCACATGGGCGGCGCACCGGGCACGACCGAGGAGCGTCTCTACGACGGCCAGAACCTGTGGGACAACGCCATGGGGGACGCGGTGGCCAAGGCCCATCGATCCCACCCGGGCAAGGTCGTGTTGCACGTCGCGGGCGGCTTCCACACCGCGTATCGCGACGGCACCGTGAAACAGTGCATGGCGCGAGCCGAGGGCATCAAGATCGCCACGGTTGCGATTGCGACCGCAGGCGCGATGCACTCGGTGCAGCCAACGCGCGACTTCGATCAGGCTGACTACCTCGTCTATGCGCAGGCCGTCGCGCGCAGCGAGTTCGAAGGCACCTTTGCGGTGACCGTTGCGCAGGAGCTTCGCTATCTCCTGCATTTGCCGGATTCGGCGGCAGGGACGGCGCCGCTCCTCGTGTTCGTGCCCGATGCCGGCGAGGATCCGCGCGACGCGCTCGCCTTCTGGCAACACGCCATCGGCGATGCGGCGGCGATCGCGGTGGTGGAGCACGCGTTCCCGCAAGCCCAGCAAGACCTCGGCCGCGGCGGGCGCTGGAACTCGGGCGACGGCTTCCGTTCCGACTACGGTGCGGTGCAACAAGGTCTCGAACAGATCGTCGAGTACCTGACGCGCCGCCTGCCGATCGATGGCACGCGCACGCTGGTCGCGGGCCGCGGCGACGGCGGTGCGGCAGTGTTGTGGACCGCGCTCTACGGCAGTTGGTTGCGGTCGCCGATGCTGGCGCTCGCGCCCACCGATCTCTCGCGGTTGTCGATGGAAGGTCTGCCGGA
>CAMBXM010000110.1 GCA_945871815.1 Singulisphaera sp. GP187
CAACCGCGTCGAAGCCAGCGAGGACATCGCTGGCTACGGTCGCGTACGGCTGCTGGAGACGCTCGAGGCCTTTGAATGTTGGCCCGAACTCATCGCCGCTTGCACTGGCGGCCTCGTCGAGGCGACCGCTGACGTCGGCGAACAAGTCCGCCGCCTTCAAGCGCTTGGTACCGCGCAGTATCGCAGCAACGACCTCGCGGCGGGCGATGCGGTGCTAGCCGAGGCCGAGGCTCTGCGCGACCGCCTCCGCCGCGACCGCGCGACCGCGATCGATGCCGCCGAAGATGCCGCCGAAGCCCGCAAGGCTTCGCGCGAGGACCGCAGCACTGACTTAGTCACGGCCCTGAAGAAGCACGATGACACCCTGCAGCGCGCGTTCGACCTGCTCCAACGGTTGCGCGGTGAAGCGGCCCTGGCTCGCAACGACGGCAAACTGGCACTCGAGCACTTCGAACGCGCTTCGGGCACGCCGCCATG
This sequence comes from Singulisphaera sp. GP187, assembly GCA_945871815.1. Classification (GTDB taxonomy): domain Bacteria; phylum Planctomycetota; class UBA1135; order UBA1135; family UBA2386; genus SXPK01. The sequence continues at coordinate 478 of CAMBXM010000110.1, forward strand.
GCCGCGCGCGCAGGCCGAGATGCTGCTCGGGGAGCACGACAAGGCAGTCGAGCGGTTGACGACCGCACTCGGCGAGAAGCCAAAGACACAGACGCTGGCTCGCCTGTGCATCGCCCTGCACCGCGCCGGCAAGACGGAAGAGCTTTGCACCCGCTTCTTGGAGCTGCAGAAGATCGCAGGTCACGCCGACCTCGATGCTCCGCTGCTGCAACGACTCGGGGAGGTCGCCGCGGCGATGAACCTGCCGACCGACTGGCGTCTGCCACAGCCACCGGCCGCCGACGTTGCCGACCGCCCGGCGCTCGATGCCCTGGGCCCGTTTCGCTGGCAGCCGCAAGCAGCGCCCGAGTTCGACCTCGAACGCACCGACGGCACCCGCGTCACCCTTGCGGACCGACGGGGCAGGCCGACGCTGCTCGTGTTCTATCTTGGCTTCGGTTGCGCCCACTGCGTCGAGCAGTTGCGCGCCTTCGGCCCCAAGGTCGAGGCGTTCACCCAACGTGGCATCGACATGTTCGCGATTGGCAACCAGGACGCCGCGACGGTGCGCGAACTGCAGGACGGGCTGCCGGAGGACCAGCGCATCTCGCTGCGCCTCTGCGCCGACCCCGACCACGTGGCATTCCGCGCTTTCCGCGCCTTCGACGACTTTGAGGGCATGGCGCTGCATGCAACCGTACTCATCGACGGCGACGGCAGGGTGCGATGGCAGGACGTGTCCGCGGAGCCGTTCGTGGATGTGGATTGGCTGCTTGCCGAGTGCGAGCGCCTGCTTTTGCTGCCAGCACACGCGGGCTCGCGGTAGCGACGATCACCGTGCCGGTGGCAACCGCCGGACCCGCAGCCACTCCGGCGCCAGCACCGCCGTCGCGATGACTCTACCCACGGTCGCGCGATAGACGTTCGAGCACAGCCGCAACAGGCGCAGCACGCTCGCTTGCCCCAGTCGCCGCACGAAGTGCTCGGCCCACGTCCACGGTGCCCACCAGCGCACCGCGAAGTGCCGCCCGCGGTCGTCGACTGCGACCGTGTCCTTCGCCCCCGAGAGCAGCGCCACCGCGCGCAGCGGTTGCGCCCGCTCGCCGCCGTGCCAGGCAACCACCATGTAGTCGTACTTCTCACTGCGCAGGGCGCGCAGAAACCGCACCTTGGAGCCATGCGGCTTGTCGCGACGCACCTCGCAACCAGCGAGCACCGGTAGCAGCAACTCGCGATCGTCGTCGCGGACGAACGCCGTCCAGCGCGCGTTCGGCAGTTCGCTCCGCAGCTTCTTTGCCAATGCCAGCGCCCGCGGCCCGTCGGTCGTCAACATCATCGCCGCCTTCATGGCCGACCGCCGTAGAGCATCTCGTCATAGACGACATCGAACGCGTCGATTGCCGCGTCGACCGAGTACCGCTGACGCGCCAGCAGGCGACCGCTGGCGCCGAGATGCAGTCGCAGCACCGGATCCTTCAGCGCCGCCACGAGGCTGTCGGCAAACTGCTGCGTCTCGACCGCGATGAGACAGTGCACGCCGCCTTCTGGGTCCAGTCCTTCGCATGCGATTGGCGTCGCCACGACCGGTCGGCCCGCGGCCCAGGCTTCCAGCAGTTTGCCGCGCAGCCCGCCGCCGGTACGCAATGGCAGCGCCACTACCGTAGCCCGGGAGAGCTCCGCGACCATGTCCTCGACGTAGCCAGGCACCTCGACCATTCCCGGCCGTTCCAACTCGGCGACTGCAGCAGGTGCGTTCCGACCAACCAGGCGGAGTAACGCATTCGGGATGTGCTGGCGAACCAGCGGCATGATGTCGTTGGCCAACCACTGCGCGGCATCGACGTTGGGGGCATGCTTGAAGTAGCCCACGAACGCGATGACGGGAGCTGCACCAGTCTCGACGAACTCAGGAACATCGACGATGTCGGTGCCACTCGGCACGGTGGCGATGGAGTGCAGCGGGAGCAGCGACCGCAGCGTGCGCGCGTCGATCTCGGACAAGGTGACCGTGCCGTCGAAGGCCCGCAGCACTTCTCGTTCGAAGCGTGCGGCAGCCGCGACCCTCCACGAGCTGGATCCCGAGCGCTGCTCGGCGAGCGTCATCGACTCGTGACAGACGTAGAGGCGTGGAGCAACCCGCGGTTCGTGGCGAACGAGATGCGCCATCTCCACATACTCGACCTGCACGAGATCGTGATCGGTACCTTCCAACATGCGTTGGACGGCGCGATGCATCGCCGGCGACGAGTAGTCCCGGAACAGCCGATGCGGCACCGAACCATGCAGGTTGCCCGGCATTGGATTGGTCTCGCGGATCTCGGTGACAACTTCCAGCCCGAGGGCTTCGAGCGGCGCCACATGGGCGCGCTCGGCCTCGTTGTCGACGAAGGCAAACAGCGTCACGCGGTGCCGTCGCACCATCGTCTCGAGGCGCCGCCAGAGGACCCAAGAACCATCGTGGCCAAGGCGCGGAAGACGGGCACTGAGCACGAGAATGCGCCGGCCGGCCTTCTGCGGCGTCGGCAGCGTGCCGAGGTCGGTTGCTCCACTCGCACGCTGCGCCGCGATCGAGTTGGCCTGCGAGAACGCCTCGCGGTCGGTGCGCACATAATGGCGCCGGGCGGCGCAGCGCTTCCAGAGCGCCTGGGGTAGCCGCGGAACGGCGCGCAGCAGTGCCTTCAGTTCAAACCACGCCTCGCCTGCGATTGCGTCGATCGATCGGTCACCGCGCAACAACATCGTCAGCGGCTGCATGCCGAGCACCGCCGCGGTCATCCGCGGGTCGGTCACGCTGCGCCACAAGAACAGGTGCTGGTTGCGCCGGATCGTGTTGTCGACGTAGCGATCGCCGAAGGCCTTGCGGCTAGTGCCGCGATGCTCATGCAGCACCGAGCTCTTCGAGGTGAACAGCACGCGATAGCCGCGACGCCAGGCCTGATACGACAGCCCCATGTCTTCCATGTAGAACGGGTCGTAGAGGCGATCGAAGCCGCCGATCTCCAAGAACACGCGGCGATCGAACGCCGAGCTCCCGCCGCCGGCCCACAGGGTCGGCACGTAGTCGAGTTCCCGTTCGTCGCGACTCGGCTCGGCGTGCGCCAGCTTGAGCCAGCCGTTCTCGATCGTGCCGCGAGTTCGCCCCGTCTCCTCGCGGCGCTTGTGCTCGTCGCGGAAGAAGACTTCGGCAGCGACCCCGAACACGTCCGGATCCTGCAGGCCATCGAGCAGGGGCCGCAGAAAGCCCGGCTGGACCTCCATGTCGTTGTTCAAGAACACCAGCACGTCGCGCGTCGCAACGTCCACGCCGGCCTCGTTGCCGCGGACGAAGTAGCGATTCTCGGACAGCGCCACGACCTTGACCCACGGGTGCTCCTTCTGGAGCCACTCGACGGATCCGTCGGTGCTGCCGTTGTCGACGACGATGACCTCGTGGTTGCCGCCATGCTCTTCGACCGCGAACTTCAACGACGGCAGCAACACTTCTAGGAAGTGCTTGCCGTTCCACGAGACCGTGACGATCGACGCCGACGAGAGGTCGCGCGGACGGCGCGTCGGTGCAGCGGCTCGCCGCAGCGTGAACGGCCACCACAGCAAGTCGATCGCCAACGTGATCGCCAGGATCGACCAGCAGAACACGGCCGCAACTGTGGCGGCGGCTGCGAGCAGGACCGGCGTTGCTAGAAGCCACAGCAGGCGGCTCAGCACAGCGCCCTCCTGAGGTGCCAGAGCACGCTGACCATCGCCCTGCGTACGGCGGGCCCTCCCACATGGGTGGCTGGTCTAGGTGTGTGGCGGCTCGACATCCCGATGCATTCCCAGTTGCAGTTCGGGTCATCGGCATGCGCACCAGGGGGAATGCAGTCGCCATCCTGCGATCCGCCGCGATGTTGCCTTGCGTCCCATTGCGGGACGGCGCGGGCGACCAAGTGTTGCGCCCTGCCACAGCTGCGCGCAGCTCAGCGCACGCGGCCGACCATGACCGCCACGAGCAAGCCCACGTGGCCGCGGATCGTGCGCAGCGTCTTCATCTTCGAGTAGCCCAACAGGCGCGACGAGAGCGTCGTCGGGTACTCGTGCACGACACCGCCACAACGCAAGACGCGAACGAGCATCTCGGCCATGCCGAGGAAGCCCTCGTGCAACAGCCGCATACCCACCATTGCGTCGCGGCGGTGGACGCGGCAGCAACTCGTAAAGGTGTGGAGCTCGCTGCGCAGCACGATTCGATAGATGCGCGAGAGCGTCTTCGACAGGAGTAGACGCCAGGCCGGCACGTTGCGAACGCCACCTTGCGGGTGATACGGCGACGCCGTGACCATGGCGGCAGAGTCCAGCAGCGGCACCATCGCCAGCAGATCGAGCGGATCGTAGCTGCCGTCGCAGTCGATCGACGCCACCACGTCGCAGGTCGCCGCCTCGATGCCCGAGAGGATCGCCGCGGCGACGCCGCGGTTGCGTTCATGGCGGACCAGTTTGACGTCGGAGCGGTCGCGGCAAGCACGCTGCAACAGCTCCCACGTCGCGTCGCGACTGCGATCATCGACCAACACGAACTCGAACGCGTAGCGATCTCGACCACGCGCCGCGAGCTCGTCGAGCGAACGCAGCAAGTAGTCGACGTTCGCAGCCTCATCGAACATCGGCACCACGACGGCGACGCGCTGCGTCATCGTCGCTGCGACCGTGACTGCCGTGGCACCAGTGGCTACCGCCACGACAAGTGGTGCTGCCTGCAAGCCGAAGGCTGCTTCGAGCGAGGTCGGCCAGAAACGCGCGAGCATGTGCCGCACAAGACCTGCGACGCGATCGATCCCGGCGTAGTGCCTTTGCTGGTCGCGCCGGCTCGCGCCGGTGATGCGGGGCTGCGTCGCATCAAGCTCCCAGGCGCTGAAAACAAAAGCGCATGGCTTCGACGCTCTCGCCAAGTCATCGAGCGCATCCTCACCATCGGCCGCACGCCTTAGTTCTTCGCCATACACAAGGCGAACTGCTTGCCGTGCGGTCAGCGCGTCCTCGACGCGGTCGCCGCGCAACTCGTGTCCCGAAGCTGCGATGCGCGCCACGAGAGCGGGGCGGCGTTCCGCCACGAATGCGTCGACGAAGAAGGTCGCCTTGGTCGCGCTGTGCTCCAGCAGCGCCAGCCACGCGTCGACGGTGGCTTCTACCCGCGATTCGAGCCTCGGCCAGTGCGCGCGCCGCACCGCCGCGGCGAGCGCTTGCCCTTGAAACCACTCCTCGACCACCACCGCTAGCCCGTGCTGGCGCGGCGCATCGCTCGGACCCGCCTCCGTCACGATTCGCGGGCGCGCATGGTTGCTTCGATGTCGGCAATCGTCTTCGGCGCCGCGGCAGTCAGCACCTCGTTGCCCCGCGCCGTGATCAGCACATCGTCTTCGATGCGGATGCCGATGCCGCGGAAGGCCTTCGGCACCCGCCGATCGCGCGGGTCGAAGTAGAGCCCTGGCTCGATCGTCAACACCATGCCCGGCTGCAGTCGCATTGGCTTGCCGGCAGCGTCCTGGTAGGCACCGACGTCATGGACATCGCGACCAAGCCAGTGACTGGTGCCGTGCATGTAGAACGGCTTGAACGCGGCTTTCTTCAGCAGCGCCGCCACATTGCCCTTCAGCACCTTCAGCTGAACGAGACCCTTGGTCAGCTCGCGCAGCACGATCCTGTGCGGTGCGTCCCACGCCGCACCAGGCCTGGCGGCGCGGATGCCGGCAAGCTGGGCCTTGAGCACCACCTGATACACTGCTCGCTGCGCATCGGTGAACGTACCATCGACCGGGAAGGTGCGCGTCACGTCCCCTGTCACGCCAAAGACCTCGGCGCCAGCGTCGACCAGCAAGAGGTCGCCCTTCTTCATCCGGCGATCGTTCTCGTGGTAGTGCAGGACGCACGCGTTGGGACCGCTGGCGACGATGGAGCTGTAGCCGTTGCGACCGCTGCCGCACATGCGAAACGCAGCCTCGATGGATGCCTGCACGTCGAACTCGTGCATGCCGGGCATCGCAAACTGCATCGCGGCGATGTGCCCGGCCACCGTTGCCGAAGTCGCATGCCGCAGTGACTCGATCTCGGCCGAGTCCTTGCGCAATCGCAAATGAGCCATGGCCGGCATGGGATCAACGACCGTCGGATGCGCTGGTTGCTGACGCTTCTTCTGCATCGCGAGCTTGCCGAATGCGTCGATCAGACGTTGGTCGAAGGCGCGGTCGCTCGCCAGGCGATGAAACACGGTGCGGTGCGAAGCCAGCAACTCGAGGAGCTTGCCCCACATCGCACCCACCGGCAGCGCCTCGTCGACGCCAAACGTCTTGACTGCACCCGCGGTGCCGTAGCGCTTTCCGTCCCAGATCTCGCGCGCCGGATCGCGGGTCCGCACGAACAGCACGGCACGATGCGTGCCCTTGCCAGTGCGCCATGCCGCGAGCAGCGCTTCAGGCTCGGGGAAGCCCGTCAGGAAGTGGAAGTCGCTACCCGGTCGAAACTCGTAATGGACGTCGCTGTTGCGGATCGTCTCGTTCGCGGTCGGCAGGAGCAGCAGACCATCGCCCAGCTCGTCGAGCAAACGTTGACGGCGGCTGCGGTGCAGGGCGGCATGGATCGTGGCGTCGCGGGACATGCTCCAGAAGCTACGCGAGCGACCGCAGCAACCGCCAGCGCGCGATCACAGGCCCAGTGCGGCGTGCACGGCGAGCGTCGCCGATGACTTGTTCAGCGTGTAGAAGTGCAAGCCCGGGGCACCCGATGCGAGCAGTTGCCGCGCTTGCTCGGCGGTCCAGTGCACACCGGTGGCAACCACCGCGCTCGCGTCCGTCTCGACGATTCGCAAGCGCCGCAGCAACTCCTGCGGAATGCGCGAGCCACACATCTGCGTGAAGCGCTGCGATTGCGCGACGTTGGTCACGGGCATCAACCCAGGGACAATCGGAACGTCGATGCCCGCCGACCGCGCGCGGCGCTGGAATGCACGGTAGTCTTCGTTGTCGAAGAACAGTTGGGTCACGAGGAAGTCGACGCCGCTCTTGACCTTGGCGATCAGATGCGAGAGGTCTTCTTCGAGGTCGCGCGTTTCGACGTGACCCTCAGGGTAGCAGGCAGCGCCGATGCAGACATCGAAGCCCTCGTCGCGGATGAACTGGACCAATTCGCTCGCATAGCGGAAGCCACCCGGCACCGGCTTGAACTCCGTCTCGCCCTTCGGCGGGTCCCCGCGAAGCGCCAATACGTTTTGGATCCCACCGTCGATCAACCGCTTGATCACTTCCTTGATCTCCGCGCGCGTGCTGCCCACGCAGGTCAAGTGCGCCATCGTCGTCAGCTTCAGGTCGCGCTGGATCCGCGTGACGAGTTCGATCGTTCGATCACGCGTACTGCCGCCCGCGCCGTAGGTCACAGACACGAACGATGGCCGACACGACCGCAATTCCCCGACCGTGCGATAGAGCGATTCGACGCCCTCCTCGGTCTTGGGCGGGAAGAACTCGAACGACACCACCGGGCGACCCGTGGCGAACATGGAGGCGATCTTCATGGGGCGCGGAGAAAGGTATCCCGAGACGCGCTCCGGTCCACCGCCTCGTCCGCCCGGTCAGAGATCGGCAGCCGCAGCCATGGTCGCGAGCGCGTCGCCATCGACGCGACAGATGCGCCAATCCGTCAGCAGGCGCGCCCCTTGAGCCTCATAGAACCCAATGGCCGACACATTCCAGTCGAGCACATTCCATTGCAGACGGGCGCAGCAGAGCCGCACCGCCTCGCCAGCAACGGCACGCAACAGGCTCAGCCCATGCCCCTTGCCCCGGTGTTCGGCCAACACGAACAGGTCTTCGAGGTGCAGGCAGGACCTCGTCTTGAAGGTCGAGAACGTGGCGAAACCGAGGGCAAAGCCCACTGGTTGACTGCCGCCATCACCATCCTGTTCCTCGGCCACGAACGCAAACGTCGCCGCCGACGCACCGAAGAGCGCGGCGTGGAGGCGGGCGGCATCGAGTTCCAGTTCGTGCTCGAGTTTCTCGTAGCGCGCCAGTTCTCGAATGCAGCGCAGCAACAGCGGGACGTCGACAGGAGTTGCGCGGCGGATCATGGCAGTGCCCATACTAGCTCGCGAGGCGGTCCGTCGGCCTGCGCGCGCTGCGCTGCACCCATCCCCGCCATCTCAACCCTGTCGTGGAGCCCCGCGCGCTTCCTGCAGTTGCTCCTGGATCGCCGCGATCTCGAGTCGTGCTCAGAAGTGGCGGCGAGATTCGACCAGCGCTAGCGAACGGACCAGATCGGTAGCCTCGCGGTCCCTGTTGGACCTCGCCAACCAACAGGATAGATCTCTCCGCCTTGCCGATCTCCGCGCATACGTCCCGACTTCCTGTCGCCGCGTGCTTCCTGCTCGCGGTCGCAGTCCGCGCTGTTGTGGCGCTGCGCGTCCACATCCCGGGCCGCGACGGCGCCACCTACCTGTGGATGGCGGAGCAAATCGCCGACGGCAACTTTGCCGCGTCGTTTGGCACGGTGTTTCCGCCGGTCTACCCGTGGACCATCGCCGTTGTGCTCTGGTTGTGCCCCAACATCGATCCAGTGCTGGCCGGACAGATTGCATCGGGCTTGCTAGGTGCTTGCGCCATCTTCCCGCTCTGGGCCGTTACCGAGCGACTGTTCGACCGGCAGGCGGCCTTGCTCGCTTGCACCTTCTACGCCCTCGGAACGTGGTTTGCGCGACACCCGGCCGACTGCATGACCGAAGGACCGTTCTACTTGCTGGTGGCACTCACGGTCTTGCTGCTGTTGCGCGGCCCCAAGACGCTCAGCACGATCGGCATCGGACTGTTGATCGGCCTCGCATTTGGCACGCGACCAGAAGGCGCAAGTTTGGCCATCGTCGGCATCCCCTGGCTCTGGCTCCGCGACAAGAGGCAGGCGCTCGTGCTCGCGCTAGCCGCCGCCGCGTTCGGGCTGTGCACACCGTTCGGCTACGCGATCTGGGGCCAGGGTTTTACGCTGACCCCCAAGGCGACCTTCATGTGGCCGCATGGCGCCGGACGTGACGAGGGCGGAGGCGTGCTGTTCTACCTCGATCACCTCTGGCGCGTCCCAGGCCACGCCTTTGAAGCGGTCGGCTACGTGGCCATGGCGCTCGCGATCGTCGGAGTGGTTACGCAACGCGCTCGAGGAATGCGCGAAGGCACATCGCTCCTGATCGGGCTGTTTCTGCTTCAGATCGCGATCATCCCGCTAGCGCGCTCGACCCTGCGCTTCGTTTCGGGCTATGGCATGCTGATGCTCGCATTCACAGGGCCGGGCCTCCGCTGGCTGCAGTCGCGATGGGGGCTGACCTCGACCTGGGCCAAAGTCGCGCTAGCGCTACTGGCCTTCGGCCCCGATCTCGTGCGCATTCCCAAGTCGCAGCGAGAGGACAAGACCATCGAGCGCGACCTCGCCCAGCATCTGCGTCAGCAAATGGCGAAAGGCGACCTGATCGTCAGCGCCGAGCACCGCGAGAGTTCGTCCTACGACCTTCCGTTCTCGATGTGCCGCATCGAGTACTTTGTGGGCATGGAACCATCGCCTCCACGCCCGCTGACTGTCGATGAGTTGCGGCAAATGGCGAAGAACCCGCGCACGAAGTTCGGACTGCTAGCCGGTGACCTTACGGGCATCGGGGCAGCTGACTTGGTGGCTATGGGGTATCGGGTGTACGAGCTCCCGGCGGACTTGGGAGAGCGTGCGGCACAACGGCGTATCACAGTGTTCGAACGCTTGCCGTAGCCCTCACCCCAGAGGCATACCGGTTACTGGTGGAGTGGATGTGGTTGGCGTCGACGACTTTCACGCACACCACTGCGCGATCGTCTGATGCCCGTTGCGACTCGCCGGGTGGATGCTGCGCCGTCGCCAGTCTTGCCGCCATGCGACCAGTTCATTCAGCTCTAGCTTGGGGCAGATCCCGAGTATGGCACCTGGTGTTCGCTCTGCTGGATCGAAGTTGGTTCGAGGACGGTGCCAGTTCCGGTATGCCGAGAAGAGCGCCAATTGAAGCTGAAGCATGCGAGCGCGCTTGCTGACACACCACGATCGCCGACGCAACCGAGAGTTGTTGTCCCGCATCATGGCTTCGGTCAAGTTCACCGAAAATAGCGGATTGGCGCGCGTGCGTGGCAGCCTCGAAGAGATGGTCACGTGGCGAAGAGAATCCCCGAAGCGCCTTCGGCACTCGGCTCCGTAGCTGGTCTTCTCGTCAGTCACTAGGACTGCTGTCGCCCCCGCCAGCAGACGCTGCAAACGCCCGAGAACTCGCCGCACGCAGTTGCGACCACGATCTAGTCTCTTGCCATTAACCGCCTCGTAGCACTCGAGCCGTCGACGCCGCGGGCTCCCCCGCTTGGCAACACGTCGAATGGCGGCAACATCGATGGCAATCACCAGTTTGGTGTAGTCATCGACCAGTACGGGGATGGTTACCGGCGTGATGGCCCGATGTTCGAAGCTCTCGGCTTCGTCGAAGCATAAAACTGGGTTGGGCGGGAGTTGGGCGATGAGGCTCCGATTCAAAACCGCGACATGCCGAGCCAGCTTGCGGAACTTCATCTGCGCAGAATTGCAGTTCAGCTGCAGGTTGCGTGCGGCCTGCCGGAGGCTCGTACCGCTGACCAAGGCGCAGAATAGCGGCGCGTTGTCGTGCGGTCGCCGATCTCTGTAGTCCATACGAAACGTCTGGTAGGAGAAGCCCCGGCCACACGTACGGCACTCGTAACGCGGAATCGGCTCGTTGCGACAGCGCGGCTGGTAGCTACCTACGCGGCGATAGAACCTGGGTTCAGGTTCTCGATGCGCTTCGCAGTGCCGATTCGGACAACGTGGCGGCTCGAACTCCATGGGACGCACAGGACTCCTCCAGGCGGCCCATCTAGGGGCACGCAACGCTCTCATGCCAGGAGCTTGAGACTGGTTACAAAGAACCACACTCAGTCCATCAGTTTGCCTTGGTTACTCGACCTGCCAGCCGCCGCGGGGTATCCATGTGGCCCGCCATGCCCGCCATCGTCCTCGCAACGCTGAACGCAAAGTGGATCCACGCCGCGTTCGGCCTTCGCTACCTGCGGGCCAATCTTGGCGAGCTCCACCGTGAGAGCGAGATCCTCGAGTTCGACGTGCAGACTCGGCCCGCTGACATTGCCGAACAGATCCTGGCCCACAGACCACGAATCGTCGGCCTCGGCGTCTATGTCTGGAACGCGACGCCAACCGCCGAACTAGTCGCCATCCTGAAGTTGATCGCACCCGACGTGCTGATTGTGCTCGGCGGCCCCGAAGTCAGCCACGAGACCGAACTCCAACCGATGTGCGCGCAGGCGGACTATGTCGTCCGCGGCGAGGCAGACTTGGTGTTCGCGCCACTATGCCGCGAGCTCTTGGCAGGCCGCCGTCCTGAGCCGAGGTGGATCGACGCGGCGCCACCTCACTTCGAACAACTCGTGCACCCGTACGACGAGTACACCGATACCGACATCGCCCACCGCGTGGTCTACGTCGAGGCTTCGCGCGGCTGCCCGTTCACCTGCGAGTTCTGTCTGTCGGCGCTTGACGTGCCGGTGCGAAAGGCGCCGGTCGAAGCGTTCTTGCAGCAGATGCAGCGACTGCTCGATCGCGGCGTCAAGCACTTCAAGTTCGTCGATCGGACGTTCAACCTCGACATCAAGATTGCGGTCGCCATCCTCGAGTTCTTCCTGCAGCGACACCGGCCTGGACTTTTCGTTCACTTCGAACTGATCCCCGACCGTCTGCCCGACGCACTGAAAGAGCCAATCGCGAAGTTCCCGGAGGGTGCCCTACAGTTCGAAGTCGGCGTGCAGACGCTTTCTGCCGCCGTCGGGAAGGCAATCGCGCGGCGGCAGGACAACCACAAGCTCGCCGAGAACCTCCGCTGGTTGCGCGAGCACACGGGCGTCCACCTACACGCCGACCTGATCGTCGGCCTGCCTGGCGAGGACCTGGCCACGTTCGGGCGCGGTTTCGATCTTCTGTACTCGTTGCGGCCTCACGAGATCCAAGTCGGAATTCTCAAGCGACTGCGCGGCGCGCCAATCGTCCACCACGACGAGGAGCAGCGAATGGCATGGAGCAAGACGCCGCCATACGAGGTGTTGCAGACTGCGTCGCTGACCTTTGCAGAGGCTCAGAGGATGAAGCGCTTCGCGCGCTACTGGGACGTCGTCGCCAACTCCGGCAACTGGCCTGCCACGATTGTCCACGTCATGGCCGGCGAGTCGGCCTTCGCGTCCTTCCTACAATTCTCCGACTGGATCCACACCAACGCGCGCGCAACGCATGGCATCGCCATGCACAAATTGGCGGCGTTGCTGTTCGCTTGGATGACCGAGCATCGCGACATCGCTCCCGAGATCGCCGGCACGGCTCTCGCCAACGACTACTCCCGCGGTCGCCGTCACGACTGGCCGGAGTTTCTGCGCCCGTGGGCACAACCACGCGCCGCACACGGCGCCGAGGAGCGACGCGTGGTCGAGCGGCAGGACGGCAATCGCGCCGCGTCGCGCCAAGCTCGACACCGCGGAGACTGACCTACCCCGCGCTCGATACTGCGACCAACCTCACGACACCCATCGCAGCACGTATTGCAGCACGCTCTGCAGCACGCATTGCAGCACACAGGACGGCAAAAGCGTGCCGTCACATCAGACTGCCCGGGTCGACATCCAGGGTCACGCGGCACGTACGCG
>CAMBXM010000111.1 GCA_945871815.1 Singulisphaera sp. GP187
AATCCCGGTGAGTCGGACACTCGCCACCGTCTGGGTGTGCATATCACACTCGTCGATTCGACCCATCAGCGCCTCGGCATAGCCGCCCTGGGAGGTGCGCACGTCGAAGCCAACTTGACCACCGCTCAAGTGCAACCCCGACACCGTCACCGCGTTGGTGTGCAGCGCAAAGATGTGCGCGTGCGAGCCGCCCAGAAGGATCGTGGTGATGCCGTGCCCGGGTGCGGGGATGACGATGCCCTCGATGTGCACCGGACCAAGGCCCTGGCCTGTGATCGGCGTCAGCGGCCCTTCCAGCTGAATCGACAACGTAACCATCGGATCGATGAGCACGTGATCGACGACCGAACCAGCACCCGTCACGTTCGCAGCCTCAGCCGGCGACAATTGCCACATTGCCAGCGTGCCGTTGCACAGTCGAATCGCCTCATCGAGCGACAAGCGCGCGTCGCCCAGGACCCCGTGCGACAGCGGGTCGGTCACGTTCGCAGTGAGGCCAAGGGCCGCGGGGAATGGCAGGCCGACGGCCGCGGGGAATGCGGGAGAGAGCAGCGTTGCGCCGACGGCGCCGAGCACGAGGGAGGAGATCATGAGGGCTCAGGTGAACCGCGAACGGGGCGTTCCGCGGACGAGCAATCTAGCACGGGAGGCTGGCTTGACCACCCATGCTCGGAAGTACGGGCCTTGCTCGGGAGATACGGGCCTCGCTTGCGGCTACTGGCCGCCCTTGTCATCGCTGGTTGCTCAGGATCCGAGAGCCTGAGCCCGCGCACGGCGGGCTCCTTTTCGCCCGGCGGGCGCTTACCCCTTCCCCGCCGGACCAAGCTCTGGGACGTTGCCCTCGGTGCCCACTCTCGAACGCGAACTGCGCTGGCTCCGCGCCTACGCGCTGCTGACGTATCCGTTCGCGTGCGTGCCGTTCTTGTTCCTCTTCTTCCGTGACCACGGCCTCGACCTCGCGCAGTACGGCACAGTGATCACCGCCTACTACGTGGCGATGTTCGTGTTCGACGTGCCGACCAGCATACTGGCCGATCGACTTGGTCAGCGCGCCATGATGGTCATCGGCCCAGTCGTGCTCGCGCTGGGCTTTGTCGTGCTGTTCACGTGGCGCACGTTCACAGGCTTCTGCGTCGGCGAAGCGCTGATGGGCATTGGCCACTCGCTGTTGTCTGGTCCACCATCGACGCTCCTCTACGAACTGCTGCGAGGCCATGACGCCGAGCATCGCTACCTGAAGGAGGAGTCGCGCATCCACGCACTCAGGCTCACGGGCACCGGAACGTCGTTCCTGCTCGGCGGCGGCATCGCCTCTTGGTTCGCCGACGATCGCGGGTATGGCCATGCGGCGACCATCCTGCCGACGGCCATCCTGTGCGTGCTGTGCGCCACCTGCGCACTGCAGTTGAGGGAGCCGCAAAAGCGCGAGCCACGGCGCTGGCGGGAGTTTGCCAGACAAGCACTGGCCGACCTCTGGCTGCGCGACGTTCGCTGGCTGCTGGTCTACTGGGTCGTGCTGTTCGCGTTGCTGCGCTACCCATTCCACAACTACCAAGTGGTGCTCGACAACGAGACGGCGCACGAGCCCTTGTTCGCCTCCCCGCTTTTCGTCGGCATCCTCTACGCCGTGCTCAACCTCGTGGCCGCGCCGCTGAGTCGGCGCGTTCCCGAACTCGTCCAGCAATTCGGTCGGCGCCGGCTGTTCTGGGCGATGCCGGTGATGCTGTGCGCGAGCCTGCTGGTCATGGCGCTGTCGATGCTGGCTGCCGAGTCGTGGCCGCAACACGCGCGCGCACTGGCGTGGGTGTCGATCGCGATGTTCTTCATCCAGCAGATTCCGTTTGGCATGCACTGGGCCCTGGTCCAGGAGTTCGTGAACCATCGGATCCAGCCCGAGGCGCGCTCGACCGTGTGGTCGGTGCTGTCGCTCGGAGGCCGGCTGTTCTATTCGCCCATCAACCAGGGTCTCTTTGTGCTGCAACAGCTGAGCGGGTTACCGACCGCGCTTTCGCTCTGTGCTGGCGTTGGCATCGTCGCGACGACCGCGGTCATGTTGCGACGACCGCGCGGGCTGCTGCGAGATGCCGAACTGGACCTCAGCGACCGAGGTCGATGAACACGCCGCCATTCTGTTCGGCGAGATCGCGCAAGAACTCCTTCTGGAACTCGCCGATCGCGATCGTGTGGAAGACGATCTTGAAGGCCTCGTTGTAGCGACGCACCTCCTTCAGAATCTCCAGGGTGTCGATGATCTTGCCGATCGATGGGCGACCGTCGCTGAGGAAGTAAACCGTGTCGAGCTTGTTCTTGATCGACACCTTGTCCCCGCCGGTCACCGCGGCGCGGGGCGGATTCTCCGGATCGACGCCGAACGGATGCAGCACCGCTTTCAGCGTGTTGGTCTTGCCGCCGGCCGGATCGGTCAGGCCACCGAGCCCGGCCGCCGCGAGGTCCTGGTCCTCGGTCCCACCGATGGGTTTCAGTCGACCCACCCAGGCCTTGGCCGCCTCGCGGTTGACGATGTTTGCCGGCACGAGCCGTGGTCTCCACACGTTCAGTTCGCTGGCGAAGGCGATGATAGTGAAGTTGGTTGTCTCGGTCAGCGAGTCCAGTGCGCTCAGCAACTGAGCTCGCACAACGGTGAACTTCTTGTCGTCGCGATAGCCCTGGAACTTCTCGCGCTCCACCACCGTGTCATCCATCGAGCCCGAGACGTCGATGATGAACATCACGTGAGTCGAGGTCGTCGGGATGCCAGCAAAGGTCGTCAGGCCCTCCTTCTGACCATAGATCTCGGCGTACTTTCTTCGGCTCTCTGCCTTCTTGGCGAGCTCCTCCTTGGTCGGGATCCGCCAGCCCTCGATGGCCATGAGGCGATTCCACTGCTCCTGCCAGCGGTCGGGTTCGAGCCCGAACTCGAAGCCAGTGATCCGGAACAGTGCTTCGGCGCACTCCGTGCGCACGCGGCCGGTCTGCCGCATCAAGTCGATCAAGGGTTGCACCGCCGCTTGCGGGCGCGTCACGGCGACCGCGGTGACCGCCGATGTCTGCACCTGCCACTCCGAGTCTTTCAACAGCGGTACCACGGCGACTCCGAGGTCGACGAGCTCGAGCTTGGCGACGGCGTCGCAGGCAGCCATGCGCACGAGCGCGTCACCATCGCTGAGCATCGGCGAGACGACCTGGGCGACGTTGGTCTCACCGATCAGCTGCAGGGCGCGCAGCGCCTCGTAGCGGATCTGCGAAGTAGCCTTGGGCTCGAGAGCCGCCGCGCAGATCGCGTCCTTGGCCCCCTTCAGGTGCGCGGCGCCAAAGACGCGTAGCAACAGCAGTCGCTGAGCCTGGTCCTTGTTGTCGGCAAAGCCATCGAGCCAGGGTTGGAACGACTTCGAATCTTTGTAGCCCGCGAGCACGGCCAGGGCCGTCTGTTGCACCAGGGGTACCTTGTGGCCCATTAGCCCGAGCAGCTCGTCGACGGCCGGCACGCACTCGTAGCCGCTGAGTGTCCGAACGGCTTCCACTTGCTCTGCCTCGGTCTTGAACTTCCGGAAGAAGCGCTGGAAGTCTTTCACGAACGCAAGCCGATCCGGGTCCGCATCCTGCGCAAACGCAGTAGCGGTCAGGAGCAGCATGGCCAGCAACAGGCCGATTCGATGCAGCATGTGTGTTCTTGCGAGCAGCAGAGGGGCCACCGCACGATAGCACGACAGAGACACGCCGTCGCGGTGACTCGCTACCGCTGCGTCGATCTGCCGCGCCTGAATCAGCCGTGCGCGGCCGGATGGCGCCACCACGCGAGCCGCACGTCGCGGTCGAGCGTTCGCCCGAGGACCAGCAGGTCGGCCTGCGCGAGTGCAACATCGGCCTCGCGCGGACGCGTGGTCGCTGCCCGCGGCGTCAGGACGAACTCCACCGTGGAGTGGTAGTCGACCTCGAGGGTCCACGACATCGACATCGACGTCGACGACAGCCGCAGCGACTTGGCGAGGTTCTCGAGCTGGACGATGCCGCGCGAATCGAGGGCCTGCCATCGGACGAACGGCAGGCGGCGGCGAATGCGATCGCCGCCGTGCGATTCCGTCACGCGAACCCCGTCGAGGCGACCGATGGCGCGCTGCACGGCAAAAACGGAGGCATCGATGCCTTCTTGCTCCGCTTCACGAGCACGCTCGATCGTGGCCACAGCTACGGACCCGCCCGCGATGGCTCCACACAGGTCGCACTCCATGACATTGTGACCCTCGTGCAGACGGGGGGTCAGGCTGTTGTTGCCGCATTCGCTACAGGAGTCCATCGATCGATCAGCCGGAGTTGAGGGCGGAGGATTACACCGCCGATCCGCGCTGTCGTAAAGGCCCTGCGCGCAATGACCTCTCAGCGGTCCGTTGGTGTTTTGCGCTCGGCCTTCTTCACGGGCAGTGACTTTGGCACTTGAGCCCCAGGCGAACGCACCGGCAGAGCGGGTTCTGCGGCCTTGCCGGTCCGCATCGCCTTGAGTTGGCGCGCCGCCACCTGTCGCAGCCATTCTTCCTCGTCGCCGAGTGAGCCAAACCGGAGGTTGTCCGAGGCTGGATGCTGGACCACCTGCTCGACCTCCGACCGCGGCACAACGATGCGATCGGAGCGCATCTGGATGATGTACTGATCGTCGACCACGGACTCGAGGATCGCGCCCACGAGGCGATTCTTGTTGCTGAGCTTCAAGAAGCCGGTCGTCGCGCGTTGCAGGTCGAAGTAGTCGGTGCTGTCCAGCGCCGTCAGCTTGGTGACCTCTTTCCGCGGCAGAGAGACCTCCCCCTGCTTGACGGTCATGATGAGCGCGTCGCGGGCGACGCCCTTCACGCTGCCGATGAAGAAGTTGCCGTTCTGCAACTGCGCAAAGGCCTTGCTGCCTGGTCGGATGTCGGTCCACTGCTCGACCGGCTCGGCAAGCGGATCGAACTGGCCGATCCATAGGGTCTCACCCGCCGGCTGATAGCGCGGTAGCTCGCTAGCTGCGATCTGAGGCCCGGGCTCGACCGGTGCCGGCTCACTGACGACGGGAGCAGTCGTGCTCGGCTCGCTCGGGGTCGGGACCACCGGCTCGCTGTGCAGCACGCCCTCGGTGCTGGGCTGGGCCGGCAGGGAAGGCGACGCGATCGGTGTCGGCACCGGCTGCGGAGCGAGCTTCGGTGGCGCCGGCTGCGGCACGCGTGGCCCGGTATCCGGACGCGCCACCTCGACGCGATCGCTCAGCTGTGGATCGAGCTTGAGCCCCACCCACTCAGGGGACAAGACCACGACGCCGGCCGCGCCGAGTACGAGCATCGCTGCCGCCAACGAACCGACGAGACGCAAAGTGCGGCCGCGGTAGGGAGCCATCTCCAGGACGACGGACTCTGCCGGCGCATCCTCGCCACCGCCCTCGAGCACCTCGAAGTGCGACTGGCGGCGGTAGTTTGGCTCGGATTCGTCGGCTTCCTCTGGTTGCGCCTCGACTTCGCCTTCGCCCTCGGTCTGCAAGCCCGTGTCGTCGGCTTCTGCCTCGACAGGCTCCCATCCTTCTTCGACCGGGTAACCGTCCGCGGGCAGCGGCTCCTCGGCAAGCAGTGTCGTGCCCTCCTGGTCCTCCGGGTTATCCCCGTAGTTCCCCTCGTTGCCTTGCTGCTCCGGATCAGCGTCCTCACTGGCGTAGATCGTGTCGGTCTCGTCGACGTGCTCGACTTCTTCGCCATCGGCGACGGCATCGCCGTCGTCGAGCACGAAGACCTCGCCACCTAGCAAGTCATCGTCCGCTGCAACCGCGTCCGCAGCCTCGGCGACTGCCTCGCTGTCCTCGAGCACGATCTCGTCCGAGTCCTCGTTGCGTGAGAGCCCGTTCTCGTCGTCGACCAGTTCGAGTTCTTGCTCGCTGTCGATACCGAGTTCGTCGTCGTTATCGAAGTGGCTGCGGCTGTTCTCGACCGGGATGCCGATCTCGTCGGGTGACATCCCACGACCTGCCCACTGCGAGCGAACCTCTTCGTCGAATTGGCGACCAGGCTGGCCAAGCGGCGGTTCCTCTCCGTCGGATGCCGCCGGTGCTGCGAACAACATGTCCTCAGGATCTGCGTCCGCAGGCTGGCCGAAGCTCGGCTTCTGCTTCTGCTTGTTGCCGGACTTCTTGGGCCCCTGCTCGAAGAACGGATCGAGCCCATCGTTCGGGCCGAGGTTCTCGGGGGTGGTGTCGTCGTTGTCGTGGTCGTGGACGGTCATGGCGAACTCCGTAGCAGCCGGGGGATCCCCGGCTCTATCGGCTCGCGACCATCCAGGAACTGAACGGATCCTCCGCGACGGTGGAGCCCCCTTGGAAAATCCTGTCGCTGGCAGCCTGTTGCAGCACGCATCCTGCCTGTGGGCGCGGTAGCGGGTCCGATGTCTGCATCGCACGAACTGCGTCGAATCTGCCGATTCGAGGCAGTTCGCGCTCCTTGAGCTGAAACAAGCTCACGAACCCTCGGCGACGGAACCGTTCTTCAACAGGCTGTTAGGCCCTTGTCAACGGCTGCATCGGTCAGCCTTCGGCGCCGAGTTCACGACTCAGAGCCGAGGATGGCAGCAGCCGCCGGACACCACCGCGAAGCACCGTGAGCCCCAGGGCATCGACGTGTTCCAACAGCGGGATCAGGTACTTGCGGCTGGTATCCAGCTCGTCGCGCAGCTTGGGGATGTCCAGAACCTCGTCGTGCTTCAGGCAGTTGGTGCGGATCGAACGCAGCGCCGAGCGCAGCACCGGCGCGGCATAGAAGTGCTCCCCCACGCGCTCGACCCGTCCTTCGTCGCCAGCGCGGTCGAGCAGGCCCGACAATGCGTCGCCGACGAGTTGCACGTGCGCCTCGATCTCGGCCCGGTCCGGTGGACGAAAGCCACGCTCCGTGCACAGCGCCACGATGCCAGTAAGACGCTGTTGGTCGGCGCCCGACAGTGGCCGCAACCGTTCGAGGAACAGGATCTGGCCCTGACTGCCGGCACGCACGCGCCCTTGGTTCAGCAGGTCGTCGAAGACGGCATCGATCAACGGCTGCGGCAACGATTTCGTCGCGCGAAGTGCGCTGCGCTGGATCGAGGCTGCCGCCGCGCGTTTCTGCAACATCCGCTCGACAGAGTCCAGCAACTCGAGTTCGCCATGCCGAAGGTCCGCAAGCCGAAAGGCACGGCGCGCCCGCTGGTGCCAATGCACGTTGGGCATCGATGCGAGCACATCTTCGGCGGCCAGCTCATCGCGCTCGAGCGCTTGCGCGAGGGCCGCAATGGCACAACCTGACGCCCCAGCCTGGGTCAGCTCGTGTTCGATGCGCGACTCCGGACGGTCGCCAGCCTCGCGGAGCGACTGGAGCTCGTCGCCGAGGAACTTTCGACGGTATCGACCGTGACCAGCGACCACCCGCATCACCGAGCCGCCGCCGACGGTGACCGGCGGCGTTTCCAGACGAAGCAAGACGCGATCCCCGTGAGCACAGCACACTGGCTCATCGAGCACGATGCGCACCACGGCACGTTCGCCAGCGGGAAGCACGTCGCGATCGAGCAACAACACGTCACCGCGAATCTCCACCGTTCCGGTGTGCAGTCGGACCGGAGTGCGATGGCGAAGCGGTTTGCTGCGCAACAGCAGCCGAACGTCAAGGTCGACGGCGGAGCCGACTGGAAAGGTCCCCGGTGCGCAGGCGACCATGCCACGGCGAAGACCGGCTTGCCGAGCGTCTGGCACCGACAAGGCCGTGCTGTGTCCCGCTACTGCTTGTTCGACTTTGCCACCGTAGGCATGAAGGCCACGAACGCGCACCCGCTCCCCCCCTGGCAGGATCTCGATCTCGTCGCCGGGCGACACCGTGCCAGCCAGCGGGATGCCGGTCACAACCGTACCGATGCCAGGCAAGGTGAAGACGCGCTGGATCGGCATGCGAAACGCGCCGCCGCTCGGTCGCGGTTCGAGGCCACGAGCAAGCTGTTCGATTTCTGCCTTGAGCTCTTCGATGCCCTGTCCGGTGACGGAACTGACGTGGCACACCAAAGCGTCCTGAAGCACCGTGCCCTTGACCGCCTCTTTGACCTCCAAGGTCGCCATCTCGACAAGGGTCGCATCGACCATGTCGATCTTGGTCATCACGATGATCCCCTCGCGGACGCCGAGCAGGTCAATGATGTCGAGATGCTCGATCGTCTGCGGCATCACGCCGTCGTCAGCAGCCACGACCAGCAGCACGAGGTCAATGCCAGTGCAGCCTGCGACCATGTTGCGCACGAACCGCTCGTGACCAGGAACGTCGACGACCCCGAGATAGCGGCCGTCCTTCATCTTCCACCGGGCGAATCCCAGGTCGATCGTGAGCCCCCGCTCCTGCTCTTCCTTGAGGCGATCGGGGTCGATGCCGGTCAGCGCCCGAACGAGCGACGACTTGCCGTGGTCGATGTGGCCTGCCGTCCCGACCACGACTGGATGGATCGGACGCGCCATCCCCGGGTCAACGCGGTAGGTATAGGATGCGCTGGCAGGAGTCGCAGGAGATCACGGTTGTGCCGCCCATGAGCTTGGCGGTGTCGTTCGTCGTGATCTTGTTGTAGCAGCCCTGGCAGAAGCCGCGTTCGACCGAGCAGACCGCGAGGCCATCGCGGGTGGCAAAAAGCCGCTCGTAGCCAGTCAGAAGGTCGTTCGGAATGCCCTCGGCGACGAACTTGCGCTTTTCAATCACGCCGACGACTTTGAGCTCACAGGCGGCACGCAGCTTCGCAGCCTCCGCAAGGAACCCTTCGAACACTTTCCGCTCCTCCGCGGCAGCAGCCGCCGCGGTAGTCAACTCGGCCTTGAGGGCGTCCATCCCCTCCAGCAACTTCAGGCACTCGTCCTGAAGGCGATCTCGTTCGCGCACCACTGACTCGATCTGGAACAGAGTCGCCTGATACTCCGCGTTGTTGCGGACGGCGTTGAGGCGCTCGTTGAGCTTCTTGATCTCGTCGTCCGATTGCTTGACGGTTATGTCGAGAGCCCGGGTCTCCAGTTCGACCTTGGTCGAACGGTCCTTACGCTCAAGAGCGAGGCGCTCGAGGTCGTCGAGCTTGCGCTTGCGCTTCAGTTCCTCGGCGGGCAGGGAGGCAGTATCGCGTCGCAGCGAGACGATCTCCTGGTCGACCTTCTGCAGTTCCAGCAGCTTCTTGACGTTCGGATGCACCTGAGTCCGTCTTGATCCCTAAGGCGGACGCCTTTGGGGACGAGGGAGCTTAGCTAGCTCGCTGCGGTGCTCAAGGGGAATGTCAGACGCCTGCATCCCCGATCGGCCTCAGCAGGAGCGGCTTCGACCACCGCCGCCTCGCCGGGCCCGCACGAAATGCGAGCCAGGCGCGGGCGCGAACGCAGGGCGCGATCGACTACATCCCTTCGCTGATCGGCGAATCGAGGAAGCCGCCCAGACGGCGAGCCCGAACCGGGTGCTGCAGCTTGCGAACGGCCTTGGCCTCGATCTGTCGCACGCGTTCCCGCGTCACGCGGAAGATGCGGCCAACTTCTTCGAGGGTGTAGGTGTAGCCATCGCCGATGCCGTAGCGCAGCTTGATGATCTCGCGCTCGCGGAAGGTCAAGGTGCTCAGCACGCTCTCGATGCGCTCGCGCAGCATTTCGCGGCTCGCCGCACTGACAGGCGACTCGACCGACTCGTCCTCGATGAAGTCACCGAAGTACGAGTCGTCAGACTCGCCGATCGGCCGGTCGAGACTGATCGGATGCTTGCTGATCTTCATTACGCGCTTGGCCTCTTCGACCGAGACCTGCGCTGCCTCCGCCACCTCTTCGATCGAAGGCTCGCGACCCTTAGCCTGGATGAGCTTCTTCGTCACATTGCGAAGCTTGCTCATCGTCTCGATCATGTGCACGGGGATGCGAATCGTGCGCGCTTGGTCGGCGATCGAGCGCGTAATGGCCTGACGGATCCACCACGTCGCATAGGTCGAGAACTTGTAGCCACGGCGGTACTCGTACTTCTCCACCGCCTTCATCAAGCCCGTGTTGCCTTCTTGGATCAGATCCAGGAACGACAGCCCGCGATTGCGGTACTTCTTGGCGATCGAAACGACCAGGCGAAGGTTGCCGGACGACAGCTTCCGCTTGGCATCTTCGTAGGCGGCATAGGCCTGACGAACGAACTGAAGACGACGCTCGAGCCGCTCCACGGTCTCGAGACCGTCGATCTGCATCTCCATCAAACGGCGTCGAGTCTCCTGCGCGTCCGGATTGTGGATCTGAGCGCCGCGATAGCGCTGCAGACGCTGGCCGAGGCGGTGCGCTTCCTGCACTCGGCTCTCGATCAGATCGATCATTGGACGAACCTTCTTGCCCTGCAGGTTCAGTTCTTCGATCAAGGCGACGGCCTTGCGACGGCGCGAAAAGATGCGCTTGTTGAGGACCTGCGAGTCCGTTGCAGACGGCGTGCCCTCCATCATCTGCAGGCAGTCTTTGCGCGCCGCGTCGTAGATCAAACGCAGCGTTGCGATATTGCCCGGCAGTCGATCCGACAGATCGGCCTTGCCGACCTCGGGATCCTGCTGGTTCACCTTCAGCGTGCGGTCGAATGCGAGTTCGCCCTTCAACACGTCCTCGAGGATCTCGATCGCATTCTGCAGGCCAAAGCCCGAGCTCAGCACCTCCTTGCGGAACTGCTTGCGCGTCAGCTCGATTTTGCGCGCCAGCGAGATCTCCTCCTCGCGCGTCAGCAGCGGGATCTCGCCCATCTGCGTGAGATACATGCGCACGGGGTCGTCGATCTTCTCCGTGATGTCGACGATGGGCGCAGCGAGTTCGGCCTCGGTTGGCTCTTGGAGATCGAGCTCGGGCAGATCGGCCTCGTCGCCGCCAGCATCCTCGCCGTCCTCCTTGCGAGCAGATCCCTTCTTGTCCTTCTGCTTCTGATCCTCTTCGACGACGTCGAGACCGGCTTCCTCGATCATCGCGATCGCGGCCTCGATCTTCTCGGGCGTAGAGTTGTCGTCCGGCAGAACGGAGTTGAGTTGGGCCAGCGTGATCACGCCCGTCTTGCGATGGGCTTTGATCAGTGCCTTGAGCTTCTTGTCGAGGGTATCCATGGGGTGCGCGGGGCCGAAGTCCCTACGTCGGGCTGCGGCCAAGGGGTTTCGTTTACGGACAGCGGGCTGCGGAAGGGCCGGAGAAATCCAGAATGCTGTGCTTCTGGAGCAATCCGGACAGTCAGGTTCGGGGTCGGGTAGGGCCCCGGATAGGGTCTGCGATCAGGGCGTCGGGTCTGGGTCGAAAGCTGTGGAAATGAAGGTCATTCGGCCGAGGCGCGGGGGCTGTGCGCTCGCATCTGGGCCACAAGTTCTTGGGTCAAGCGATCCGCAGTCTCGCGATCGCCGGCGGCCAACGCGGCCTGCAGCTGCTGCCGGAGACCCCGGGCCGAGGTCTTGGCCGAGGCCCGACGGCGGTCGTTGGTCAACATCTCGAAGAAGGCTGCCGGATCGCGAATTTCGTCGGCGCGCTTGATCGCCCTCGCCAGGACGGAACACAAACCGGGCTCCTCGGCGATCGCGCTGAAAACATGGCGCGCCACCTCGGCGCGGCCGGCGCGGCCTTGGGTGACGGCGTCGCGGAGGAAGCCGACCAGCCGCGCCACTTCTGCGGACTTGAGCACCTCAGCATCGAGTTGCCCGACCAGTTCAGGCATCTCGATGAGGACGGCCAGCAGGTCGCCCTCCGCCGCCAGAGCAGGCCGCGGCGCGCCCTTCTGCACGGCCCCAGGAGTCGTGGCGACCGCAGCAGGCGGCAACGACCGCGGATCGATGTTGGCGAGATCCAGGTCGCCGCTCCGGACCGTGGCGCCTTCGCCCTCGTCACCACGGACTGGCCGCTCGGTCTCCCGCTGAGGTCGCAGCTTCTGCAGCAGCCGCGCCAAGGTCTCCGCCGGTACCGCGAGATGTCGGGCCATCTCTTGGAGCAGAGCCCGGCGGCGCAGGTCGCTGTCGACGAGTCCAAGGAGCAGACCGCATTCACGCGCCGCCTTCTCGAGGTCGGTTGGCTGCGCAAAGTCGAGCCGCTTGCGCAGCAGACGGAACCACGTCGACAGCGCGTCATCGGCACCGTCGAGCAAGTCCGCGAAGCGCGCGCGGCGCTCGATCACCAAGTCGGTGTCCTCGCCAGCGCGAGCGACAACATAGTCTGCTGGATCCTTGGCATCGGCCATCAGCGCGATCTTGACAGCGACCTGGCTGTTCACGAGTTCGCGCATAGCGCGCACTGCCGCCTGCTGGCCGGCTCGATCCCCATCGAACAGCAGGACAACGCCGTCTTGGGCATAGCGTTCGAGCTTCTTGCTGTGCTCACCGGTGAAGGCAGTCCCGAGGGCCGCCACGGCACCGTAGAAACCAGCGAGGTGGCAGGCGATCACGTCGGTGTAGCCCTCCATCACGACAATGCGGCGGCAGCCCTGCTGCTTCACATGATGCAAGCCGTAGAGCACGCGTCGCTTGCTGAAGAACGGCGACTCCGGTGAGTTGATGTACTTGGGCGGCTCGAAACCGTCGGCGCGCACCGGCGCCCCGGGCAACACGCGACCACCAAAGCCACACACACGACCGCGCTCATCTTCGATCGGGAACATCACGCGGCCGGCAAACGGCTCACTCCGTTCGCGCAACAGGCCGGCTTGCTCGAGGATTGCCATCGGCATTCGCCGCTGCGTTGCGAACTGGCGCAAGGCGTCGTAGCGCGCCGGCCAGTAGCCGATACCCCACGACTCCATCGCCGGGGCCAAGGCGCGCTGCTCGAGGTAGTCGCGGGCAACCTGGCCCTCTTTGGCGAACAGCTGCTGCTGCAACCACGACCGCACTTCCCCCAGCACTTGGTGCGGATCCGGGCCTCGCGTGCTGGCATCACCGCGACCGAACACCCCCTCCAGCGAGATCTGGGCGCGATCCGCCAGGGTCTCCATCGCCTCGCGGAAACTCAGTCCTTCCTGCTCCATCAAGAAGGTGAACACGTCACCGGACTTGCCGCATCCGAAGCAATAGAAGTGCTGGCTATCGGCGTAGACCGTGAACGACGGCGACTTCTCCTGATGGAACGGACAAAGCG
>CAMBXM010000112.1 GCA_945871815.1 Singulisphaera sp. GP187
CGCACCCGGAAGGTGCACGAGTGCCCCCTGCGTGGCGCGGAAGTCGAAGCCTGAACCCTCGTGGAACACATCGAACGACACGTAGGTGCGGCCGAGTTTTACCGCCTCGACGATCGCGGCTTCTTCGAGACTGCGCGCCAGCACGTGCGTGCTGATCGTGAGGAAGACCTCGGGGTAGTCGGCGATCGTCCCGCCGAGTGGACCTAGCACCTTGATGCTCGCGTGCGCGTCGCCGCCACCGACGGGCGCGAACGGGTGGCGTAGCTCCAGTTGCTCGTCCCACGCGGCGAACACCTTGGGGTCAGCGATCGCGATGTTCTCCATCAGGAAGCGAGAGGGCAGCAACAGCCCGCTGCTCAGCACCCACGCGGGGTTGGCGGTCATCGCTCCGGCGTGCAGGTTGACGATTTCCGCGCCGACGAGTCCGGGCACGTTCCAGTCCTGCCACATCTCGGCGTGGCAGACGAGCAGGATGGCTCCCTGGCGCTGCGCTTCTTGCACCATTGCGGCGCAGTGCATCCAGCGCCGCAGCGGCCGGGTGAGCGGGAATGCGATCACGGTGCCCTGCGGCGTGCGCAGTTCGCAGCCAACCAGGAACAAGGTGTTGCCGAGCATGCCGCGACGGCCGTCCGCGACCGACGCGTCGGTTTGGTGGTCGGTCATCACCACGAAGTCCGTGTGCGCGCGTTCGCACGCGGCCTGGATCTCCTCGAAGGTGCCTTTGCTGTCGTGCGAGAGGTAGGAGTGGCAGTGCACCATTCCTTTCCAGTCGAACAGCTTGGTGCCGTCGACGGGCAGCGGGCGTTGGCTGCGAAATCCACCGACTGGGCCTGTCATGGTCGTGAAGGCTGAGCACGACACAAGAGCCGGTAGCAGGCTCAGCAGCAGGCGAAGGAACGCGGGCATGTACGTTGGTCGGCTAGGACGGGGGCGCGGCACGAGTCGGGCACAACCTAGTGCTCGCCATCGTCGGGGCCCAGGTTGCATTGGCACCAAGACACCGCCACCATGTTCGCCCCTTGTCCGTCTCACTCCGAGTCCTTTGCCTGATACTGCCCCTGGCGTTGTCGCTCGGCGGTTGTGCGGGGCGGACGCCTCTGCCGCACGCCGGCTCGCGTCGTCCGTTGGCACTCACTCTGCCGCACGAGGGCGACCACATCACCGATGTGCGCGTGTACTACGCCATCCCCATCTTGCAGAAGTCGTTCTTCTGGGACGGCAATAGCGAAGTCGACAGTGCAGGTCTCAGGATCCGTCAGTTGTGGCAGGTCGAGAACGATGTTGCACTGGGTGTCGGGCTGGCGGCTACGAACTGGTTTCTCGGCGGTCCCGACGTGCAGTCGATCGAGGCCGAAGGCGTTGGCCGAGCCTACGTCTACCGCAGCGACGACGACAGCTATGGCGTGTTCTGCGACGTGACCGGCGGTTTTCAGCAAGCGACGGACTCCATTCCACCCGGCGGCACCGAGTGGAACTTCACGTTTTCCTTCGGGCCCGGCGTCGTCGTGCCGCTGCAACGAGCGCTCGACCTGCAGA
Organism: Singulisphaera sp. GP187; assembly: GCA_945871815.1. Taxonomy (GTDB): domain Bacteria; phylum Planctomycetota; class UBA1135; order UBA1135; family UBA2386; genus SXPK01. The sequence goes on from CAMBXM010000112.1 coordinate 1,537, forward strand.
CTGGACTCACGTACCACCACATCTCCAATGCACTCGGTCGCGACAGCCCGCGCAACCCGAGCCAGAACGAGGCGCAGCTCTGGATCGGACTCGCGTTCCGGTTCTGACGAGCCCGCTTTGGAGGCCCATCAGCGGTAGCGCGTCGCAGAGACGCTGCGGCCCCGACTCGAGTGGTCGCCGAGGTTGCTGCGAAGGACCGTTGCCGCTGGCTCAGGACGCAACGTGCCCGTCGCTCAGTGCGCGCCCTTGTAGCTGCGACAGACGAAGATGTCGGCACTGAAGACCTCGATGCCGAAGCGATCGATGTGCACCTGCTCGACCATCTCGGCGGACACGAAACGGGCGCGCATCTCGCCGACCAGTGCAGCGCGTTCGCTCGCGCGCGGCAACACGAAGATGGCGTCCTGACCGAGGTGCTGCTGCGGCGCGTCCCAGTGATCGAACTGAAGTGCCGAGTGACCGAGCGCGTTTTGGGCGAGAACTGCCTCGACCCGCGGTTCTTCGGGATGCGCTTGCTCGTGCAATCGGAGCCCGTGCGTCAGTTGTGCCGCATCCTTGTAGTCAGCAGCAAAGAAGAACACGTTGCCCTCGGTGTGGTCCTCGGGGTCGATCTTCTCCTCCCACTTCTTGGCGCACGTCGCGATCTCGGTCCAGCCGGTCCACGACGAACCGCGATGCTGGGGCCACAGGGAGATCAGCGGCGCCAGCGCAAGCAGCGGCATGGTGCAGATTGCCGCGCGGCGCGCCGACAGTGACAGTCTGGGGCGGCGGTCCTGGACGCCGCTCTCGGACCACCACCAGGCAACACCGAGCATCAGCGGCAGGTAGGCCGGCGCGATCCAGTTCGGCTTCACCTGCATCCACATGGCGTTGGCCAGGAAGAACAGCGGCATCGGCAGCCCAAAGGCGAGTAGCCACAGCGCCCTCGGGTCGCGCTCGCCGGTGCGGGACAGCGCGCGGCGCGCGAGCCAGAGTGTCGCGAATGGCAGCATCAGCGCGATCGCCGGGTGCAGCAGGCCGAACTGGCCGCCGACGAACTGAAAGAACCAGTGCGCTGACCAGCGGGTGTTGCCGAAGCGATGGGAGGTCTGGAAACGGAACGACTCGAAGTCGTTGTGGATGTTCCACAGTACGACAGGCAGGAACACGAGCAGCGCGGTGAGGACGGCGAGCCACGGTCCCGGTCGCCGCAACTGGCGCCGCATCGGCGCGTCGAACAGCAACACAAGGACGCCGCTGAGGCCGAGGAACGCAGCGGTGTATTTGCTCAGCAAGGCACAGCCGGTGAACACGCCGGCGAGAATCCACCAGCCGAGTTTGCCGTCGCGGGCGCGCCACAAGGCTGCCATGCTCGCGAGCCAGAACAGGCACAACGGCGGGTCTGGGTTGGCGAGGAAGCGGGTCGCGATCAGCACCGGGGCGCAGCTGCTGAACAGCAGCCAAGCGCGGACCGCATTCGCACTCGCGCCGAAGGCGCGAAGCAGGTGCATACCGACCAGCAACGTGCCGAGGCCGCACAGCATCGTCAGCAGGCGCACGCCGATGGCGCCATCGCCAAGCAGCTGCGTCCCGGTCCAGATCAGCCAAGCGACCATCGGCGGGTGATCGTAGTACGAGCAGTCGGGGTGCTGGGCGTAGGTCCAGTAGTAGGCCTCCTGCGCAAACACCGGCATCGACAGGCTGAGCCAGATGCCGGGGAGGCAGGCCAGGAGGATCCAGCGGAGTTCGACGTGCTCGTGGTCAGCGTTCAACGCGTGCACGCTAGTCGCGCGCAGTTTCGCTGCAAACCCGCAAGGCCGGTTCCGAGGTGCTCAGCGTCAATGTCCCTTGATGCGGATCAGAGCCGAGGAAGTCCGCGTCGGGCGCGCACGTCCTCCTCGATCGCTTCCGTACGCCGGATGGTGTGTTCGAGCCGCTCCTCCAGGACCGTGATGCGCAGATGGAGGTTTTTCACACGGTGGCCTGCAAACAGCGCGAGCCAGCACAGCCCGAGCGTGAACGTGAGCAGCCCGATCTCCGGCATCTGCCAGAGCGGCAGCAGGCGGGAGGCCTCCTGTTCGAGCAGCAGGCTGGCGATGACGAGGCTGGCCATCAGCAGGTGGAACTGGCGTTCGTGCAGCGTGTGCATGGGCGCAGTCTAGCAACCGGTCGAAGCGAGCATCCGGCTCCGGGCCGGCCCAGAGGGCCGAGTCCTGGTCGGCCGGCCGAGTTGCACCGCCACCAGTTCGACATGGTCCTTGCGCCTGGGTCCTTGCGCCTCGGATCGCCGCGCCCTGGATGTGGCCTCGGCTCATGACCTCGCCATAGAACGGCTGCTGGTCGCCGATGGGATCGCACTTTGGCCTGGATGAGGGAGCAACCGATACAAAGGCCACGGATGGCCGACGACACGAACAGCAGCAAGATGGCGATGACGACGATCGAGGACCGAGCGCTGGCGTCCGGGTGTGCGGAGTATCTGCACGGCGCGTTCCTCGAGTACAACGCGCAGTTCCGCACGATCACGCGGCGCGCCAAGGCTCGCTTCGAGCGGCGCGACTGGCAGGGCGGGCAGCGCGATGCTGCCGAGCGGATCGACCTCTATGACGAGCACGTGAAGGCGTCGGTCGAACACCTTCAGCAGTTGCTCGGCGAACGCTCGCGCGATCGGGGATTCTGGGTCAGTGTCAAGGCAACGTTCGTTGACGTGGTCGCGCACTATCCCGACGTCGAGTTCACCAAGACCTACTTCAGTTCGGTCACACGGCGAGTGTTCAGCACGGCGGGCGTCGACCCAGCGATCCAGTTCACCGGCGAGGAGACGATCCCGCTGCGCAACATCGACGGTCCCCTGATCGGTCGAAACTACTGCAACAGCGGTTCGCTGGAGGCGATGTTCGACACGTTGCTCGCCGACCACGAGTGGACCGTCAGTCACGCCGACCGAACGCGCTGTGCCAGCTACGTTGCCATGCAGGTCCGCGAGCACTACGCCCGCCATCTCCACGGCGACGCCGTGATCTGCGTCGATGTGCTGCCGGCGGTCTTCTACCGCGACACGCGGGCCTACGTGATCGGCAAGACCACGGGGTGGACCAACAGTTCCCCGCTCGTGATCGCCCTCGAACACACCGAGCGCGGCATCGCGGTCGACGCCGTGATTCAGACCGAGGAGGCCGTGGCGGTGATGTTTGGTTTCGCGCGGTCCTACTTCCACGTCGATCTGGAGCCAGTCGGGTCGGCCGTCGTGTTCCTCCGCAAGGTCGTGCCGCGCGAGACCGTGCACGAGCTGTTCACGATCCTCGGTCGCGCCAAACAAGGGAAGACCGAGCGTTTCCGGGGTTTGGAGCGGCACCTGCGCTTCTCGCGCGACAGCTTCGTCGTCGCCCCGGGCAAGAAGGGCATGGTGATGGCCGTGTTCACGCTGCCGTCGTACGACGTGGTGTTCAAAGTGATCCGCGATCGCTTTCCCTTCCCCAAGGACACCTCGCACGACGAGGTGAAGCAGCACTACAAGCTGGTCGCCCGTCATGACAAGGCGGGCCGCTTGGTCGATGCACAGGAGTTTCGCATGCTCCGCTTCGAGCGTTCGCGATTCGAGGGCAAGCTGCTCGATGAGTTGCTGACCGAGGCGGCGCGCACGACGCGCGTCGACGGGGACTCGGTGGTCATCGCCCATGCCTACATCGAGCGCCGCCTGCGGCCGCTCGATCTCTACCTGCGCGAAGTCGACCTCGACACCGCGATCCGCGCCGTTCTCGACTTCGGCCAGGCGCTGCGCGACCTCGCCGCGACCAACATCTTTCCCGGCGACATCCTGCTCAAGAACTGGGGCGTCGGGCGCACCGGGCGCGTGGTCTTCTACGACTACGACGAACTGTGTCTGCTCACCGACTGCGTGTTCCGCGACATGCCGGTTGCCGTCACCCACGAGGACGAGATGTCGGCCGAGCCGTGGTTCTCGGTCGGCGCCAACGACGTGTTCCCCGAGCAGTGGGCCGCCTTTCTCGGGATGACGCCGGCCCTGTTGGCGGCCTTCTGCGAGGAGCACGGGGAGTTGCTGACGGCCAAGTGGTGGCGCGGCATCCAGCAGCGGTTGCGCAAAGGCGAGGTGCTCGAACTGCTGCCCTATTGAGACCGCCGCGTTCGCCGCAGCCGCGGCTTTCGGCGAAGGTCCCCGCCGCTCCGGTTCTTGGTCTTGCGATCCCGAGTGACATCGAACTCCGCGTCGGCAGAGCCATCGAGGTGAACGTCTGCGTTCGCGCCGCTGCCGGGGCGCCGATCGCGGGGGCCGAAGTCTGGCTTGGCGCCGCCGCTTTGCAGCAGGAGGCCCTGCGGCGCGACCGAGTTGCCGAGCTGTTGCGACTCGCCAAGGCGGGGACGGGATCAGGGGGCGGTCGCGGTCCTGTCACCGACGCCAAAGGCTGCGCCACCTTTGCCAAGGTCCCGATGCTGGCCGGGCTGAAGGTGCATGCCGCCGACGCTGTTGGTCGTGACGGTGGGGCGCAGGTCGCACTCCCTGGCGCTGCGGATCGGGTGCGCTGCGACGGCGTGCTTCGCTGCGCAATCTTGCGATCCTGCATTTCGCGCGCGCCGCGCCGACAGGAGCCACGTAGCGTTCGCTGGGTGATCCCGCACGAACTCGTACGCACTGCCCAGATCCCCGGTGGAGGCGAGCTGCGTTGCTACCGCCATGACGACGCCTACCTGATCCGCGTCGACGGGATCGAGTTGATGAGCAGTCGCGTCCACGGCTCGGAAGAAGAACTTGCGGAGCTGGCACTGAAGCGCCTCGGCCGGACGTCGCCGCGCGTGCTGATCGGCGGACTCGGCATGGGCTACACGCTGGCTCGCACGCTGCAGCTCGTCGATGAGCACGCAGTCGTCGAAGTGGCGGAGATCTCGCCCGAGATCGTCGAGTGGAACCGCGACGTCTTTGGCCACTGCGCCGGCGATCCGTTGAAGGATCCGCGGGCCAAAGTTCTGATGAGCGACGTCGCCGAGCGCATCGGCAGCGTCAACGGGCTCTACGACGCGATGCTGCTCGACGTCGACAACGGCCCCAACGGGCTCGTTCGACCTGACAATGATCGCATTTACAGCGCCAACGGACTCGAGCGCGCCCACAAGGCACTGCGCCCAGGCGGCGTGCTCGCGGTTTGGTCCGCCCGCAGCGACGATCGCTTCGCCGATCGGTTGCGTCGGGGCAGTTTCGATGTGGTCGAGCACCGCGTGCGTGCCCGACGCACACGCGGCCCCGTTCGCACCATTTGGGTCGGGGCGAGGCGGTGACGATGCCGAGGCAGACCTGGTCGGTCTACCTCGTTCGCAGGGCCGACGGCGCACTTTATTGCGGCATTGCCAAAGACGTGAAGGCGCGGCTCTCGACGCACGAGCGCGGCCTTGGCAGCAAAGCCCTGCGTGGGCGCGGTCCGCTGCGGCTCGTCTGGTCGCGACGCATCGGCACGCGGGCTCTGGCCCAGCGCATCGAGGCCGCGATCAAACGCTTGCCGAAGGTCGACAAAGAACGGCTCGCGGTCGAGCGCGCATTCGCAGCGCGCTGGCTTGCTCGGCAGCGGGTGGTCGGCGCGAACAACGCCAAAAGGGCACAGCCCGCGCCGATGTCGTAGTCGCCGCGATCAGACCTGCGCCGGCTCGTAGCCAGCCGCGATCCGCAACACGCCAGTCGCCGCGATCTCCTTCGCCGTGACGCCGACGCCTTGCACGTAGACGGCAATGCCGAGCATCGTCGGGCCGAGCGAGAAGGTCATGCCGCCGAAGTCGATGCCGGTGGCCACGACATAGTCGGTCTTCAACAGCGGCGGCAGCGACGGCAACTGGATCGTGTTGGGGGCTGCGGCGGCGAGCAGGATGCCGAGGAATGGCTTGTCTCCTTGGTTGGCCGCGAGCTTTGCGAACAGGTGACCATTGCGGACGAGTCGCAGCGACACCGAGAACGGTGCGTCTGCGACCGGGTCGACGGGACGGATGTCGGGTTCGCTCGCGGCCACGTCGGCGACCGCCGCCACGGCGGCGTCGATCGGCCGCGCCGAGGGCACCTTCACGAGCGGCTCGTGCTGGCTGTTCTGCTCGGGCGCGGGCAGCGCGGCGATCTCATAGCGCTGGGCGCAGAGGGAGCTGGTCATCGAAGCGAGGAGGGCGATGGGGAGCAGGGTCTTCATGGCTGGATCTCGTTGGTTTGGTGTAAGCAGTCCGCTGGGGACACGCTTGCCAAGGGGAGATCGCAGCGGCACCGCAGGGTGCTGTTGACGGTTCTTGGCGTCAGCCGCGGACGTGCAACGTAGCCAGCAGCGCGAGATGGTCGGAGGCAGTCGCCGCCGGTGCATGGCGTATGCGGTTCAGCTCACGGACCTCGACCTCACCTCGCACGTAGAGGCTGTCGAGGGCGCGCAACGGTGCATAGGCCGGAAACGTGGCCAGCGGGCGCTGTGGTCCGCGAAATCCGTTGGGCTCGAGCAAGCGCGGGCCGAGCGTGCCCCAGACATCGTTGAAGTCGCCAGCGACCACGATCGGGGTGCGCCGGTGCAGGCCTGCGAACGGGTGCGCGGCGAGAAACTGGACCAGTTGGCGGCGACGTTCGCGTTCGCCGAGTCCGAGATGGAGGTTGAAGGCGTGGAGTGCGCGCGTGCCGGCGCCGTCCAGCGCCAGGCGTACCTCGGCATGCAAGATCGACCGCTGCTTCTTGCCAGGCTGGGTGATGTCAATGTTCTCGGTCGCGACGATCGGGAAGCGGCTGAGCACGGCGTTGCCGTACGACCCGCGCCGGACGCCGAAGCGCACGTTGACGAAGTAGCTGCGGTGGGGGAGACCGAGGAGATCCCCGAGCACGTCGACTTGGCGTTCGCCGCGGTACCACGTGCCATCTTCGGCGACTTCCTGCAGCAGCACGAGGTCGGGCGCGCAGCTCGCGATCAAGTTGGCGGTGCGTGCGGGGTCGTAACGGCGGTCGAGACCCCCGGTGCACTTGTGGATGTTCCAACTGAGGACGCGGACGAGCATCGTGATACCAAGACCCCGCTTCCGCTCAGTGGCAGCAGCCTCCTTGCGAAGCCAGGACACCACGCCACAGCAGCACGACGGCGGCCAGCAGCATGGCGAGGGTTTGAACGAGCTTCAGTGTGCGCGGTGACAGCCGCCGAGCCAAGGACGGAGCGTGCCACTGCGCCAGCACCAGGAGTGGCAGCGAGCCCAGTGCAAAGCCGAGCATGACGATCGCCCCATTCGGCGCCGAGCCGGCGACCGTCGCCGCCGCGCATGCTGACCACAACAGACCGCATGGCAACAGCGGCGTGCAGACGCCGAGCAAGCCGGCTCGCAGCGTCGGCGACAGTCGGCGGCTTTTCGCAGTGGCTCGCGCCAGCAGTCGCGACAAGAACGGGATCTTCAGACTGCCGCGTTCGCCGACCAGTGCCAGCAGCACGAGGCCGATGGCGAGCACGTAGGCCACTGTCGCCGTCGGAACACCGACTTCGTGGCTGCCGAGCAAGGCGCCACTACCGCCAAGGGCGGTGCCGACTGCGGAGTACGACAGTGCTCGTCCCATCTGGTAGGCAGTGGTGGCTCGCGGACTGGCGCCGAACGCGATTGCAAGCGGCCCGCACATGCAGGCGCAGTGCACGGAGTTGGCGGCGCCGAAAATGAAACTCTCGATCAGCAGGGACATTGGGTCGTCGCATGCGCATTCCTGCCGCGACCGTGGTGGAACGTGAAGTGCCGGGCCGGATTTCGGCGAGTCTCCCGGTGGTTGCGAAGGCCGCGACGGTCAGGTGTAAGCACTGTGGCTTGGTTGTGTCGGAAGAACGGCGCAGTTCGCCCTTCTGCTGCGCCGGTTGCGAAGCGGTTGCCGGGCTTTTGCAGCAAGAGGGGCTGCAGCAGTTCTACCTACTTGGCGGTGGATCACTCGGGTCTGTCGGCTCAGTGCCTCGCAAAGCAGTGCTCGACTGGTTGCCCGAACAGGAGCAGAAGCATCGACTCGCGGACGGCACCGTGTGTCTGCCGCTCGATGTGCAAGGGCTGCGCTGCGCTGCTTGCGTCTGGTTGCTGCAAGAAGTCTGGAAGCGGCAGGTCGGCGCGCTCGCCTTGCGTGTCGATCCGTCGATGGGGCGCGCGCTCTTGGTGTATCGGAGCGAACACGGGACTGCTGGTGCGTTCCTCGAACGCACCGCCCGCCTCGGCTACCCGATGGCTCCGGCGACGCGGACGATGCAGCGCGACACATCGCTGTTGCTGCGCCTAGGCATCTGCTCCGCGCTCGCGATGAACGCGATGATCCTGGCGGTGTCGCAGTACTGCGGTCTCGGCGAATCGGACCCGGCACTCGACCGCTTGTTCTCGTGGGTGGCACTCGCGCTGGCGACGGGCAGCGTCGTTGTGGGCGGCCCGGTGTTCTTCAAGGCGGCGATCTCTGGCCTGCGTACGGGTGTCGTGCACATGGACTTGCCGATTTCGCTCGGCCTCTTGCTCGCCTACGCCGGTTCGATCCACGGGCAGTTCACCGGCACCGCGATGTACTACGACACGGTGGCGATGTTCACCGCGTTGATGCTCGGCGGGCGCTTCTTGCAGCAGCGTTCGCTGCAGCGCGGTCGCGACCAGGTCCTGGCCGACGACGGTGCTGAGCACTTGCGCGTGCGACGACTCGAACACGGCTCGATCGAGAGCTGCAAGGTCACTGCGGTCGAGGTCGGCGACGAACTCGTCCTCGCGCCGGGCGACCTCGTGCCGGTGCGGTGCAGGCTGCTGACCGAGGCGAGCTGTTCGCTCGATTGGATCAACGGCGAATCGGAGCCGCGAGCGTTTGCCGCCAACGATTCCGTGCCGGCCGGGGCCTTCGTCGCCAGTCGCCGAGCCGTGCGCATGGTCGCCGAAGCGACCTACCTGGACTCGGGTTTGGCCGAACTGCTGTCGCAGCCACCGCCCGATCGCGAGGACCCGCATGGTCGCGTGCGCTTCTGGCAGCGCCTCGCGCGCAGCTATGTCCTCGGCGTCCTGCTGCTGGCGGCTCTCGCGGCGGCCATGTGGTCTTGGATCGACCCGCAGCGGTCGCTCCCGGTCGCGATCTCGCTGTTGGTCATCACCTGTCCGTGCGCGTTCGGGCTCGCCGCGCCGCTGGCGTTCCATCTGGCGCTTTCTGGCCTGCGGCGGCAGGGCATCTTCGTTCGAACGCGCAGCTTGCTCGACAAGCTGGCGCGCGTACGAAAGGTCGTCTTCGACAAGACCGGCACCGTGACGCACGGCGGCCTGAGTGCGAAGGTGGTGCAGCCGGCAGTGGGCTCCTGGCGTTCCGTGCTCCTGACCATGGCGGCGTCGAGCAACCACCCGGCGAGCCAAGCGGTGCTGCAGGCGATGGCCAGCGAAGCGGCGCACGCGGGCACCGTCTTCGATGGCGGACTCCTGGTGGAGGAGATCCCAGGCGGAGGCTTGCAGGCGGAGGTCGCGGGTCGCGTCGTGCGCCTCGGGAGCCCCTCGTTCACGGGCATTGGGCCGATCAGCGAAGCGGGGCGGGAGTGCGTCCTGGCCAGCGCTGGCGAAGTCCTCGCTCGCTACGTGCTCGAGGAGGACTTCCGCATCGGGGTGCGCGAAGAGGTCGCGATGTTGCGGGCGCGCGGACTGCAGGTGCATCTGCTCTCTGGCGATCGCAAGGACCGGGTGGCGACCGCAGCGCATCAGCTCGGGATCGATGCTGCCGCGGCGCATGGCGAAATGGCGCCCGAGCAGAAGGCCGCGTTCGTGCGCGCACTCGACGACGACGACACGCTGATGGTCGGCGATGGCATCAACGATGCGCCTGCCTTCGCGGCGGCGTTCTGCGCCGGCACGCCGGCGATGGACCGGCCGGTGCTGCCGCATCGGGCCGACTTCTTCTTTCGCGGCGCCAATGCCGGCGCGGTCTCGGCGGTGCTTGCGCTCGCGGATCGCTACCGCAAGGTCACGCGCACCAATCTCGCACTGGCGCTGCTCTACAACACGTCCACCGTGGTGCTCGCCTTCACTGGCCACATCACGCCGCTCGCTTGCGCGGTCCTGATGCCGCTCAGCTCCATTGCGCTGATCGCGCTCACGTCGGCGCGCCTTGCGCACGAAGGCGGTCGCCGATGAGCGTCGTCCCTGTTCTGCTCTTCTGCAGCTTGGTGCTCGTGGCCTGCTCGCTCGTCTTGTTCGTGGTCTCGGCGCGGCAGGGGGACTGCCACGAGTCGGACCGCATGTGCCTCTTGCCGCTCGAGGACGATTGCGCTGCTGCGCCGACTGTCGCGAGCCAAACCGTCATTCCTGTTTCGGAGAACGTTTCATGATTTCGTCGACCGTGACCGAGACCAAGACGATCGTCTACGACGACGCCGTCGTGAGGGGCTTCGTCTGGGCGTCCGTAGGCTGGGGCATCATCGGCCTCTTGGTCGGACTGCTGTGCGCGCTGCAACTCAGCTGGCCCGAACTGAACTTCGACCTGCCGTGGCTGACGTTCAGTCGCATTCGCCCGCTGCACACCAACGCGGTGGTCTTCGCCCTGGTCGGCAACATGATGTTTGCCGGCGTCTATCACAGCTCGCAGCGCTTGTTGAAGACGCGCATGGCGAGCGATCTGCTCAGCAGGGTGCACCTGTGGGGCTGGCAGTTGATCATCGTCGGCGCGGCTCTGACCCTTCCTTTTGGTATCACGCAGGGCAAGGAGTATGCGGAGCTCGAGTGGTTTCTCGACATCCTTGTCGTCGTGGTCTGGGTTGCGTTCGCGAGCAACTACTTCTGGACCCTCGGGATCAGGAACGAAAAGAACCTCTATGTGAGCATCTGGTTCTATATCTCGACGGTGATCACCATCGCGGTGCTCTACATCGTCAACAACCTCGCGGTGCCCGTGACGGGCACAAAGAGCTACGGCGTGTTCAGCGGCGCGCAAGACGCGCTCACACAGTGGTGGTACGGGCACAACGCCGTCGCGTTCTTCCTGACGACTCCGATCCTCGGGATCATGTACTACTATCTGCCGAAGGCGGCGGACCGACCGGTGTACAGCTACCGGCTTTCGATCGTGCACTTCTGGGCCTTGGTGTTTCTCTACATCTGGGCTGGCCCGCATCACCTCCACTACACAGCGCGTCCTGAATGGGCTTCGACGTTGGGAATGCTGTTCAGCGTGATGCTGTGGATGCCTTCATGGGGCGGCATGATCAACGGGTTGTTGACATTGCGCGGTGCGTGGCATCGTGTTGCGACTGACCCGGTGCTCAAGTTCTTCGTCGTGGGAATCACCTTCTACGGCATGTCCACATTCGAAGGTCCGCTGCTCGCGGTCAAGAGCGTGAATGCATTGAGTCACTACACCGACTGGACCATTGCGCATGTTCATGCAGGCGCGCTGGGTTGGGTTGGATTCATGTGTTTCGGAATGTTCTA
>CAMBXM010000113.1 GCA_945871815.1 Singulisphaera sp. GP187
GGTTGCATCGAGAACTCGCGGCGGCTCGCTTCGCCGATGCAGACCGATCGCGCGTGACAGCGGCTGACTCTTGCTGGCGGTCTGCAAGCGTCGTGCGAGATCGCCGCGGTCAAAGTCGATGGCGACACAGACGGCGTCTTCACGTGTAGGCGCGCGCAGTTCCAGCTCGCCGAGTTCGCCGCGCCGCAGCGTCCATGCAGAAGGCTCGGCCCCGTCGACGATCTCGATGCCAAAGCGCATGCACGCTGCTGCGTCGGCCGAATCACAAGGTCCGACGAAGACGATCGAAGCCGAATCTGGCACTTGGTTCTGTTCCTGCTGTTGGCGCCGAACCGTCGTTGGCAACGGCGCTGGAGCAAACGCTACTGCTGCGGGGCATCGCGCGCCCGCTGCGCTTCCCAGCTCATTGCCGCGAACAGTGCTAGACTTGCGCATTACCGGTCTTCGTTGCCCGTGTGGCGAAGGCTGCTCTCCCTTGCTCATTGTCCCCACCTCCCAGTTATGCGCCGCTTGCATCTCAAGCTCTTCTACCTCCGCACCCGCGTCAAGCGTGAGCCGCAGGGCGTCACTGCCAAGATCCTCGGGGTTCGCCCAGCGACGATGTCGCATCTGGAACAGGGTCGCTCGCTGCCGACCTTGCCGATGTTGCTCGCGCTCTGCAAACACTACGACGTCGTGCCGACCTATCTTCTGGACGACGACCGCCCCATCGAGCCCACCCTGCGGGATCGCTGGAGCGAGCGCGCCAACCTGCTCACGCGCGGCAACTGGCTCGAGGTTCCTGAGGGTTCCTGGGTCACGACCAACGACGGCGTCAAGCTGTGCCCGGTGCTGCAAGGCGCTCGGTTCTACGACGCGGTAGCTCAAGCGCAGCGCATGACGTGCCAGAACGGTGACGCCGCGCGCGTGCTCGAAGAGTCGATTCACTCGGCGCGCCGCGACACGGACAAGGACCTCGAAGAGCGCTTGAAGCGCGAACTGATGGGTCAGCGCAAGCCGCGCACCAAGCAAACGCGCGTGCCACCGCAACCGCCGCGGCACATCTCGCAGGCCGCGCAGGCCTGAAGAACGAGCGGTGTGTCGACGAGGGGCGCTGGCGGCTACGTCAGCGCCCTTCGGCAGCCAACGGCCATGCCGGGCCCGCTCGGTACTCCAGGTTGGAACCCGCCAGTGGGCTGCCCCCGAGCCTCCGCTCCACCTGCATGATCAGGCCACAAAGCCCGTTGTAGTCCGGTTCTTCTGGATCGCACCAGAGGTGCCCGTGTCGGAACAGCCACGACAGGCAGCGCCGACGGAGTTCGGGCTGATCCTCGCTCAGCGCCCGTTGCAGCGAGGCTGCCAGATCGGGCAGCGTGCAGCGCACCGCCACACCCGGAATGCCGTAGAGCGCGCGTTCCAGATGGAGCACTGGCGTGTCTGCGAGCAGTGCAATCGCCGCATGCGGCGCGTTGATCGTCACGACTGCCGTGGCCGCGATGCAGGCTTCGATCTCGGCATGGGCGAGCTCGAGCACAACGCCTTCCATGTCGCGGAGTGGCCGAAGGTCGCGCTCATCGATCCCAGCAGCAGGCAGCACGGCCACGATGGGCATGCTCCGGTCGACCAGATTGACGGCGTCGCGAACTGCACGCAGCAGTTGCTCCGGTGCGAGCGAGGTGGTGCCGTCGAGAAGGACGCGCGCGTCGTCGCGTGATTGCAGTAGCACAACGACGAACGGATCCCGCGGCATCTCGATCGTGCGCGCGGGATGCGTTGGCCTCGGTTCGGCACGTTGCCAGCACCGGAAGCCCGACCAGAATCCCGGCCCAGTACCTTCGGCGCGACCCCGCAGAGCAGCACCGATTCGTGTCAGCAGCGGCGGGCGCTGGACCTTTCGCCGCGCCAGGCCAGGAGGATGGTTGCGGCCGACGACTCCGGTCATCGCGGCGCGCAGGAACTCGTCTTCGCTCGGTAATGAGCGGAAATCCCAGGCAGAGCGACGGCTGGCGCGTGCATCGCCATCGAGTCCACCTTCGTCGATCTGCATCGTGCCGGGTAGCAGCCCGTCGCCGGTCCACAGAACGCGAACGCCGAATTCGCGAGCGACGAACTGCAACATCGCATGCGCGCCCGTTCGCCGCTGGTGCAGCAGGACGAGGTCGGGTGCGTCGACTTCGAAGCGGCGGATCAGGCCTGGAAGCAGGCGCAGAAGGCGCTGTTCTGCGCGTCGCAAGGTCGATCCGCGTGCCGCGCGCCGCATCCGGCGGCAGTCGAGTTCGGCAAACTCGCGCAACGGTACCTGCAAGCGCAGGTCCGCCTTGGCGGCAGCGTTGGTCTGCGGTGAGACCAAGCTCGACGAGTGGCCCTGGGCACTCCAGAACAGGAAGTCGGCCTCGTCGACGCACAAGACCTCGGTGCGATGGCCGCGTGCGGTCAGTTCGCGTAGCCAGCGGTCCACGAGGTGGAACCGCTCGACTCCCGGTGCTGCTGCGAGGACGTGGCCCATCCGTGTCGTCGAGCATCGGCAGGCGGTCCCATCCGGCTTGATTGGGTGAAAAGGTGGCTCGAAGGCTGCCTTGCAGCCTGCGGTGGTCCGGCCCATGATTGCATATTCAACCAAAGAGTAGAACTATGCGGATGCCCGATCTCGTCCTCGTCTTCTCTGCCGCGCTGCTCGGAGCCGCTCCGGCCGCCGGCGCGCCCCCTGCTGCCGGTGTCGCGATGGCACCGCAGGATGCGGAGAGCAGGACGCACAGCGACAGTGCTTCCTTGCCGCAGGTGTCCTTCGAAGAGCGCCGCGGCAACGTCCTAGTCCGGCAGTACCAGCTCGGCTGCCTGTCACACCTCAGCTATCTGGTCGTCGTCGACGGTGAGGCCGTGGTGATCGATCCGCAACGCGACATCGAACACTACCTTCGCGATCTCGAGCAGCTCGGCGCCAAGTTGCGCTACGTGCTGCTGACGCATCCGCATGCGGACTTCGTCGCCGGCCATCTCGAACTCGCGACTGCCACAGGAGCCGAAGTGCTGATCAGTCGCCGCGCCGGCGCAGCCTTCCCGCACCGCGCACTGGCCGACGGCGAGGTGGTGGCGATCGGCACCGCGACGGTGCGCGCGTGGGATACTCCGGGTCACACGCCCGACGCGAGCACGTTCCTGCTCTCGTTGCCAGGCGCGAGTGAACCGGCCTTCGCATTCACCGGCGATACGCTGTTCGTCGGCAGCATCGGTCGGCCAGATCTGCTCGACGTGCCGCCGGCGCAGCTCGCGTCCCAATCGTTCGACAGCGTGCAGCGATTGAAGACCCTGCCCGACGACGTACTGGTGCTTCCGGCCCACGGCGCCGGTTCGCTGTGCGGCGCGCACCTCAGTCCCGAGACCACGTCGACGATCGGCGCCGAGAAGCGGACCAACCCGTTCCTCGCGTTCCGCAGCCGCGCGACGTTCGTCAGCAACGTCATCTCGCACCAGCCCGTGGCGCCTCAGTACTTCGCGATGAACGTCGCGATGAATCGCAAGGGCCCGCCGCCAGTCGATCGCATGCAGCCGTTGCCGCAAGCACTCGACGTCGCGGCGACGAGCGCGATCCTCGCCGCCGGTGGCTACGTCGTCGACGTGCGCGACCAGCAGAGCTACGGCAAGGGCCACATCTCCGGCAGCGTCAACATCGCGCTGCGCGGGCGCCTCGACACCTGGATGGGGATCGTCGTGCCGGTCGACGCGCAGTTGGTGTTGCTCGGCAACGACGAGAGTGAAGTTCGGGAAGGCGCGTTCCGACTGCGGCGCATCGGCTACGACACGTTGGCCGGCTACGTGCACGGCGGCATCGAGGCGTGGCAGAAGGGTGGCGGCGCAGTGCGCGCGAGCAAGCTCGTGGCGCCGAAGGACCTGTTCGCGCTGATGCAGGCGGGGACGGAGCCGATGATCGTCGACGTGCGCTCAGCGGACGAGTTCGCGGACCTGCGGCTCGGCGAGGTCGGCAACCTGCCGGTGACCGAGAGCGAACGGTTCGCGCGAACCCTCGATCGCACGCAACCGGTAGTCATGGTCTGCAACTCGGCATATCGGTCGAGCATGGCGGTCGGCCTCGCGGAGA
The DNA here is from genome assembly GCA_945871815.1 of Singulisphaera sp. GP187. GTDB lineage: Bacteria > Planctomycetota > UBA1135 > UBA1135 > UBA2386 > SXPK01. The sequence goes on from CAMBXM010000113.1 coordinate 4,076, forward strand.
GGCTCGGCTTTGCCGACGTCGGGTCGCTCGACGGCGGTCTCGATGCCTGGGTCGAATCAGGGCTACCTGTCGTGGGTCGTTCGGTAGCGGACGTCGCGTCCGCGGCTGGCAGCGCTCAGGTGGCGGTGCATGCGGATCTCGTGTTGCCCGAACCGATCGACAGCGCGTTGTTGGCGCGCGTGCTCGCAACGCAACCTGAGGCCTACGCGGTGCTCGACCTGCGGCCGGCCGCACAGTTCGCCGAATGGCACGTGCCCGGTAGTCAGAGCGTCGCGCTCGGCGATCTGCGTGCGCACGTCGACGCGTTGCCGCCTTCTTCGCGCATCGTGCTCGTCGATCGCGACGGCACGACGGCGTTCGCCGCGAGCGGGACGCTGCTCGCGTTCGCACCGCAGCGGTCCGTGCGCGTGCTCCTCGGTGGCGTGATGGACTTCTACGCGAGCCAGGAGTTCGGCGGCGCCTCGAAGCCGAGGGGCGCGGCGCCCGTTCCGGCGGCCCGAGCGGAAGCTGCCGCCGCGCCGTCGGCCGCAGTTCCTTCCTCAGCTACCAAACCGAAGAAGCGCAGCGCCGGCTGCTGAGAGCAACGCCATGAACACCGACCGACCGTTCTGGAATCCCTATCTCGCGGGCGCCGGCCTCGGGCTCACGTTGCTGCTCAGCTACGTCGTGCTCGGCACCGGGCTCGGTGCTTCGGGTGCGATCGCGCGCCTCGCCGCTGCTTCCACGCACACCGTCGCGAGCGAAGCCGTCGAGAACAACGCGGTGACCGGCGCCTTCTACGAGGGCGGCTCGCCGTTGCGCAGTTACCTCGTTGCGATGTTTGTCGGCACGCTGGCCGGCGGCCTCTTGTCCGCGGTCAGTGCCGGCCGCGCCGCGATCGCGATCGAACGCGGGCCGCGCGCGAGTGTCGTTGCGCGACTCGGCGCCGCAGTGGTCGGTGGCGTGTTGGCCGGCTTCGGGGCGCGACTCTCGCTCGGCTGCACTTCGGGTCTCGCACTGTCTGGTGGTGCGATGCTCCAAGTCGGGAGCTTCGTGTTCGTCGGCGCGACTTTCGCCGCGGCGTTCGCGGCGGCACCCTTCCTGAAGAGGCTCTGGCGATGAATCTGTACGACCAAGGACTGCTCGACACCGCTGCGGGATTCGCTGCCGCCCTCGTGCTCGGGCTGTTGTTCGGCTTCTGGCTCGAACGTGCCGGCTTCGGCAGCAGCAGGAAGCTGACGTCGATCTTCTACTTCCGCGATTGGGCCGTGCTCAAGGTGATGTTCAGCGCGATGGCCGTCGCTGCCATCGGACTGCAACTGCTGGCGGCGATGGGCGTGGTCGAACCGCTGCAGCTCTACGTGCCCGACACCGTGATCGGTGCGCAGGCGGTGGGCGGGGTCGTGTTCGGCCTCGGCTTCGTGATCGGCGGGTTCTGTCCCGGCACCGCGGCCGTCGGGCTCGGAAGCGGCCGCATCGACGCTCTCGTGTTCTTGGTCGGAGCCGGCATCGGCAGCATGGCTTTCGCCGCGGCTGCGCCCGCGATCTCACCGCTGCGCGGACTCGGAGCCTCTGGTCGCAGCGGTGTCCCGGAGCTGCTCGGCATCGACCCGATGACGGGCGCGATCGGGCTCCTCGTGGTGGCACTGCTGGCGTTCGTGATGGCGCACGCCGTCGAAGCGCGCATGCGGCGCATTCCCGAAACGACCGAATCGTGAAGCAATCGAACAGGAGCGAGTCATGGTGATGCACGACGCAGCGAAGCAAGTGGTGGCGCTCGCGGGGATGGTCGCGGCGGTCATCGCCGTGATCGCGATTGGCGAAGTCGACAGGGCTGCGCGGGGGCGCGCCGCGGCAGTGCCATGGCAGCAGGTCGAGACCGGTGATGACCACATCGGTCCGATCGAGCTCGCCCACGAACTGCTGCGCGCGCGTTCCGAGGTGACGCTCATCGACGTGCGGCCGCGCGAGGAGTTCGAGCGCTTTCACCTTCCAGGCGCACTGTCCATGACCGTGCCGGATCTGGTCGGCGAACGCGGCGCTGCGGCGCTCGCGGCCGGACCGCGCCTCGTCGTGATCTACAGCAACGGCGCCGCGCATCCGGCCCAGGCTTGGGTCGAACTGCAGCGGCGGGGTTACGACAACGTTCGCGTGCTCGACGGCGGGCTCGATGCCTTCCGACTGCAGGTGTTGACGCCACCGTCCTTGCGCAGCGACCTCGACGCGGCCACGCAGGATGCGCACAGCGGGTTCTTCGCTGTCTGTCAACGTGCCTTCCTGGGGTCGTTCGAGCCCGCACCGGTGTCGACATGGGCCAGCGATCCGCCGCATCTCGTAGCCCCGTGCGTCGTCTCGCCCTCGTGGTTGGCCCAGCGCTTGGCGACGGTCGTCGTGCTCGATGTGCGGGCGCGATCAGCCTACGACGCTGCGCACGTAGAGGATTCGGTACACGTGCCGCTGTCGTCGTTGCGCAGTCGCCACGGCGATCGCGACCTGATGCTCTTGCCGGCGGAGGTACTGGCAGCGACCTTTGGTGCGCTCGGCATCGCGCTCGACACTCCGGTTGCGATCGTCGCCGCCGACCGCGTGCAGGATGCGGCGTTGGCCGCGCTGGCGCTGCTGCGTACGGGGCACACTGCTGTCGCCATCGTCGAGGGCGGCGTGCTGCGCTGGGCCGCCGAAGGGCTCCCGCTCGACGAGGAGACGGTGACGCCGACCAAGGTCGTTCACGGCGTCCGCGACGGTGCGGATGACTTCACGATCGGCATCGACGAAGTCGCGCGGCTGGTGCAGCAGGGGGCGGTTGCCATCGTCGATGTTCGCACCCCCGAGCAGTTCCACGGCACTGCCGGCAGCGAAGCGCGGCGCGGGCACATCCCGGGCGCGTACAATCGGCCGCTGGATCGCGATACTCGTGGCGGTGCGTTCGCGGCGCTCGACGACGTGGTCGCGGGCTACGCCGCGCTCGGTGTCGACGGGACGCGGCCCACGATCGTGACCTGCCGCACCGGCCATCAGGCGGCGGCGACGTTCTTCCTGCTGCGCTACCTTCGCGGCCAGGAACGAGTGAAGTGGTTCAACGGCTCGTTCACCGAATGGGCCGAGCGCACCGACCTCCCAGTCGCGACCGGAGGTGTGGAGTGAACCGCGAGGCGAGGTCTGACGACGCGATACCCGCCGACTTCTTGCCGCGCGTGGCGGCGCAGTTCAAAGCCCTGTCGGATCCGATGCGACTGGCGATCATGAATGCACTGTTCCACGGGCAGCGTTCGGTCGGGGAATTGACGACGATCGTCGGGTCCTCGATCGCGAACGTCAGCAAGCACCTGTCGGTGCTGCATCACGCGGGCTGGGTGGTGCGCAGCAAGGCTGGCACCACAGTGCACTACGCGCTCGCCGATCGGCGCGCCGCTCAGTTGTGCGAACTGATGTGCCAGCGCGTTCGCGAGCGCGCCAAGAAGGAAGGCGAAGTGGCGCCGAAGACGGCGCCGGCGCGGCGCGCGCGTCGGCGCGATTGAGCGGTAGCACCGCAGGTCGCCATCACGGTGTGATCGCGCCGCGATGGCCCGCCGAGCCGGCGTCAGGCCAACCCTTGCTCGCAAGATCGAGCGCACCGCTGGCCGCTGGGCCGGTCGCCGCCGGCCGGTAGTTGGAGTCGAGCTGCGGGTCGCCCTCGACGCCAGCGAGTTCCCAACCCGGGCTGTAGAAGGTGCGGCTCTGGAGCCACAGCGACGAGGTCACGAAGCCATAGAGGCTGGTGAAGCTGCGCGTGGTGGAGCCAGACGTGAAGCCCTCGAGCAGCGACGTGGTCGGGTTCGCATGGCTGCGGAAGTAGAGATTGCCGTCAAAGCACTGCGAACCGTCCGCGACGCGGCCGCGACGCAGGATCCACTGATTGCCCTTCTGCACGAAGATGTTGTCGAACACTTCGTGCGGATACGCCGGGTTGCTGCCCGGGAACATGTAGCAGACGCCGAGGCCTTCGTTGTCGACGTCGGCGCCGCTCACGAAGGTGTTGCGATAGACCTTCCACGGATCGGGACCGTTGAGGCCGCCCGTCTCATGCAGACTGAAGATCGGGCCGCTCGCCATGCCGTTGCCGGTCGGGCCAAGCCACTTGGCTTCGCTCAGCGCGAACGGATCGGCGCGGCCGTAGAGCTGCTCCTGGCTCGTGTCGATGACGTTGTGATGGACGTACTTCCGACCCGCCATTGCGAGAGTCGGCGCGGTGGATCCGTTCCACGACACGCCCTGCGTCACCTGGTGGCAGTAGTTGTGGTCGAAGCGGATCTCGTAGCCGGCGGTCGCGATCTCGAAAACGTCGTCGCGGATCGTCGCGAACTCGCAGTGGTGCACGCGCATGTTGGTGGGCGTGCCATAGGTGTCGATCGCATCGAACATGCCGAGGAAGCGACTGTTCGCAATCTCGATAGCGTCGGTCGCGCCATTGATCTCGAAGGCAGCGTCCTGCATCAAGTGCGCAGGATTCGTGTTGGCCTTGATGTCGCTGCGTGCGATCCACGGTGGGAAGTACCCGCGCATGGTGACGCCATCGAGCAGCATGTCGTGGAAGCCGTCACGGACGACAAAGCCATAGCGCCCGATGCGCATCGCACAGTTGCGGAAGGTCAGGTGATGGCAGCCGTTTGGCAGGTCGCCGATGCGTTCGCCGCCTTGCAGCGTGAGGCCGCTGAGCACGACGTAGCGCGCGGCGCTGGTGACGTTCAGCACGGTGCGGCTCGGGCCAATCGTCATCGGCGTGGCGCGCGGATCGAGGTTCTGCGGGACCTGCAGCGAGAACCGAGCTTGATAGGTGCTGCGCTGTGTGCGGACATAGATGCGCTGGTCGGCGGTGTTCCAGAACACGCCAGGTCCGCAGTAGTAGGGCGCAGACTCGGAGTAGTTCTCGCCGGTGGCCGCGAGGTCGGCATAGGTCTCATACGGCACGAGGCGATAGCTGCCGTTGTCGGCGCCGAAGTAGCCGTAGAGCTGGCCACCGCCTGCGAACGAGGCGGTGGAGCGCCAGATCGACTTGCCCGAATCGACCACTTCCCAGTCGGTGTTGCCCACCGTTCGGAACTGCGCGTAGTCGGCATCGACGATCGGCACCTCACCGGGATGATTGCGGATCGTGATCGGGGCGCCGGCGGTGCCAGCGATCGCGATGCGGACCGAGCTTTCGAGGTAGCTACCACCGCGAACCACGAGCGTGTCGCCGGCCACGAGTCGACCGATTGCGTAGGTCAGTGTGCGCCACGGCTGGGCTTGGGTGCCCGCGCTGGCGTTGTTGCCGTCGGTAGCGACATAGAAGGCCGTCGACGGGATGGCCGGGTCCTGGCTAACGGTGCCAGGGCCGATGCCGCCGCCGATGCTGGTCGAACCGCCGCCAGAACCGCCGCCGCCACCACCAGAACCGCCGCCGCCAGAACCGCCGCCACCGGAGCCACCGCCGCTCGAGCCAGTGGACTCGCCGGCGCTGCCACAGGCAGCAAGCGCGGCAAGGCCGCATAGCCAGATCGAAGAACGACGACTCCGCTGTTCGAAACCGCGGCGTTTCCCGTGTGTACCTGCTGCAGAACCCATCATGTAACCCCCCCTGTTCCAGCCTCTTCCTGGGACTGGATCGGCGCGTCAGTCGACGGATTGCGTCGACGGCGCGCTGCTACCGGGGGGAAGGCCACTTAAGTCAAGCGGCCTTCATGCGGGTCACTTCTTCTTGTCGTCTGGCTTCTTCTCGTCCTTCTTGGCCGCACCAGCAGCCGGGGCCGCGTCGGCCGCCGGAGCCGCTTCCACAACCGCGGCCGGAGCTGCTGCCGCCTGGGCAACCAGCTTGGCTACGTGGCAGATGACGGTGTCGCGGTCGACGACCAGTTCCACGCCCTTGGGCAATGGCACGTCGGCGGCCGTGAGGGACATGTCCAGGTCGAGCGTCGCGACCGAGACCTCGATGGCATCGGGGATCTCCGTGGGCAAGCAGCGAACGGTGACGTGCGCATGGTCCTTGACCAACGTGCCGCCCTTGGCGATGCCGGGGGCGATGCCAAGCAGCGTGACTTCGACTTCGACCTCGATCGGCTTGGTCAGGTCGATGCGGCGGAAGTCACAGTGACGCGGACGGTCAGTCAGCACGTCGAACTGGATGTCCTGCAGAATCGCATGCTGGTGGCCACCCGCATACTCAAGCTGGAAGATCTTGTGATGGTGGCGGATGTGCTGCTCGAGCTCCCACTCGGAGATGCTGATCGAGTCAGTGTCCTTCTTCTCACCGTAGACAACGGCGGGCATCCAGCCCTGGGCTCGTAGGCCCTTCAGTTTGTTGCGACCCAGGGCGACGCGGGTCTCGGCCTTCATTCGTGCTACTTGCATCTTCGTACCTCGTTTCGGAATGCTTGGGTGGGGTTCGGAGCGCTTCTGGTGCGCGGGGTCAGTTGTCGGTCTCGAACAGCTTGCTGACGCTCTCGCTGCGGTGGATGCGGTCGATCGCGCGAGCCAGGAGCTGCGCAATCGATACCGTTTCCAGCCGCGTGATCTTCGAGTCCGGCAGGGGGATCGTGTCGGCGAAGAGGATCTTCTCGACGTCGGCGTTGTTGAGTCGCTCGACCGCCTTGCCGGCGAGTACCGCGTGGGTCGCGACGAGGAACACCGCGTTCGCGCCCTTTTGTTTGACGATGCGGGCAGCGTCGACGATCGAGCCGCCGGTGCTGACCATGTCATCGACCAGCAAGACGTCGCGGCCCTTCACTTCGCCGATGATGTGCTCGATCACCGTGGTGTCACCGCTGATGCGGCGCTTGTCGATGATTGCGAGGTCGCACTCGAGGTCCTTGGCGTAGGCGCGAGCGAGTTTGACGCCGCCGACGTCCGGCGAGACTACGACCGGCTTGTCGGCGCCGAGTTGGCGGACGCGCTCGATGAGCACGGGCCGTGCAAACAGGTGGTCGACCGGGATGTCGAAGAAGCCTTGGATCTGTGCCGCGTGCAGGTCGATCGCAACGACGCGCGTGTAGCCCGACGCTACGAGCAGATTGGCGACGAGCTTCGCGTTGATCGGCACGCGACCCTCGTCCTTGCGGTCCTTGCGTGCGTAGCCGTAGTAGGGGATCACCGCAGTGATGCGATCGGCAGACGCGCGGCGGAGGCAGTCGGCGTAGCTGAGCAGTTCGAACAGGTTCTCGTGAACCGGCGGACAGGTTGGCTGCACGACGAACACGTCGGCGCCGCGCACGTCGCACTCGACCTTCAGGTTGATCTCGCCGTCGGGGAAGCGTTGCAGCGATGCGGCGCCGAGTGGCACGCCCATGTGCGAGCAGATGTCCTGCGCCAGCTTCGGATGCGCGGTGCCGGTGAACACGCGGAGTCTTTCGCCACGAGCGCTCATCGGGTCTCCTTCGCTTGGTTCGAAGGTTTGATTGTCGCGGGATCGCGCTGCTTCAGCAGTTTGGCGGGGACTCCGACCCAGACCTCGTCGGCGCCGATCTTGCTGCCGCGCTTCACGACCGCGCCTGCACCGGTCATCGAGCGCGCGCCGAGATCGCTCGGCGCGACGATGACGGTGCCACTGCCGACGAAGCAGCCGTCGCCGATGCGCGTCGTGTGCTTGTTCACGCCGTCGTAGTTGGCGGTGATCGTGCCGGCACCGATGTTGGCCTTGGCACCGACCACGGCGTCGCCGAGATAGGTCAGATGCTTGGCTTTGCTGCCAGCGCCCAGGTGCGACTTCTTGGCCTCGACGAAGTTGCCGATCTCGGCGCCGTCTTCGAGCACGGTGCCCGCGCGCAGGTGCGCGAAGGGACCGACTTCGCAGTGGCTACCGATCTTGCAGCCCTTGCCGATCACGGTGCAGGGCAGGATGCGAGTGTCGGCGCCGATCTCGACGCCAAAGTCGATGTAGGTCGACGACGGGTCCTCGATCATCACGCCGCGCATCAGGTGCTCCAGCAGGATGCGCTCCTGCATCACGACGCGCGCCATGGCGAGGTCGGCGAGTGAGTTGACGCCCTGGATATCGCCGCTGTCCTCGGCCTCGAGCGTGGGGACCTCGCGGCCGGCGGCGACGAACTGCGCGATCACGTCGGTGAGATACAGTTCGCCTTGGGCGTTGTTCGGCTGCAGCTTCTCGAGCGCCGGCCGAAGGGTCTTGGCATCAAAGCAGTAGAAGCCGGCGTTGATCTCGTCGATCGCGCGTTGCTCGTCGTCGCAGTCGCGATCTTCGCGGATGCCCACGAATCTCCCGTCGTCGTCGCGCAGGATGCGACCGAGGCCAGACGGGTCTTCGGGATAGGCGGTCAACACCGAGCACGGCGCGAAGCCGCGCGATGCGACCAGCTGCTGCAGCGTCATGCCGGCGATCAGCGGGCAGTCGCCGTAGGTCACGAGCACGTCGCCGTCGAAGTCGGCGAGTGCTTGCATCGCGACTTTGACTGCATGACCGGTGCCGAGTGGCTTGCCCTGGTCGACGCACACCGTGTTGGCGCGATCGGCAACCGAGGCGATGACCTTCTCCTTCTGATGATGCACGACCACGATCGTACGCTGAGGGTTCAGCGTGTCGGTGGCATCGAGCGAGCACGCCAACAAGGTGCGGCCGCACAGGGGCAGCAATACCTTGGGAATGCTCACCTTCGTGCGCTTGCCCAAGCCAGCGGCAAGGCAGACGACGGCCAGCGGTCGAGACATGGGGAGGGGAGGGGCGGCTCGGGGAAAGGGGCGAAGGATTGTGCGGAGCCGACCCGCAACGGTCAAGGGCGGCCAGGGTCCGTTCCCCGACGGGTGCCGCGCGCGACGGCGGACACCGAGGCGCGCGATC
>CAMBXM010000114.1 GCA_945871815.1 Singulisphaera sp. GP187
GCGGCTTCGCTCGCCGGGATCGCTGAGCAGGCTGCTCAGCAGCTCAAAGGTATGCTGCTTTTGCTTGGCATCGGTACTACGGCCCGCGAGCAGACCGAGCGACCAAGCTGCAAACGTCCGCGAACGCTCGGGCACCTCCTCCCGCCCACCCGCCAACTTGCGCCCGCCCTCGTCGCCCCGAAGCAACGAAGCCAGCGCTGGCCACGCGTCCTGGAGCCCAGCGATGCCGAGCGCCAACGCGGCAGTCTCGCGCACCTCCTGGTTGGGCTCGCGCAAGCGGAGCGCGAACAACTCGGACAACTTGCTGGGGGGCACATCGAGCCCAACTTTGGCGAGACCAATCATGCACGCCGTCGTGACGTCGCGATCGGTGCTCTCGCGCAGGGTCTGCTGCAACGCCGCCGCAATCAGATCCCGCCGATCGGCGTCGGACGGTAGCTGCGTTCCCCGCAACTCGTTGGGCCGACGCGCGCCGAGGTAGAACTCGTCGGAACCGCTGACGGGGCCGGCGATCGTGCCACGCGGCTGGAGCAAGTCCTCCTTGTTGTGCTCCCACCAGGCTTGCCAGTTGGTACCAGTGGCCGACTCGGGCCTTGGCCCTGTGGTCGGGCCGCCGCCCGGGGTCACGGGTGGTGGTGGGGCGGATCCTGGACCTCGGTACTGGCCGCCGTGGGCATTCGCGGTCGCCGCGAATGCCAAGGCGAGCATGCTGGACTGGAAGAAGAGACCCGGCACGAACATCGCGCGAGTGTAGCGGACTCGCGCGCGCAGGTAACTCGGAAGGCTCAGTTGCCGGACTGGGTGTACTCGAACCGGACGATATGGGCGACGTTCACGGTGCGCTGGCCGACGCTGTCAAGGGGAGACCCAGTCACCTGCGCCATTCCCAAGGTCGGAGCAGCCGTTGCAACAGTCCAGCGAATCCCATTACTCACATCCCATGTTATCAGATCCAACCACTGCGTCGCCAAATCTGCACCGAGAATCCAGGACTGATTGGGCAACCACAAATCCCAGTATCCAATTCCACCAGCATACACCGGCACATCCGGCGGCAGCAGCATGACCAAGCTCGTCTGATACACTTCATCGATGTATGCCATTGCACCGGGGGCGCCAATGCCCATCGTGTTCAAGGGGATCGGCGCAGCAGATGGACGACCAAGAACTGCAAGACACAACGAGTTGACCTGCCCATATGCCGACATCTCAACATCGCTACCAGGCGACAACTCGCTCTTGCGGATGTAACTCCACTGACCAAGCGAGTTCGCTTGAGGACCGGTTCCTGGCCCCATGTCAAAAGCAGACCCGTCGGAACTGGCCACGGCAGCGTCTGCAGTCCAAAATGACGATGACGCCCCAGAAATGGCCGTTCCAATAATATCCACACACAAAGTGCCTCCACTATAAACAAACGGGGTTTGGAGGGCAATCCGGACCACATTGTTCGCAGTCCACGGAACAACCGCAGCACCTGGATCGGGCGAAGCTGGGGCTGCAACCGTGCCACTGAAAACTTGCACCTCGTTAGGGCCGGAGTTAACAGCAAACACCGCCGACGTTGCAAGTGGGTCGGCCCCAGTCGTGGACAAACTCACCGTCAGGAATGCGGAGCCAGAACCAAATGGCTCACTGAATGCATGTCGCCTGAACTCAATAGCCTCGATGACTTGCCCTTGCATTACTACCAAGTGTCCTGCCCCAACCAACAACTGCTCGCGGCACGTGCTCATGATCCCAGGCACGAGCGCCCGAGATTCACCATTTGCCGCCGTGTACGCTGAAGGCACGACGATGTGCTGCTGAGCCACTAGAGCAGCCTGGACAAGGACACAGATGAGCGCCGATACAAGAAAAGACTTCATGATGTCTCCGCTAGGGTGTTAATGCTCCCGTCACTTCAACCAGCAAGAACTTAAAGCTCTTGCGCTTCCCAACCACAACTCGGAAGTAGGATCCGGGAGCCGCCTCAGCAGGAACCGGGATCTGCACTTTGCCGTCCTGCACGGGGTAAGTTTTGGGTGCTAGCCCGCCAACAACCACCTGAACGCTCGCATCCGGCGTGGTAACGGTCACCTCGATGGTGGTTCCCGTAGGAGCCGAAGAAGGCCCCCTAAGTTCGCCCCCGCCTTGCTGCATCACTTGATCGCTCGAAGCGCCCCGAGCAAGTGCGCGCGACTGGCCGACCCGCCGATAGTTGACTGACCTGCAACTGCACTAGCAAACTTCGCCAGCTCGACCCGCTCTCGCGTCGAAGGGCTCGCGAGCAAATCAGCGGCCAGACGATCGAATCCTCTCCAGAGCAACTCTTCGTCTGAGTACTTCCACCCGAGAAGGTGGAGATAGTAGCCAGCTTCAGCGCGCAGTTCCGCCACAGGCGCCTCTACCGCAAGCCACCGGAGGTGCTCAAGCTCCTCATCCACCCCACTTGCGCCGCGAGCCTCCCCGCGGCCAAGCCGAAGGCCTGGGTAGAACCCAACGAGACCTCCGATCGCAAACGCGATTCCGACACTGAGGAACGCGCGTCGCGAGCGCGTCTCCGGTTCGGGGAGTGGTTCGACGAGGTAGACGGGTTCGAGCTTCAAGGCAGACTCCTTGGCACGGACAGGGACCCTCTGGCGGGCCGCTGCGAAGGGACGGCAGCAGTGGTACGCATCCGCACCGATCGTTCAAGATCGGCACGCCAATGCTGTGTCAGAACTTGGCGACGATCCCTCCGCTCCGGGCAGGGGGCATCATCACGAGGATCGCGCAGAAGGGGCCCCACACCTCGTCGGCGGACGGGGCCGAGCCACCCCAGTCGAGGGCCCAGTCGAAGACCCAGTCGAGGGCACCGAGCTGACTCGGAACCGGCGCTAGCGCTTCCGCGGAGAGCCCGGGGCGTCGCCAACGACCGCGAGGCACAGCCGCAGCCACGGACGCTCGCCGCAACTGCTTCCAGGGTCAGCGCACGTCGTCTCACTGCACACCCCCAAGAACTCGAAGGAGCACGGCGGCCTCGTTCGGCCGACCTTCCTGAGCACCCTGAATGACCTGCTCAGCAAAGCGCGCAATGCGGCGCGTCTCCTTGTCGGCAGCGCGCGCCGGCAACGCGTGCACCAGCCGGTCGACCCCACGCCAGAGGACCTCGTCTTCGCGGTAGTTGCAGTTGACCTGCAACAAGAAGCCCCATGCTTGTGCCACGAGCTCGTCCTCGGACGCCTCGGTCGCGAGCCAGCGCAGTTGCGCCAACTCCTCGCCGGAGCCCTCGGCCCTGGCTTCCTCGGCCCGCCCGACAAAGAAGCCGCTCACAGCACCAAAGCCCGCGCCTCCCAGAAATGCGACACAGACGCCGAACAGCGCACTGCGGCGCCCTCGCACGCGCGTCGGCACCGGCTCTACGGACGCCACCGATTCCTGGCTCACGGCAAACTCCTGGTCGCACACGACGAACCGGACCGCGGGTTGCTGCGGTCAGATCGCCTTCGTACGCACGACGGGGGCCCGGTCAAGTGCACAGGCAGGGGACGTGCCGCATTCGCGAAAAGTTCCATCCCCCGCTGCCCTTTCCGTCACCTTTTGCCACCTAGCCGCACCGCCGGCCGATCGACCTGCTCCCACCGGTCCTGCCCCTGCCGCACCCGGATCGCTCCACCCATAGCCACGCCTTCGAGGCGCTGCACGCCCCCAGTCGCAGGCCACACAATCTCCAGCGATCGCAGCACGTGTGCATCGCCGAGACCCAAGAATGCGCGCAGCGGATTGCAACCCAAGGACGCCCCTGACCCCACTGTCGTTCGGACTCGCCGCTCGGTCCCATCCGCTGACGCCACGACCGCCGTGATCCGCGCCCCGACGCCGAATCGGTTGTCGGTGGCACCGACCAGGTCCAACGTCAGCCAATGTCGACCGTGGCCCGGGTTCTCAAAACAGACGTCGCCGAACGAGTCATCCTGGAAGTAGCCCCCGACTTGGCAGACGAGGTCGAGATCGCCATCGTCGTCGAGATCGCCAAAGGCCACGCCATTGCCCTTCTGCAGGTGCCCCACGCCGGCGGCAAAGGTCGCGTCGCGGAACCGGGCGCCACCGAGCAGCAACACATTGGGAAACAGCGCCGCCAAGTCGTGGGCGCCGGTCGCCACATACACATCTTGGTTGCCGTCGGCGTCGACATCGCCAAAGTTGACACCCGTTGCCATGAGCACGCGCCGCATTCCTCGCTGCGCCGCGACATCGACGAAGTGACCGTTGCCGTCATTCTCGTACAACCGCTGCGCTTCGTCCTCGACAGCGTGGTCGATGTAGAATGCCGCGACGGAACGGATCTGGCGATAGTGATGCTGATAGGTGACCAAGAGGTCCAAGTCGCCGTCATTGTCGTGGTCAAAGAAGCCGCATGGGCCGCTCGCGTCCGGACCGTCGACCCCACGCGCTTTGGCTTCTTCGACGAACGTCCCGTCCCCGCGATTGATGAACAGGCGGTTCTTGGCCAGGAAGTTCGACACGAAAAGGTCGGCGTCGCCATCGTTGTCGACGTCGCCGAAGACGGCGCCGACAACGCGATCTGAGCTGTCTAGCCCCGCCGCCTGCGACACTTCGAGAAATCGGCCGGTGCCGTCGTTGCGGTAGAGCCGGCTCGGGAAGCGCACGCCAGCGGCGAGGCGCTCCGACTCGTAGCCGACGAAGAGATCCAGGTCGCCGTCGCGATCGATGTCCGCAAACGCCGCCGATCGCGTCGGGGCCGCGACCTCGATACCCGCGGCCGCCGTCACGTCGACGAAGTGGCCGGGCTGATCCTGCCGCAGCAAGGAGCACGGAAAAGCCGAGCTCGAGAACATGCCGCCGCCGCGCAGCACCAAGACATCGAGGCGACCGTCGTTGTCCACGTCCGCCTGCACGACAGCTGAACCGCCGAGTTGACGCGACAGCCCCGCCACCTCGGTGACGTCGGTAAAGCTCCCATCGCCGTCATTGCGCGAGAGTCGCAGGGGCCGGTCGAGGTCCATCGAGCACAGCAGCACGTCAAGGCGGCCGTCGCCGGTGAAGTCGTCGAGCACGACGCTGCCGGCCCGCGTGTGAGGCGACAGCCCGAGCTCGCCGCCGCGTTCGCGAAAGCGCGGCAACTCCACCTCAGGGGTCAATGCCGCCGCCGAAATGCGATACTCCGGCGGCACGCTCTCCGGCCAGCTACCAAGTGCCATATGGGCGATATTCAACAGCCACGTCGCTTCGAGCCGTAGATCGCTCCCTTCCGTCTGGAGCAATCGCACCAGCAGATCGCGCGCGGCCTCGGCGCCGCGGCGATCCGCATGCACGGCCGCAGCCGACAGCGGGAAGATGCAGCTCTCCGCGTTGTGGCGGGCAATGCAGTTGCTGCGTTCCGCCAGCCGGAAGTGCGCCGCTGCAAGCCGGAAGAGAACCTCGGGCAACCAACTCTTGGCCGCCTCCGGGTTGGCCTCACACAATTCCAGGCACTGGGCGCACAGCGCAATGGCCTCTTCAAGCTCGCCGATGCGCACCAGCCCGAGTGACAGCGACCAGCGCAGCGAAAAGCGATCGGTCAACGATGCGTCGGGAGGCAGCGCCGCGAGCCGAGTGCGCCATTCGTCGAGATAACGGGTCGAAAGATAGATGTTGCTGGCATCGTTCGGCGCGTCATCGTGAATCTTGCGCAACCAACGCTCCTTGTCCGTGGCGTCCGACGGCAATGGCAGCAGCACCGGATGCTCCTCGTGGCAGCAGGAAGCTTCCGGCTCCTGCTGGCTGCGCAAGGGCACGGTCGCGACGAGCACGATGAGCGGCGTGAGGAGCAAGCGCATGGGCGACCGAGGATACCGCGCGACGGCGGTCGAGGGCTCGGCAGTCGATCGGAACAGGCTTGAGTGGTTGCCGGTGCTCAGCCCCAGGGGCACACTCCGGCGATGTCACTACGCCCCGCAACGTGCTTTGGTCTGCTACTCGCCGCCTGCGCCGGCGCCCCCGAGCCGAGTCGAACTCCCGATCCGTTTGCCGCGGTGCGCTTTCTCAGCGGTACCTGGCGCAGCGAAACCAAGGGCGAGGTCAACGAGGAGGCCTGGGCAGAACCCGCCGGAGCCACAATGCACGGCGTCAACCGCTCGACTCGAGCAGGCAAGCTGGCCGCCTTCGAACTCCTCTGCCTCTACCTGGAAGGCGACGCCATCGACTACGAGGCCAGTCATGGCCCGGGCAGGAGCACACGCTTTCGGCTGGTGGCCTCGGCGCCCGGCACCGCCACGTTCACCAACCCAGAGCACGACTTTCCCAAGCGCATTCTCTACGTGCGCACAGGCGAGGCGATGCACGCCGTCGTGGACGCCGGCGACGGCAGCACGCAGCGTCTGGAGTTCCACTGGCAGCGCGTCCCGGACGCAAACGAGGGGCGCTGAACCGACCGCAACCGGGCGGGCCCTTCGGCCGAACCCCAGCTTCCGCCCCTCGGCCAACAGAGACCGATGCCCGCGGCAACAGAAGCACGCGCCCGCTCTTCAACCGCGAGCCCGCTCGTCCTACCCTCCTCCCCCACCCATGACTTCCCCGGCAGTCCTTGATCCCGTACGCCTTCGCGACCACAGCGAGAAGGCAGTTGCCGGCGGCGCCCTGTCCGCGGCCGAAGCCCTCGTGCTCTACCGCGGCCTCGACCAACCGTCGCTCGGCCTCCTCGCCAACGACGTGCGCATGCGCCTGCACCCGGTGCATGCGGATGGCAAGCCGCGCGCAACGTACATCGTCGATCGAAACCTGAACCCGACCAACGTGTGCGTTACGGACTGCGGGTTCTGCGCCTTCTACCGCCGGCCCGGCGATGCCGAGGGTTACGTGCTGCCGCGCGAGGTCATCTACCAGAAAGTCGAAGAACTGGTGCAGAAGGGCGGCATCCAAGTGCTGCTGCAAGGCGGTCACCATCCCAAGCTCACGAGCGAGTGGTTCGCGTCCTTGTTCACCGACCTGAAGCGACGCTACCCCCAGGTCTGGATCCACGGCATGAGCCCGCCCGAGATCACCCACCTGAGCAAGCTCGAGAAGCGCCCGGTGCGTGAGATCCTCGCCGACCTCAGGGCTGCCGGCCTCGACAGCATTCCTGGCGGTGGCGCCGAGATCCTGGTGGAGCGCGTGCGCCAGATCATCGCCCCCAAGAAGGCCACGACCGAAGAATGGCTCGAGGTCTTTCGCCAGTGGGCAGCGCTTGGCGGCAAAGGCACTGCGACGATGATGTTCGGTCACGTCGAGAACGACCACGAACGCATCGAGCACCTGACGCGCATCCGCGAGCTCCAGGACGAGTGCGCCGTGTTCACGGCCTTCATCCCGTGGACATTCCAACCAGAGAACACCGTGATGGGCGACCAGATGCTGCAACCAAACGGCGGCAAGAAGACGACCGTGGCTGAATATCTGCGCACGCTCAGCCTGTCGCGCCTCTACCTGCAGAACGTGCCGCACATCCAATCGAGCTTCGTGACGCAAGGAATGAAGACCTGCCAGATCGGCCTGTCGATGGGCGCCGACGACTTTGGCTCGGCAATGCTCGAGGAAAACGTCGTCAGCTCCGCCGGCTGCACCCACCCAACCTCGATCCCTGAGATCGAACGACACATCAAGGACGCCGGCTTCGTACCGCAGCGGCGCAACATGATGTACGAACCAGTTGCGACACCGCCAACCGACCGGTTTGGCAACCCGCCGGGACAGAAGAAGGCCGTCGTGTCGGAGGCCAACGCATGATGGACTTCGCCTACGCCCACCTCGACGAGAGCCTGGCGACCAGACTGATCTCCCACGCCGGGCTTGGCGACATCGATCACAAGGTCCGAGCCGGAGAGCGCCTTTCCTTTGCGGACGGCGTTCGCCTCTACGAAACGCCCCACCTCGCCGCCGTTGGTCTCCTGGCCCACCGCGTGCGGGTGCAGAAGCATGGCCGCAAGACCTACTTCAACGTCAACCAGCACGTCAACTACACGAACGTCTGCATCTACAGCTGCAAGTTCTGCGCGTTTGCGGCCAAGGAAGGTGAAGAGCGCGCCTACTTGATGACACCTGCGATCGTTGAGCAGAAGGTGCGCGAACAACTGCACCGCCCGGTCACCGAGGTGCACATGGTCGCGGGCATCCACCCGACGATGCCCTACGAGTATTACCTCGACGTGGTTCGCGCGGCAAAGCGCGCTAGACCTGACATCCACGTCAAGGCTTTCACGATGGTCGAGATCGAGCACATGCTCAACATCTCGGGCAAGACCGAGGACGAGGTCTTTGCCGACCTGCGCGATGCCGGACTCGGCAGTTGCCCAGGTGGCGGTGCCGAGGTGCTCGTCGACCGGGTCCACAAAGCTGTTTTCCGCGAAAAGATGGGCCCCGATCGCTGGCTCCAAACGGCGCGCAAGGTCCAGCAACACGGCTTCAAGATGAACGCGACGATGTTGTACGGACACATCGAGCGCGCCGAGGAGCGCGTCACGCATCTCATGCGCTTGCGCGAACTGCAGGACGAGTGCGGCGGATTCATGGCCTACATCCCGCTCGCCTTTTGGCCCTACCACACCGACCTCCAGAACTTTGGCCACGTCACCACGGGCCATCTCGACCAGCGCAGCATCGCAGTCGGTCGGTTGATGCTCGACAACTTCCCGCACATCAAGGCCTACTGGATCATGCTGACGCAGGAGTCCGCGCAAACCGCCCTCTCGTTCGGCGCGAACGACCTCGACGGCACCGTGACCGAAGAGAAAATCACCCACGACGCCGGCACGACGGAGCCTCAGGCGCTGACTGCCTTCGAACTTCAGCACTTGATCCGCGAAGCAGGCTACGAGCCAGTTCAGCGCACGACGGTCTACGAAGAGATCCCGACCGCGAGCGTGTGAGCTAGGCGGGCCTCCACGTCCAGCGGGCCCACCCTGGCTCGCTGCGCCGCAAGCCAACTGCAGGTAGCCGGTGCCACAAGATCTGTAGCTGTCGTTGTCACTGCTGCATCTGGATGGGAGTGAGGAGCGAACTTGATTGGCATTCCTCAGAGGTTCCGGCCGCATGTCAGCAGTGGTTTCCCGATTGGTCTACGAGCAGCTTCGAGCAACGAAGCTCGAGAGCACTGAGCGAGCTCGTAGCGCAATCCGTGGATTCCGCCACGACTTCGCGGTGCAGCGCATCGACCGACCTACGGGCCGCAACCGCCTGGGTGTTGTGAAACCACTTGTAGGCCGCGAATGGGCCTCAGCGTCGCATGGAGCAAATGCGGAACAACGACATTGCCGTCGTGCTTCACGCTGCTTTCCCTCAAACGCAACTTCGATCACGTCCAACAGCCTGCGCAGTAGACCGCTGCCCCGTAGTGCCAACCCAAAGCAACGCCACCACCTCCTCCTAGGGACCTCCACTTGACGCCAAAAGCGCTTGCAATTAGGTTGCCCCTACTCCTGTTGTCGTATGCGCGAGTCCTGACCCCAGACTAGCGCAGTGCGTCAGTCTCGACCCCAGACTAGCGCATCTGACACGCATATCCCGACAGCCCTCATCCGGCTGTAACCACAGCGCACCTCATGATTCCTTCCGTAGCTTCGCACCTTCAACGAGCAGTACCTTCTCTCGACGGCAACGCAGCGCTCGGCCAGCGACTGCATTCTGACAGTCTTATGCGCGCCCGTGCGCCGAGCGGCTCGTCAGAATCCACAATTCTGCTAGCCCTGGCCGCAGCAGGACTGCTGATCCTGCCGATCGCATTTGCCCTGGTGCAAGGGGAGGCTGAAGCCAATGAGGGCGCCCTCGAAGGCCCGAATGGCGTTCACGTCTATCCGACGGTCAACAACGTCTTCCAACCGGCACAGTTGACCCTGCTCGACATCCCGAGCGGCGGCTACCCGAGTCCGCTCTTCGGTGCGACCTCGTTCTCGCAGAAGATGCTGATGTTCGAAGAGTTCGGGACGCAACCAATGCCGTCCACCTACGCGGAGGGCGCGGTGCGATTTCCGTCAGTGCCTGACGCACAGTCCGTCCCGGAAGGCGCGAGTGTCGAGGCGTTTCTCGCCCAACCACTGTTTCCCGCCGCCATGCGAGAGTCGAACTACACCGACACCAACCCGTGGCAGACCAGGATCGAGCAGTTCCTCGGCAGATCACTGATGCACCCACCGCTAGAGGGCCGTCCCGAAGGCGAGCACTTCGCCCATCAGCGCTGGAGCGAGTTCGGCCCCCAAGTCCACGTCCAGTCGGCGATGACCGGGGCGCGCACAGGTCTGGGGCTGCGTGACAGTCTGCAGATGCACGGTTTCTCGCGTGGCGAGTTTGGGCCAGGCGGTCTGTATCACGTCAATCCGGCTGGCATCGCTGGCAGCAATCGCGGCATCCCGGTCAAGTTCCATCCGAGCATGCCGACCCAGGATCCGCTCTCGGTCTGGACCTTTGATGGCACGCTCCCGCCCAAGCTGCTCATGGCGCGGTACGGCGAGACGATCCTCTTCCGCCATCACAACATGCTGCCGATCGACCCTGCCGCCAATCGCGGCTTCGGTCTTCACACGATCACCACGCACGAGCACAACGGCCACAACCCGGCCGAGAGCGACGGCTTTGCCAATGGCTTCTTCTTCCCCGGCCAGTACTACGATTATCGCTGGCCGATGATCCACGCCGGATACGACTCGATCAACACCGACGCAAGTGACCCCCGGTGCGGCACGCCGGACGGCAATGGCGGCATCATCAATTGTCGCGGCGAATGGCGCCAGACAATGAGCACGCATTGGTTCCACGACCATATGCTCGATTTCACCAGCCAAAACGTCTACAAGGGCAACGCGGCCATGATGAACTACTACAGTTCCATCGACCGCGGCAACGAGGCCATCAACGATGGTGTCAACCTTCGGCTGCCATCTGGCAGTTCGCTGGACTGGGGCAACCGCGATTATGATGTCAACCTCGTCATTGGTGACAAGGCATGGGACCGCTCCGGTCAGCTTTGGTTCAATCCGTTTCAAACCGACGGATTCCTCGGCGATCGACTCCTTACCAACTGGCAACACCAGCCGTTCTTGGACGTCCGGGCGCGCAAGTACCGCTTCCGTCTGCTCAATGGCGCAGTCGCACGCTACCTGAAGCTCGCGCTGGTCGACAGCCGTGGCCGCGCGGTGCCCTTTCACATGATCGCCAATGACGGCAACATCATGGAGCACTCCGTGGCCTTCGACGGCACTCTGGGGACCCGACCCGGCATCCTGCCACAACAGTCGATCGGAGAGCGATACGACATTGTCGTCGACTTCAGCCGCTTCCGGCCCGGCGAGCGCCTCTACTTCGTCAACTTGCAGGAACACACGGACGGCAAGCGCCCATCCAAGGTCATCCCACTCGCGGACGTCGTCCGCGGCATCTACCGACCCTTCGCTCGCGACAACGACGGTGACGGCCAAGCCGACGTCTGGGAAGGCGGCGACCCCTGTGTCGGCCGCTTCCTCGAACTGCGAGTCCAAGCCTACAGCGGCACGGACCTGAGCATGGAACCGGCGAACTACATCGCTGGGCGCCAGAAGATGATTCCCCTGCCACGCCCCACGGCCGCGGAACTCGCAGGAGCCCGCCACCGCAGCTTCAAGTTCGGCCGAACGGGTGGCACGGACGAGAAGCCGTGGACGGTCAAGGTCGACGACGGCGGCGACGGCGGCGCCGCAGACCCGCGGGTCGTCTCAGCCCGGGTCGAGCGCGGCTCACTGGAGATCTGGAGCCTCGAGAACGGCGGCGGCGGCTGGAGCCACCCGGTGCACGTCCACTTCGAAGAAGCGATCATCCTGAGCAAGGATGGTCGCCGTCCGCCGGAATGGGAACGCTGGGCCCGCAAGGACATGTTCCGCGTCGGCAACGAGGACGATGCAGCCGATGAGATCGAGGTAGCTCTCAGGATTCGCGACTTCGCCGGCACCTACGTGGAGCATTGCCACAACACCACTCACGAAGACATGGCCATGTTGCTGCGCTGGGATGTGGAGAACCCTGGCCAGACGCTGACCATCCCGTGCCCGATTCCGAGTTGGGACGGATGCGAGTATGTCGACACGGCGGCGCTGCCGACGGCGCGCACGGGCGATGGCTTTGGTCCCACGCGATAGGCCAACGGCAGCGGCCGATTGAGAACCGGCGCGCGGTCACCCGGTCCGGCGCCGCGCGCCGACGGTGAATCAGTGTCCCCGGTGGCCTGCGAGCGAGGTCCATTGCGCACCCACTGCGGATGGCGGACAGGAGAACCGCCAACGAGATGGATGGGCCGGGCTGTCTAGAAGTGGTTTCGCAACACCCCAGTAGGTGCGGCCGGCACGTCGGCCATCGCGCCATGACGGGCGCAAGTCGACCGCCTCCCGCCGGTACGACCAACGCCGCCCAGGAACCGCCAGCCAGATGATCCTCGGCTGGTCCTCGGCGCCGAAGTTGGCGGCAACGCGGAGCTGGGGCAGCCCGATTGCGTCCACCGCATAGTAAGCACCCGGTAGACACCATCTGTTCGGCACCGATTCCACGCCCACGATTCGCGGGATGACGAAGACGACGGAATCGAAGTGGCGAGCGTGGATCGAGGAGCAGGAGTCGAGCGGGCTGACGGTTCGCGAGTTCGCGGCGAGGCACGACCTCTCTCCCGCGACGGTTTACTGGTGGCGCAGTCGGCTGCGGCGCCGTTCGGCGGATGCGTTGGATCTCGTGCCCGTGGAGGTCGTGGAGGTCGTTGCCAAGGCCACCGAGCGTCCACCTGCGATCGAGATCGTCTTGCGCGACGACATAGTATTGCGTCTGCCACGCGGCTTCGATGACGGCGATCTGGGCCGCGTATTGGCGGCACTGGCCCGGTCATGCTGAGCTTGCCGACGG
>CAMBXM010000115.1 GCA_945871815.1 Singulisphaera sp. GP187
TGACGATCGTGACCTTGTGCACCGGATCCTGGTCCTGGGTCATCACCGATACGATCGCATGGCCGGCTTCGTGGTAAGCGGTGACCTTGCGGTCGGCTTCTTCGATGGCGCGGCTCTTCTTCTCGCGGCCCCACCGAACGCGGTCGCGCGCTTCCTCGAGATCGTTCATCTCGACGTAGTCCTGGTTCTTCATCGCGGCGAGGATCGCGGACTCGTTTATGACCGCGGCCAGTTCCGCGCCGGAGAAGCCGGCGGTTGCTTTGGCAATCCGAACGAGGTCGATGTTGCCGGCGACACGGACCTTGCGCGCGTGGACCTTCAGGATCGCTTCGCGCCCTTTGGCGTCAGGCAGGTCGATCACGACTTGGCGATCGAAGCGGCCGGGACGCAGCAGCGCCGGATCGAGCACATCGGGACGGTTCGTTGCGCCGACGAGGATGATGCCCTTGTCGGAGTCGAAGCCGTCCATTTCGACGAGGATCGCGTTCAACGTCTGCTCGCGTTCGTCGTGGCCACCGCCCATGCCGGTGCCGCGCTTGCGACCGACAGCATCGATCTCGTCCAGGAAGACGATGCAGGGGCTTGCCTCGCGCGCTTGCTTGAACAGATCGCGCACGCGGCTGGCACCGACGCCGACGAACATCTCGACGAAGTCAGAGCCACTGATCGAGAAGAACGGCACCTCGGCTTCACCGGCGATGGCCTTGGCCAGGAGGGTCTTGCCGGTGCCGGGCGAACCGACGAGCAGCACGCCGCGCGGAATGGATCCACCCAGGCGGGCGAACTTCTGCGGGTTCTTCAAGAACTCGATGATCTCGCGGACCTCAGCCTTGGCTTCGTCCATGCCGGCGACGTCGTCAAACGTCACGTTCGTGCGGTTCTCCTTGGTGTAGAGCGCCGCGCGACTGCGGCCAAACGACAACACGCCGCCGCCGCCGCCGGGACTGCGCATCTGGCGCAGGATGAAGAACCAGACGACCGCAAGGATCAGCAGCCATGGGCCGACGGTCGTCAGCACGTAGAGCATTGCCGTGTTGGGCTCGCTGATGCGGAAGTCGTTGGCCCCGAGGGTGAGTGGGACGTTGCGGATCGGCACCGACCGCGCGTCGAGGCGCGCGTGCGCGTCTTGCAGCGACGTCGTGCCACTCGGGTCCAAGCGCACGTACAGCTGCCGGTTGTCCTTCATCACCAATGCGGTGAAGTAGCCGCCGGCAGTGCGCACGTCGGTCTCGTCGCGGGGGCGCTCGGCCGGCATCTTGCTCGGCGACTCGTTGACGAAGTAGGCCTGCAGCACGCGTGCTTTGCCTGACTCGACATCCTGCAAGAACGCACCGATCGGGTCCGGCAACGACGACGGATACTCGGTGGCATCGAGCTTCAACGTCGCCAGCTGGTGGAACAGCTTGGTGTCCTCGAGGCCACGGACGACGACTTCGATCGTCCGGGTCCGACCGTTCTCGGCGCGGAGTTCGGCAGCTGCCGTGCCCTCGGTCCCGAGGACGAGTCGCTCGACCCGGCCGTTCAGGAGATGGCTGTAGAGAGCATCGACGCTGCTCTGCGTCTCGCCACCGGCGCGCGAGACGATCAAGAACAGCACCATCAGCATCGTCAGGATCAGGACGACGCCGCCCATGCCCCGTGGCTTCTTCTGCTTCTGGGCGTCGTCTTTGGAATCCTTGCTCTGCTTCTCGGTCATGGAGTTCCCGGGTTTGGCGGGTCAGACGCCGCGATTGTGCCGGCGCGCGGACCCTTTAGATTCGTCAGAATGGAGTCTCCAGGGCAAGCACGATCTTCCTGGCAAGATCTTCCACCAGTTCGGTGCGTGCGGTGCCAAGGTCCTCGCCCAGCGGCGAGCGGAATTCGGCGCGGTCAATGACGGTGCGGTCGACCAGCTGTTTGCCGGTCCGCCGATCGGTCAGGAGGATGCGGACGACGACTTCCTGGGCCCCTTCGCGCACCGGGGCGCTGGTCCGGTCCCCCGACACCAGGGTCCGTTCGCGTTCCGAGGTGATGCGCAGCTCCAGGATGGCGTCGGCTGCAGCCGCGGAGCCGGGCAGGAGGTCGGAGGAAACTGACAGCTCGCGGCTCACGGCAGCGCCGAGTTCGACCTCTAGGCGCTGACGAAAGGTGTCGTTCTCGATCGCGCGCAGATGCACCGTGCGAATGCCGCGCTGGGGCAGGCCGCTGCCGGTGCTGTAGCCGCAACCGGCGACGAGTGCGGTGAGCAGCATCGCCGCGACAGTCACGCCGACACGAGGCGCAGGACGGTGGCGTGGCCTCACGGTTTGGTGCCTGTTGGCGGGCGCGGTGGCAGTTGCGCTGCCGGCTTCGGGTCGCCGAGTTCGTGCAACCGTTCGGTGGCGTCATCGGCGGCCCAGGTTCCGGCAAACTCGGAGGCCAGGGCGAGGTGCAGGTGCTCGACCTCGCCGGGTCGGTTGTCGACGCGTTGGTAGAACGCCGCGATGCTGAGATGGCGTTCTGCCCGCCAGTTGCGCAGGGTCTCCAACGCCACCTCGGCCTGGGCGCGGTAGTCGGGGTTCTCCGGGTTGCCTTGCAAGTAAACGTCGAGTTCGCGCGACGCGCTCTCCATTCGGTCGAGGTCGTAGTCAGCGCCGCGCAACGACAGGTAGATGCTCATCGCGAACTGGAAGCGTGCTAGCGGGGCCCACTCGCTCTCGGGGAAACGGCGCAGCAGTTCGCGGTAGCGCTCCTCGGCCAGCTGATAGTCGCGCTTCTCCAGTGCGAGCTTGCCGAGCAACTGCATGGCTTCTGGAAACTGTGGGCAGTTGGGGTAGCGCGTCGTGAGGTGCTCAAGACAGGTGCGAGCGCCGCGCTTGTCGGACCAGAAGAACAGAAACCCACCGTCGCTCAGGGCCAGTTGTTGGCCCGCCTCGAACTGAAGCGCGATGGCATCGTTGCGCAGTTCGCTGTGCGGGTGATTGTCGGCGAACTCACGCAGTGCGAGATACGCCTCCCAAGGATCCTTCTGCTGCAGGTGGATGCGCGCTCGGAGCACCGCGTAACGAGGTTGCCAGGCTTCGAGAAACGAGGTCTCTTCGTACTCGAAGAGCTGGTCCGCGGCGCCGTCGAGGTCAGAGTCCTCGAGTCGCTGCGCGACCTCCGTCATGATTTGCTCGGCGACGGGCGCTTCGACCGGCGGCGCGCTGGCGCAGGCAGCGAGGCTCAGGACCAGGAGCACGCGGAACATCCGCGCACGGTAGTGGGAGTCACGCGCCGGTGTCCACAGCCCGGATGCCGGTCGCTGCTGGCGCGAACACGTGGCGCCGCAGCCGGCAGCGGCGTTCGAGGGCCTGCGCGAGCCAAGCAGCCGGCAGTGCGGCAGCGCCGGTCGGCACTGGGCCGGGCAGTTCGGGCCAACTGCGGCCCGGCTGATCGCGCAGCACGCGGAGGAACGAGATCGCCCGCTGACCGACGGCGCGACGGGGTGAGGCGGCATGAGCGCGGCAGCACAACGCACCCTGCACTTCGCCGCGAAAGGCCTGGGTCACCAGCGCGACTCCGCACTCATTGCAGCAGTCGAAGTCCGGCAGCGCGCCGAGATGCGCCAACAACCGCAGCTCGAGCCCGAGGACGACGGTAGGTAGCGCGGTTGCCGGGCAGCGTTCGAGGAGCGTGAGGCCGCCCTCGATCAGGTCGAAGAGCTCGGGTTCGCCTCGCCCCGGGACGAGGGCGAAGTCACAGATTTCGACGAAGTGGCTGGCGGCGAGAAACCGAGCCGGCGCCCGCAGCCCGCGGCGTTCGCGCACAAGGTCGGCGCGGACCAGCGTTCGCAGGCCGTCGCGCGCGCCCGAAAGCTGCACTTCGAGGTCCGACAGGAAGTCGATCCGACCGAGCAGTGGGGAGGTCTCGCGATGAGCACCCTTGGCCAGCGCGTGCACGACACCGTGGTCGCGCAGCAACAGAGCTACGATCCGGCTGGTCTCACGGAAATCGAACCGCTTCCAGACCAAGGCACGACCGCGGAAGCCGCGGCCTCTGCCCTCAGGCGTCGCGCTTGGCGGGCTCGTCATTCGGCACCGTCACCCGCAATCGCTCGATGCGGCGATCGTCGCCGACCAGGACCTTGAACTCGACGCCGTCGATCACCAGGGACTCGTCGCGAGCCGGGATCCGATTGGCGTGGTGGATCACGAAGCCGGCGACGGTCTCCCAGTCGCCATCATCGGGCAGTTCGAGCTCGAGCAGGCGGTTGACTTCGTCGACCGAAAGGCGCCCCGGGATCTCGACGATGTGACCCCGCTCGACGATCTGCACGAGCTCGGGTTCGACCTCGCCGTCGGCGTCGTATTCGTCGTCGATGTCGCCGACGATTTCTTCGAGCACGTCCTCCACGCTGACGAGGCCAGCGGTGGTCCCGTACTCGTCGAGCACGACGGCAAGATGGACCTTGTCCGCTTGCAGGCGACGCAGCAACTGCGGCACGGGCATCGACTCGGGCACAAACAGCGGTGCGCGGATCATGCTCTGCACCGGCGCGTCACCGGCAGCCTCGGCCTGCAGCAGCCGGAGGGCGTCCTTGACGAAGAACAGCCCGGTGATCTCGTCGACCTTGTCGAGGTAGACCGGGTAGCGCGAGAAACCCTGCTCGAGGGCCAGTTGGACGGCCGCGCGCAACGGCGTATCTGCTTGGATCGCCACGATGTCAGGACGCGGAGTCATGATCGTCGATACCTGCAGGTCCTTGAGGCCGACGATGTTGCCGATCCAAGCCTTCTCCTCGTCTGCGAGGGCATCCTCGTGTACCGAGTCGGACACGGCAGCCATCACTTCTTCGGCGATCTCTTCGGGGTCGTTGCTCGGCTCATTACGAATGCGCAGCAAGCGCATGAAGCCGCTGGTCATCGCCAGCACCGGCAGGACCAAAGGCCATCGCAAAACGAGGTGGCCGCCGCGGAGCACCGGCAAGATCCGCAGCAGGGTTGCCTCCGCTTGCGCATCGGCGACAGCCGACGGCAGTGAGCCGCACATCAGCAGGGCGAGCACGACCATCGCGCCCAGCGCCCAACCTTCGCTCTGGGCATCGACGCCTGTCTGCAACGACAGCAAGGCACCAACCAAGCCGCCGACCAAGTAGAAGCGGGCCACGACGCGGTACTCGCGTTCGCGGGCTTCGAGTTGGTCGACGAGCGCTTCGCCGGCTTCCCCAGGCTGGCGGGTCCTCAGCTTGGTGGGCGAGTACACCGCAAGGCTGCTGGAGCCCAGTGCGCCCAGAGTCGAGATGCAGAGGCAGCCCAGAGTCAGCGCCAGCATGGCTGGCGAGACGGTTGCTTGCAGGGCCGCCGTGGGCAACTCGCCGCCGAGGCCGCCAGGAAGCACCGATGCGGAAGCGGCAGTCAGGAGGGCTTTCCGATGTGGCGCGGGCCCGACCGGACGGCCGGACCCGGAAGGACCGTCGGGTTCTGGACTCGGGCCATCGCCAGCGTCGTCGTCGGCGATGGGGCCGCGGAGAGTCGTGAGGTTATGCAAGGCGGGGGGAGCATAGGTTGGTGCCGCCTGTGGCTCCAGGGGCTGGGTGGGCCGGCCGCGGGCAGGGCGCGGTGTGGCGTCGATGGCGTGTCGATTTCGGTTCGCCCCACCGGCCAGGGTCGCCCTCAGCCCAAGACCTGGATCACGCGTCGTCGTCATCGACCGAGAATCGATTGCGGCCCTGCGCCTTCGAGGCGTAGAGCGCCCGGTCGGCGCGCGCCAGAATGCCCTCTGCGGTGTCGCTGGCGCCGAGCGATGCCTGGCCGATCGAGACCGTGATCGGCAGGTTGACGCTGTGGCCGCGGGCCTCGATCTCGACGAACAAGCGCGCCGCCAGCAGCGAGGCCTCCTCGGCAGAGGTCTCGGTCAGTAGCACCAAGAACTCTTCGCCGCCGTAGCGGCTGATCGTGTCGGCACGGCGGAGGGTGTGACGCAGGACGCCGGCGGTCGCCCGCAGGGCGACGTCACCCTGCACGTGCCCGTAGGTGTCGTTCAGCTTCTTGAACTGATCGAGGTCGATCATCAGCACTGTCAGGTCGGTGTCGCTGCGCCGCGCGCGCGCGATGGCCTGATCGAGCGTTGCGATGCCCATGCGGCGGTTCCACAGGCGCGTGAGTGGGTCGACCAACGCCGACTGCGCTGAGCGGCGCGCGCGGCGGTCGAGCAGGAGGTTCTCGACGCGCATGCCGGTCGTCACCGCGAGCATCGTCAGCAGCTCGCTCGAACGTTCGGCCTGCACCGAGCGTCCGGAGATCGTGCGGTCGACGAGGAGGAACGACGGGGTGTGGAACTTGCGGTTGATCGGGACGACCAGCGCCTCGTTCGCGCCGATCCCGGCGAGCAGGCCGTCGCGTTCGCCGGCGGCCGCCAGCAGGACCGGTCGGCAGGCATGCAGCGCATCATGCAGCGCCGATTGGTCGGCCGGCGTGAGGCGAATGCTGTGGCGCAGCAGCGGAGCATCCCCGGAGGCTCCCGGCTGCTGGATCACCAAGGCGCCGGTTTCTCGAATCCAGTGCCCGACCATCGCGCGGTCGTAGTCGAGCACTGTAGTGGCGGTTTCGGCGCTGGCCGCGAGCGCGGCGCGGTAATCAGGGATCGGCCGGTCGCCGCCGAGCACGCGCAGGGCTAGGCGCGCGGCGTCGATGCAGGCTAGTTCGCCTTGGGCTTCGGCCGCTGTCGCGAAGTCGATCCCCGAATCGGCCGACGAGTCGGGTTCACGGCCCACGCCGTCGAGGTCGATTCCGATCGCGCGCAGATCGGCCGCAACGCTGTCGCGCAGCACCGAGCCGATCGCCGCCGCGCTGCGTTGCGCGAGTTGTTGCACGGCGTGGTCGGGTTCGGAAAGGCGCCCTGGGTGGGTGAAGCCTGCGAGTTCGGCCAGCAACTGCGCGGCCAGCAGGATCTGCGTCACTTCCGTCAGCTTCGCACCGGGCCCATCCTCAATGGCCGCGGCGGCCGCCGCGAGTCGATTGGCGACCGAATCCGGCAAACCCAGTCGGCGCCGGCGTTCGTCCGCGTCGGCCAAGGCGACCGAGTCGGTCGCCTTTGCCTGTGGTGCGCGCTGCGTGGCGAGCGCGAACCACAGCGGCAAGTCATGCAGCAGGCCGAGCAGGTGTGCTTCCTCTGGTGGCAGCGAGCCCGTTCCGTGCGCGAGCAGTTCGGCCGCCTTCGCGGTTGCCACGGCGTGGAGCCAGAGTTGGTGCAGCGGACCCGCGTCGACGACGACGCACGGGGGCGCCGATGCGACCCGCAGCGCCAGTCGTTCGCCGATGGCTGCGACGATCGTCGCTACCGACCAGGTGTCATCGCTGCGGCCGTAGAGCGGGGCCGCCGCAAGACACAGTGCCCGCACGGTGGCCAGTGGATCGACCCGGAGCAAGGTGGCGGCCGTCGGGCTCGGGTGCGCTTCACGCAAGTGCCCGCGACGCAGGTCGCGCATCGCCAAGATGGACGGCAGGCCCGCGAACGGGTCCGTCGTGCTGGAAAGCAGGGCTGTCACAGGTCGCTCTCGGTCCTGTTCGGCTCCGCACGGCGGTGCGCTCAAGTCGATATGACGACGGCCGCGGCAGGCCGCGCCGCGATCGGACCGCAGCTTCCGTCGCATTCTCTAGAGCACCGATAAGAGGCGACGAAGTAACGGTTTGAGGCAGTCCTGTGTGGGGTTTCTGGGCACTCCCCGTGGCTTTGGCCCAGGCTTCGCTTGGAGCGGGCGCCATGACCCCCGCCGCGATGCTCCGCGTTCCCGAATCCGCCGTAGCTGGACCGGTATCCCGAGCCGAGACGTTGCTCGTTGTGCGAGGTCGCACGATGGCAGAGATTCCCGGCTCGGCTGCGCCCCTGTGCCGTGAGTCGGCGCTGGCGACGTTGCTGATGGACGAGTTCCGTTGCACTCGCGACCGCGATGTGTTCGAGGCCTTGGTCGCGCTGGTCGCGCCCCAGCTGTTCGCTCGGGTTCGTCGCAAGCTGCGGACGCTCGACGCCGGCTTTGACCCACACGAGTTGCTGCAGGACGCGATCATCAACATCTACCGCTATCCCGACCGCTTCGAGGCATCGCGCCCCGGCGCGTTTGCGGCGTGGTCGACCACGATCGTGGATAACGCGATCCGTCGCCAACTGCGCCAGCGCCGGTCGGGGGTGCCGCTGTGCCTGAGTCCGACCGAAGTGCTGACTCAGCACGCGTGCGATGGTTCGCTCGCACCCGACCAGCAGGCGCAGGATCACGAGGAATGCCAGCAGACAGGTGCCGCCTTCGGGCTCCTGCTGCAGATCTACCTGCAGGCCTTCGCGCACCTCAGCGACCGCGAGCGCTACGTGCTCGAGCAGGTTGAAGTGCACCAGTTGCGCTACGCCGAGGTCGCGGCGCAACTCGGCGTCCGCCATGAGGCCGTCAAGATGGTGGTGTTCCGCGCCAGGAAGCGCGTGCACGACCGCATCGGCGCCTGGCTCGGTGCGGCGCTCGGCCACGCGGTCGAAGCTGCCGCCTGAACCGCTACCGAGGGTCGCTCTGCGCTTGCACAAGCGCAGCCGATCCCGTCCGCTGGCCGAGATCATGGCCACGCCGGTCGATCGTCTCTTCGTTCATTGCAAGCAGCTCGTCACCCTGACCGACGGGCCGTTCAGCGGCCCGCGCCGTGGCGCGGCGATGCAAGCACTCGGTGTGATCGACGACGGTGCCGTGGCCGTGCGTGACGGCTGCATCGTTGCGGTTGGTCCCACTGAGGCGATCGCGCGCGAGTACGCCGCCGCCGACGAACTCGACCTGACGGGTTTCGTGGTCACGCCAGGATTCGTCGATTGCCACACGCATCCGGTCTTCGCTCGCACCCGCGAGCGCGAGTTCCACATGCGCTGCGCTGGGGCGGACTACATGGCGATTGCGCAACAGGGCGGTGGCATTCTCAGCTCGATGCGCGCCGTGCGCGAAACGGGCCTCGACGTCCTGACCGAGCTCACGACCGAACATCTGTGGGGTTTCCTGCAGCACGGCACCACGACTGTGGAAGCCAAGACCGGCTACGGGCTGTCGCTCCACGACGAAGAGAAGAGCCTGCGTGCACTCGGTGCGGCGATGGCGCAGGTGCCGTTGCGCTGCAAGCGCACGTTTCTCGGCGCCCACGAGTTCCCGCCGGAGTATCGCGACAATCGCGAGGCCTACGTCGAGATCGTCTGCAAGGAGATGATCCCGCGCTTGGCCAAACTCGCGGACTACTGCGACGTCTTCGCCGAGCCGGGGGTATTCGATCGCGTCCAGTCGTTGCGCGTCCTGTCGGCGGCCCGCGCCGAGGGTCTGCGACTGCGGTTGCACGCCGACGAACTGCAGCCGATGGGTGGGGCAGAGTTGGCCGTTGAGCTGCGCGCCGACTCGGCCGATCACCTGGGCAAGATCTCGGAGCAAGGAATTGCCGCGATGGCGGCGAGCACGACGACGGCGGTGCTCCTGCCCGGTACTGGTTTTTTCCTCGGCAAGGACATCTACGCCCCGGCCCGGCGCATGATCGAAGCGGGCTGCATCGTCGCCATTGCGACTGACTTCAACCCTGGTTCGTGCCACACGCAGTCGATGACTCTGATCCACACCCTGGCGTGTGTGAAGCTCAAGATAACGCCGGCCGAAGTGCTCACTGCCTCGACGATCAATGCGGCATTCTCGCTGCAACTCGATCGCGAAGTCGGCACGTTGCACCCGGGCAAGCGCGCCGACCTCGCCGTGCTCGAGCTTCCGAGCTATGAGGCAGTCGGCTACGCGTTCGGCGGCAACCCGGTGGTGATGACGATCGCCGACGGCGAACCTGTCTGCGTCAACACCAGCGATCGCTCGCCCGACCCGTTCACGGGCTCGACTCGATCCCGCGCGCCGCGAACCGACGACTGAGTCAACTGCGATCGCGGTGCAGCACAAACGCGCCGCGGTCACCGCCGAGGGCCTCCTCTGCGCGCGCGCCCTCGCTGTCGGCATCAAACGGCGGGATCGACCACTCGCCGCGGAGCACGCAACCGCTGTCGTCGAGTTCCCCGTCATAGAAAACGCGGTGGCCTTCGAGTTCGGCTGACACCGACGCGTCCCCGAGCAGCAGGGTGAACGAATGGGTGCCGCTGTAGCGCTTGCAGAACGACACTCTGCGGCCGTCGACGTCGCCTTCGAGCGTCGATTCGGGTGGCAACACGGTCAATACCTCGACTGGCCGCGGCGGCGGTGCGTCGAGACCTTCTTGGTCAGTGGCCAGCTCGTCTTCCGAGATCCACATCGTCTCTTCGTCGTGCATGGCGCCCATCAGTGAGTGCCCTTTGTGGACGACACGCATCGAGATCGCATGCTCCTTGCCGTTCTGCACGTAGTGGCCTTTCCAGGCGCCGGACAGGTCGAACGTGGTCACACAGCAGAGCATCCATCGACCGTCGATGGGGTCAAGGACCCGCGGCGCGAGCCATTGCCCCGGCGACTGCGGCTCGCAGCAACGGCTCTTCGACGGCGGTGAGCGCACGCGCGGCGCCAACAGCCAGATCGCCGAGTCCAAGTGGGCCGACGAAACTGCGGTGCAGTGCCAGTACGCCGGAGCCTATGGCGCGCACCATCTTGCGCACTTGGCGGTTGCGTCCCTCGTGGATGGCGATGCGGATCGAGCACTCGTAGGCCCCGCGCTCGACCAGTTCGACCTGCGCCGGCAAGGTCGGCCCGGCACCATCGCCGATGTCGAGGCCGAGCCGCATGCGTTCGAGTTGTTCGTCCTGCAGTTGGCCGGAGCAGCGGACTTCGTAGGTCTTCGGCAGTTTGCTCGCGGGCGCGAGGATGCCCCGTGCCAGTTCGCCGTCGTTGGTGAACAACAGCAGCCCAGTGGTCTCGAGGTCGAGGCGTCCGATCGGCGCCAACCAGTCGAGGTCTGGCGGCAACAAGTCGCAGACGGTGGGCCGGGCGCGGTGGTCGACGCGCGCGGTCACCACCCCGGTCGGTTTGTGCAGCATCCACACCGCGCGCGGACGCGAGCGCAAGAGCTCGCCATCCACTCGCACTACAGCGCAACCGACGTCGATCCACGTGTCTGGCTCGCGAACGATGGCGCCGTTCACTTCGACGCGCCCCGCTGCCACTGCCGCGCGTGCCTGCGTGCGCGAGCACAAACCGGCGGCAACCAGCACGCGGTCGATCGACTTGTCGGAGCTCTGAGGCCCTGCCATGGCGAGAACGTTGGCCGCTGTCGCCCGGTGGCGCAACCACGCGCGTTGACTTCGCCGCCGCGCGTTAGCAGCATGGCTCGACCATGGCTTCGCCCCTGCTCGAGTTCATCCCCAACTTCAGTGAAGGTCGCAACGCCGCCGTCGTGGACGCTATCGTCGCGGCGATGGCCGCCGTGCCGTTCGCCAAAGTTCTGGGGCGCGAGATGGACCAGAGCCACAACCGCTGCGTGATCACGTTGGCAGGGCCGCAGGAGGCGATGGCCGAGGCGGCATTCCGCGGTTGCCGAGAGGCGATTGCGCGCGTTGACCTGCGCACGCACAAAGGCGAGCACAAGCGGATGGGGGCGATGGACGTCTGTCCGTTCGTCCCGCTCGCTGGGGCCTCGATGGCGGATGCAATCGCGACGGCGAAGGCGGTCGGCGCCCGCATCGGTAAGGAGCTGTCGCTGCCGGTGTTTCTCTACGCTGAGGCATGCACGCGCGAAGATCGCCGCGTGCTGGGCAACGTGCGCAACAAGGAGTTCGAAGGTTTGATGGCGCTGGTGGGCAGCGATCCGACCTATGCACCGGACTTTGGTCCGGCCAGGATGCACGCATCCGCCGGCGGCCTGTCCGTCGGCGCCCGCAATTTCTTGATCGCTTACAACGTCAACCTCAAGACGCGCGACGTGCAGATCGCAAAGGACATCGCCAAGGCGGTGCGCGAGAAGGATGGCGGCTTGAAGCGGGTGCAAGCGATGGGTTTCTTCCTCGACGACAAGCAGTGCGCGCAAGTCAGCATGAACCTGCTCGACTTCCACGTGACATCGCTGCGCACGGTGTTCGATGCCGTCGCGGCGCGCGCGCGCGATGCCGGCGTCGAGGTGTTGGAGAGCGAGCTTGTTGGCTTGGCGCCCGCGGCTGCGATCGACCAAGGTCTCGCCAGGCACATTCGGCTGCCGAACTTCGACCGTGCGCAGCAGGTCGTCGAAGAGAAGCTGAAGGGCTGAGCGCTACTTCAGCGTGACCGGCACTTCGACCACCTGCTGGGCGCGATCGAGGGTGCGCAGCACCTTGACCGCGATGGTCTCGCCGCGTTTGCGCCCGCGAAGTTGCCGCTGCAGATCGGCCATCGACCGCACCGGTTGGTCGCCGACCGCCACCAGGATGTCACCCCAGGCGACGACGCCGCCGGCGCCATCGAGCTGAAACGGCCGCATCCCTGCAGCCTCGGCACCAGCTCCCTTCTCGACGCCGAGCACGGGCACGCCCGCGGTGAACCCGGAGCCGCGATCCACGCGAACAGCCTCACCGATCGTGACGCCCATGTGCCGTTGCGCCGAGCGGCCATCCAACAAGGCCGGCACCACGTCGTTGATTGCGTCGACCGGGACGGCAAAGCCGATCCCGGTGTTGGACCCGCTCGGGCTGTAGATCGCCGTGTTCATGCCGATCAAGCGACCGGCGCTGTCGAGCAGTGGACCGCCGGAGTTGCCTGGATTGATGGCGG
>CAMBXM010000116.1 GCA_945871815.1 Singulisphaera sp. GP187
GTGGTTTGGCACCTCGATGTCGGCTCATCGCATCCTGGGGCTGAAGGCGGTCCCAAGGGTTGGTCTGTTCGCCCATTAAAGCGGTACGTGAGCTGGGTTTAGACCGTCGTGAGACAGGTCGGTCCCTATCTGGTGTGGGCGCAGGATGATTGCGGAGACTCTTTCCTAGTACGAGAGGATTGGAAAGAACGGACCTCTGGTGTGCCAGTTGTCGCGCTAGCGGCATCGCTGGATAGCTAAGTCCGGAGCGGATAAGCGCTGAAAGCATCTAAGCGCGAAGCCAACTCCTAGAATGGTCATCCCTTGAGACACCTGGTAGACCACCAGGTTGATAGGCCGGCGGTGTACGTGCAGTAATGCACTCAGCCAACCGGTAC
The DNA here is from genome assembly GCA_945871815.1 of Singulisphaera sp. GP187. Classification (GTDB taxonomy): domain Bacteria; phylum Planctomycetota; class UBA1135; order UBA1135; family UBA2386; genus SXPK01. Next base: position 378 of record CAMBXM010000116.1, read on the forward strand.
TAACCAGTCGATCGGCTTGACCTCATTATCACTCAGATCCGTAGCGATCGCTTCCTTTCCACCAACCCATCGAGCCGAAACCATTTTCAAGCATCTCCCGGTGCCCATACCAAGCTGGAAATACCCGTTCCCTTTCCGAACACGGCAGTCAAGCAGCTTGGGCCAATGATAGTGCTACGCGCGAAAGTAGGTTAGCGCCGGGTCATTACTTACGAAGGCCGCTTCTCTCGTCGAGGGAAGCGGCCTTTGTTCTTTTCTGCCCACTGGTTTTTGGGCAACAGCTTTCGGGCACTGGCTTTCCACGGCGGAGCCTCCAACGTAGGTTTCCTCCGCGGAGCTTCTTGCGAGGGACTTTCAGAAAGGGCAGGCCACCGTGCCGCCCCTTCCCCTACGGGTTACCTGGTGAGTCTTCTTTTCGCCCTGGAGTTGCGGCCTGGGAGGGAAGGCTTCTCGCGCTTCGCGCTGCCGCAGGGCGTCCTTCCTCAGCGCGCCGTTGCCACTTGAGGGCCCGAGGACTTGGCACTGTCCCAACGCATCCAAACTGGGCCACCTGAGCGGTGATTCCGGCGCGCCAAATCACCGAGGTGGCGCCACAACTGTTCCCGCCACGACCTAGATGTGGTTGCCGAAAGCGCTAGCGGCTGCGGCCGTCACGTCGGCCGATGGCTGCGTCGCGAACTCTCCGCGGGATCTATGGACGCCGCTGGGGGGGGGGCTGCTCCTTGCCCTTGCCTTCGTTGCTCGGCCTCGCTCGCGGGTCAGTTGTGAAACCCCTCTACTGCCTGTTGCCTACTGTCGGATGGTGAACCGGCGACCTGGGGGCACCTGCAGCGCTGGTCCGGAAACACCAATGGCTGCCAGCACAGCCAGCTGCGCAACCCAGTCCGTGTCCCAGAACGCCGGGTCGTTTGGAATCGGGACCGCGGTTCCTTGTTGGCCCACGACCAGGCCAGGAAGGGTGATGGCAAAGCCAAGGTCGAGGTAGACGTGCAGGTCTGGGCTCGCGTAGATCGGCAACTCGAGGGTCGGTCCGATCACGAACACGCCAAAGAACCCGGCTGGCAAATCGGCACCTAGAGTCACCTGGCCGCCGGTTGTCGCTACCTGAGGAGTCAAGTTCATGCTCCCTAGCTGCGCAGCTGCCATCGGCGCAACGGACGCTACATTCGGGCCGACTGCGGCCCCCTGAAACGTCGAGTTCAGGTGCAGCACCGCGCCGATTGTGCCCTGTAGGGATCCGCCGACCAGGCAACTATCGCTGATGGTCACGGGGGCGGTGCCCAAGGTCGTCACCGCGCAGCCGTCAAATCGCGAGGCCGTGACGGTCACGGGGGCACCGGAGCTTCCTAGCACCACGGTTCCGCTGGTGAGGCGGACGTTGTGGATGGCTAGCGGGGCGGTTCCTTGTCCGGCGGCCACCGAGACGGCGCCTGACAGCGTCGAGTCCTCGATTACGCCAGCGATCGAGCTGCCGACCGGCCCGAGATCAAGTGCGACCCCACCACTCACAGCCGCGAGGTCCAGCATGTGTAGGTCCAACACCGAGGCGCCCGTCGGTGAGCCTTGCAGCCGCAGGCACTGGGCCGCGTTGGCGCGCAAGTGGGTGATCGCCAGCGACAGTGGCCGGTCGCCGCCAATCGAGCGCCGCACGTCGATCGCCGTTCCCGTTGCCGAAACGACCACGCGATCCAACTGCAGCAACGCCGCGCCGCCGCTGCCCAGAACTACATCCATCCCCGTCGCCACCCCGGCGATTTCTGTGTTGAACGCCACCAGCACCGTCGTTCGTAGAGGGCCTGACTCATCGCATCGAATCGCGGTCGGGGTGTTCGAAAACCTGCATCGATCGAAGAGCACTCGGCCGTAGCCGTTGGCCGTTAGACCGCTCACCGCGAACGCCCATTGGCTTTGTCCGTCGAATCGCACGTTGTCGACCACGGTGCCGCCAAACGACGCGTCGGTTTGCTGCAGGTCGATCCCGTAGCGACCGCCGGTCAGGATCAGGTTGCGCCAGTTACAGAAATTGCTCTGCGCCCGGAAGCCGTGCAACACGCCGGCTCCACGGAAGTCAAACTCGGCTTCGCCGTTGAACGCCTGGATCAAGCACCCGTGCGGCAAATCGACGATTACATCGAAGTCGCGTTCCACCGTGATCGTCGGCGTCCAGGATGCGTCGATGTTGATCCACGAGATGTCCGCCCCGGCACCGCTGAGCTGGGCCTGCTCCGCGAGCGACAGCTGCGAGGTCAGCAAGGTTCGATTGTGCAGTTGGATCGCCTCATTGACGGACAGCAGTCCATCACCCACGACGCCGTGCGAGAGGGGGTCGCTGACGTCGGCGACTGAATGGACGAATGGCCGCGCCGGTTGCCCAGGTTCGCCGTGGGGCGACGACGAGCCGTGCACGCACATTGCGGAGACGACAACTGCGGCGGCGAGAATGGTTGGAATCATCAGGTATCCGCAGGCCCGTGTGGCGGAGCTGCCTTGCGCGCAGGGGCAGGTGCCGCGCTCTGCCATCGTAGCTGGCGCCGCCGCCGACCCAACCCCACGGTCGTAGCCAAGGCCGGCGCCTGAAGGCAACTCGCTGCTACTTCGCCCGTGCGAAGGCCGCTCGGACCCGCACCGCGCGTGCCAGTCCGTCCCGCGATTGCAGCAGCTTCTTGCGGACGTCGGCATCAAGGGTCGCCGTCGCCAAGAACTGGTCCACGATTGCCAGCGCGTTGGCGTCGGAGTGTCCGTTCACAAAGGCGTCGAACCACGCGGGCATGAAGAAGATGCGCCGGTTTTTCTTCACCCACGATGCGTTTTCCAGGGCTGCGCGGAGCAGCGGAAGCGTCGTCGCCCCCTGACCCGGCCAGTGGAAGTTGCCGAGGCTGTCCTGGGTCCACTGCTCAGGCGGTGCTTCGAGTCGCAGGTAGGCGTCGAAATACTCCTGCTTGTTCGCCGCCGTCGCGATCGCCGCACGGGCGAGGAACATCTCACGGCCGATATCCTCGTTGGCAAACGCCGCCCGCACCGTTGTCTCCAACACTTCGCGGTCCCCCTCCGGAGCCTTCGCCAGCAGGGCCGCAAGTGCCAAGAACCGATCCTCCTTCCCGGGCTTCAGTTCCTTTGGCATGTCCTCTGGAACGCCGAGCGCTACGGCGCGGCAGAGCCGGGCCGTGGCCGGGCCTGCGCTGTTGCGCGCGAGCCATCGAAACGTCTGCAGCTCGCGACCACTCGCAGGCTCACCGAGCTGCGTCAACAGGGTCTCCTCGGCACGTTCGCGCAGCGGCAGAGCCCGCTCGTCGGGCAGGTATCGCAACATGCAGGTGCCAAGCAGGTCCAGCAGCCAGCCGTGGGTGTCCGCGTCGCGTTCGCGCGCGATCACTTCCAGCGTCGTTTCGGCGAACGCGGCGGGATCCAGCTCAGCCTCGCGCACAGCTTCGAACAGGCCCGACAGCATCACCGAACGCAGCAGCGGGTCCGTCGTGGTCGCCGCATGCGACAACATCCACGCGCGGCTCTTCTCGTCGGGGAGGAACTGCCCATACGCGACATCGCTGGGATTCTGGACGATGCAGACCACGTCCTTGGCACCGAGCAGACTCTCGATCGGTTGCGCGGCGACATCGCTTTCGACCGTGACCGCGAGCTTGGTCCCATCGCGACCGATGGCGAGCAATTCGAGGCGCACGGGCCACGTCGGTGCTGTGACCTTGGTGGCGGGGCTGGGCGAGTCCTTGACTGCTTCGGCGCGGTCCGCGTCAAGGACCGGTTCCTGGTGCAGTGAGGCCGTCGCGATGGTGTTGTCCGCAGCCACTGTCCACTTCACGCGCAATCGCGGCAACGACGGCGACAACAACCATCGCGTCGACCATCGCGACAAGTCCGCGCTCGCCGCCGTCTCCAATGCAGTTGCCAGATCGCGCCACGACGCATTGCCGTAGCTGTGCGTGGTCAAGAACGCGTGCACGCCGGCGCGGAAGACCTCGGCTCCCAAGCGATCGTGGAGCTCGCGCAGTACGGCGGGCGCCTTGTTGTAGACGATCGGTCCGTAGGCTGATTTTGCGTCCGCGAGATTGCCGAGCTCCAAGAACACGGGCACCGTCCCCGGCGTGCTGTCGACTTCGTAGGCGCGCGGCTTCACGCGCTGCAAGAAGCGCAGCCACGACAAGCGCTCTGGTTCGAGGTCTGCCATTACTTGGTGCGCGACAAAGGTGGCAAAGCCCTCCTTCAGCCAGAGGTCGTCGAACCACTTCATGGTCACGAGGTTGCCAAACCACTGGTGGCTCAGTTCGTGGTAGATCAACGTGCTGCGGCGCGCGAGTTCTCCGGCAGTGGGCGTGTGATCAAAGCTCAGCGCCTTCTCGCGGTAGAAGATCGCGCCGGCGTGCTCCATGCCGCCGTAGGGGAAGCCCGGAACCAGCACGATGTCGAGCTTCTCGAACGGATACTCCACGCCGAAGTAATCGCACAGCCACTGCAGACCTGCGCCGTGCATCGTGGCCAACGTCTTCACGTCGACGCGTTCGCTCTCGCTGGCACGGAACCACGTGCGGAGCGTCGAGCCCGCAGCCATGCCCGGGATCCCGGGCAATGGGCTTTGGATCGACAGGAAGGGCCCGCACGCAAATGCCATCAGGTAGGTCGGCAGCGGCTTGGTGCGCGCAAAACGCCACGTTCGCCGGCCGTCTTCGGCCTCGCCGCGCGCCGCGCGACCGTTGCCGATTGCGCTCCAAGCCGCCGGGATCTGCAGTTGCACGTCGAATGTCGCCTTGAGGTCGGGCTGGTCGAAGCAAGGATAGAGTCGATGGGCGTCGGCGGGGACGACGAGCGTGTAGCAGTACTCGCGTTGATCGGCGTCGTCGCGATACACGGTGAGCGGTGTGCCTGCCTGGGCCACCTTGCTGCGAACCAGCAGTCGCAGTTCGTTTGCACCGACGCGCAGGCCGTCGGCGGGCAGTACCAGGTGATCCTCGACCCGAACTGCCGCGACGGCCGTGTCGTTCAGCATCACCTCGCCGAGCACCTCGCCGTCGAAATCGACGACCAACGGTTTGGTGCACGCCGCCGCCGCGAGTTCAAAACGCAACACGGCGTTGCACTGAACCTCTGTGACCGGAGCCGTCAGTGCAAAGCTGAGTTCATAGTGCAACTGCGAGATCGCAGCGCTGCGAGCGTTGGCCAGAGCGATATCGGTTCCGGCCGTCGGCGTCGGTGATTGCGGGAGAAGAGACAGCACAAGCGTTGCGAGCATCGGCATCTGAGGGATGTGCGGTTGCGAGGATGGCGCCGGATCGCGATCGGCAGGTACTGCTGCCGGGTGCTACGTGCCTGCAAGTTCGATCGTGATCTCCACCGGAAAGGCGAAGTGCGGGTCGAAGCGCTCGGCATAGGTGCGGGCCAGCGTCGCCAGAGTTCGCGTGACGCGCCGCGGTTCGCGCGCCGTGCCATTGACCACGATCTCGATCGGCTGGTCGAGGTCGACCATGGCATCGTCGAGGCGGACCAAGACGGAGCCCTCGGTTGCGAGTGTCGGCGTGCTCTTGCCGAGGTCGACCGGACCGTCGTGCTCCGCAGTGATGTGAATGCGATTGCCGTGGATGGCAGCAGTGAGGTGCAGTGGCAGTCGCGCTGGTTGCGTCGTGAGCGCGAGCCAGTAGCAGTGAAGGTCGACGGTCGTGTCGAACGGCACCACAGTCCAAACCACGCGTGATGGGCGCGGATCTCGCACCTTGCTCGCCAGCCACTTCGGCGACAGCGTGTAGTCAATCCCGTGCCCGCGGCCCTCTTGCACATGGACGAGAAAGTCATAGCCCGCGGTATCGGTGGCTTTGAGTTCTGCCAGTCGTTTGCCCATGCGACGCGCGAGGCCGATGCGGTCATACATTGTGTCTCTCTCGCCGATGTCGATCCGCATGGCCACATTGCGCATGTTCTCTGGCGGCGACGTGGTGAGCGGTTCGGCCGCCGCCATGCCGCCGCATGCAGCGAAGCGATCGGGGCGATTGCCGGCAAAACGGATGGCGCCGTAACCGCCTTCGGAGATGCCCATCAAGTAGACGCGATCGGGGTCGACCTCGTGCAACAGCACCGCCTCGCGGATCACCTCGTCGATCGCGCGCTGGTTGTGATCGAACCACCAACGACCTTTGCGATCGTCGGCCATTCGCGGGATGAAGTAGAGGCCGGGGGCCTCGTAGGCGCGCGCGAACAGGCTCTTCTGCGCGGCCCACTCCTTGGTGTTCACAGCCCACGCGTGCGGCCCCTCAGCGTCGGCGTTGCCGCCACCGCCGTGCAGGCAGATCCACAGCGGAAAGCCGCGCGCAGGTTTCTCGCCCTTACGCAACCACACGAACGGCATCGTGGCGTCGCCGAGTTGCAAATGGCCGGTTTCGGCCGTGCTCGCATCCGTCGCCAGCATTGGCCATCGTGCCCGCGAACGCTGCCTCGCGGCGAACTTCGCCGCGTCGATGAGCTTTGGCAGCCACTCCTCGCATTCAGCGCGTGTGCGCAAGGCCTCGCCGCCGGGAAGCGCCGTCCGGGCCATTGGGTCGGTCGCGAGCCACGCGGCTAGGGCTGCGCTGTCGACATCCTGGGCGCCGACCGCAGTCGCGAGCGAGAACAAACCGAGAACGAAGTGCGCGCGCTGCATGATGGGATCGCCGATCGCCGTGCCGAGTCCTGTGGCAACAGCTGCAGAACTGGCATCGACGGACCGGGATCCTAGCGGAGCCGCTCCCGAGTTCGCAGGCAGTGTGGCAGGCACGGCCCGGCGCCGGCGCTGCACGAGGGGTGCGGCGGTGCCGCTCTTTCACGTGTCTACCGACAGACTGTGTCGTCACGGCGCCGGGCGCACGCCGCAACGCCCACACGGCGCATCAGACTGGCGGACAGGGAGTGCGAACTGCGGCGTCGCGGACTCTGCGCCGAAGCTGTGGATGCCGCTGCGAGTCAGCTCCAGCCCTTCGCCCTGCGTGGTTCGGCCTCGGGCGCAGGCCAATCGGGAAACCACTGCGACTAACATCGCCGCGTGCCCTTACCGCTCGCAGATCGCTTCTGGAACGCCGACCTCGATCTGGCGCGCGCATGCGCCCAGCACCCATTTGTTCGCGGTCTTGCCGACGGCACGTTGCCGCCGTGGCGCTACCGCGACTATGTGGCGCAGGATGCGTTCTTCTTGCGGGCCTTTCGCGCCGCATACGATCTCGCCGCAGCGCGCGCCGACGCCGGTGGCCGCGACCTCTACCAGCGGCTGCGGCGCGGCGTCGACGACGAGTTGCAACTGCACGCTCGGCAAGCGCAGGCTCTCGCGATCGATCTCGATCGCGTGCAGCCGACGGACGCGACGCTGGCCTACACCGAGTTCTTGATCGCGACTGCTGCCACGCGACCAGAGCCATGCGCCGCCGCGGCGATGCTGCCCTGCCTTCGCCTCTACGCGTTTCTCGGGCACGAACTGTTGCCGTTGCTGGTGCCCACCTCGCCGTTCGCCGACTGGGTGCGCACCTACGCGGATCCTGGCTTCGAGGCGCTGTGGCAAGTGCTGGCACCCAGGCTCGAATGCGGACCCGCCCACGGCGTCGCCGTCGACGAGCTCGCGGCGTTGCATCGACGAGCCATGCACCTCGAGCACCGCTTCTTCGCGGCGGCGTGGGGTGGGGAGGCCAAGGGTAGGCCGCACACAGCCTTGACCATCGCCGGCAGTGACCCATCCGGCGGTGCTGGCATCCAGGCCGATCTCAAGACGTTCCACCGCTTCTCGGTCTACGGCCAAGCCGTCGTGACCTTGCTGACGGCGCAAAACACGCGCGGCGTGCAAGGCGTGTTCTTGCAGCCGGTCGATGTCGTTCGCGCGCAGTTGCGCAGTGTGCTCGGCGATCTCGGCGCCGATGCGGCCAAGACGGGGGCTCTGGGTTCGGTCGCGATCGTTGAGGTCGTCGCCGACGAACTGGCCGCGCAGGGCGAGCTGCAGCTCGTGGTCGACCCCGTGCTCGTGAGCAAGCACGGCCACGTGCTCGCCGACGCGGACGTGGCGCGCGCCATCCGGACGAGGCTGCTGCCGATCGCGGTGCTGGTCACGCCGAACCGCTTTGAAGCCGAGGCCCTGACGGGCACGCGCGTGCTCGATCGCGCGACGGCGACTCTGGCGGCGCGCGATCTGCTGACGACAGGCGTTCGTGCGGTCGTGATCAAGGACGTGCCTCAGCTCGAAGGCGACTTGCTGTGCACCGACGAAGGCGTCGTCGTGCTGCAGCGCCCGCAGCTCAGCACCGGGCACCGCCATGGATCGGGCTGTACCTTCAGTGCTGCGATTGCGGCCGAACTTGCCAAGGGCAGCACCTTGCTCCACGCCTGCGAATCGGCGGTCGACTTCCTGGTGCGCGCCATCGCGTCGGCGCCGGGACTCGGCGAGGTGGGGCCAGTCAATCACTGGGCGTGAAGCGTTCTCGCCATTGCACCCGCCAAAGTGCACCCGAGGCCAACTCGACATGCACACCGTCACCCCACCAGGCCCTCGGCAACGGGCCGGAATCGGCGTGCGCGGCGCTGTGGCCGGAGGGCCTCAGCGGCCGAGTAGCAAGTCGAAGCCGTCGCTGAGCGTGAACAGGCCCGGGCCAGCCGGCGGGTCGATCGCGACGAACTGGGCTGCGAGCGAGAAGCCGACGAAGTACGGATCGTTGGGGATGCCGAGGCCGATGCGCGCGGTGCCAACGGCATCGGTGAAGGCGAACGGCAGGCCGAGTTGATCGAGCTGCAGCGTGCAGCCCGCGGGCGTCGGGATCTCGTTGCGCCCAACGCCGACGAACACCGCGCACAGTTGCAGCGGCGCGGCGTCGCGCACTGTGAGACCGAACGCGAGGTTGCCGATGCGCGGCAGACCATCGGCGCCGATGTGCGGTCGACTGCCACCCGGGTGACCGCAGGGCACGCTGTGCGGACGCGCGAGCACGGCTTCGGTCTGACCGAGCGGTAAGAACCACGGTTCGCGCCCGTTCTGTCCGTCGTCCGCAGCGAACACCAAGGCCGTGCCGGCGACGGCGCCAAACGTGGGATCCGAAGGCTGTGCGCCAATGGCGACGTCGAGCAGCCGAGTGCCGACGGCGGTGCCATTGGTGCGCCAGACTTCGTAGCCCGCGTCGTCGGCGTTGGTGAACACGAGGGTCTCGCCGTCGGCCGCCGCGATGAGGTTCTTTGCCGATGAGCTGTCGACACCGGGGTTGGTATCGAGAGTCGCGGTGCCGGCCAGCGTGCCGTCGGTGCGCCACACTTCGCGACCGACAAGGCCGTCGTCCGCCGTGAAGTAGAGCAGCGCAGAAGCCACCGTCAGTTCGCTCGGAAACGATCCGAGTGCGCCGGCGCGCAAGTCGGCGAACATGCTCGGCAGAGCGGTGCCGTTCGTGCGCCACAACTCGCTGGTCGAGTTGTCGACGTAGAAGCACTCGGAGAGGAACGGCGTCAGTTCGCGGTAGGCCGGGCTCGCCGTGAAGCCGGCAGCCAGCGTGGCCGCGACCACGGTGGCCGTGCCGCTTTGGTCGATGCGCATGAGGCCGTCGACAGGAAGTGCGAAGGGTCCCTGGTTGATGCCAACGGTGTAGACGAGCCAGGCGAGTTGGTCATCGGCGGCGACGTCGCGCACGCGCGCTGGGTTGCCGCTCGCGTTCAACAGTTGCGTCGTGCCGCCGACAGTGCCGTTGCTGGTGTAGACCTGCATCGAGGTCGTGCCGCTGCCGATCGCGAACAGGACCCGGTTGCCGTGGACGACGAGATTCGTCGGCGCGGACGTCGCGGTGAACAGCGTCGTGGTTCCGGCCTGGGTGCCGTCGCTGCGCAATACCGAGGTTGCCGTTGTTAGGTAGAGCGCCTGCGGTGTCGCCGCAAGTTCCGCGGCCAACGCGAGTCCTTGGATCGCGAGCTGCGTCGAAGCTGGCGTGCCGCGCGATCGCCATAGGTTGCCGTTGGCGACAAACCAGGTTTCGTCAGCAAACGTCGCGATGCGCAACGAGCCAATGCCCGATGGACCCGGGACAGTGTCTGCGAGTCGTACTGTCCCGCCGTTTGTGCCGTCGCTGCACCAGGGCTCGCGGCCGCTCGTGCCGTCGTCGGCGGTGAAAAATGACAAGCCGCGGCTCGAGGCAAAGTCGGCGGGATTGCTGCCGTTGCTGGTTGTCGCGCGGAGCAAGCGAGTCCCGGTCGTCGTTCCGTCACTGCAGCAGGGCCGCGACAGTTGGCCGCTGTCGACGACGAAGAGTGCGCCGTTGCCCACCGGCAAGAATCTGCGCGCGTTCGAACCCGTCGTTCCCGGCACGATGTCGGCGACTGGCGCGGTGCCGCCTGGCGTGCCGTTGGTCAGCCATGGCTCGGCGCCGAGGCCGCCGACGTCGGCGGTGAACCACAGGTTGTTGCCGATGGCGCCGAACGCCGAGAACGTCGTCGAGGGATTGCCGAAGCTCAAGTCGGCGACCAGCGACCAACTGATCGGCTGGCCGTTCGTCCGCCACAGCTCACGGCCGCGCGTTGGTTCGAAGGCGGTGAAGTAGAGCGTGTTGCCGACAACGGTCAGGTCGCGCGGAAACGAGTGCGCCAGGCCAGGATTGAGGTCGGCGAGGATGTTGAGACTGAAGCCGTCGGTCGTCAGCAGTTCGTTGCCCACCGTCGAGGACGGCGTCGCGAACACATAGCGGTTGTTGACGACCGCATGAAAGCCAACGCCGAACTGCGGCGCCAACAGTTGCACGGTGCCGGCGTCCGTGCCGTCGGTGCGATACAGCGTGCTGCCACCGCCACTCGAATCTTCGGCGGCATAGACCATCACGCCGCCGACCGGCTCCATCGCATGCGCCTTGCCGCCGCCGGCGCCGGGAGACACCTGCAGGGTGTTGGCGAGCGTGCCGTCGCTGCGCCACATGCGGACGGGGCCGCTAGGTGTCGTGCGGGCCGGAAAGAACACGAAGCCGGCGGCGGCGCGCAGTTCGAGTGGGCCGCCCGTCTGCGGCGATACTGGCACGCCGCTGCCGCTGCCGGGCAGCATGTCGACGACGATCTGAGTCCCCGCCGCAGAGCCGTCGGTCGCCCAGACTTCACTGCCGGTCGCAGCTTCGGTGGCGAAGAACCAGAGCCGGCCGTCTGGGCTCACGTCGAACACGCGCGCGCCCGACACGCCGCTCAGACCATTGCGCAGCAGCACCGTACCCTGGCGCGTCCCGTCGGTGCGGTAGAGCCCCTGCTGACTGTTCGCGGTCGAAGTCGCAAACAAGTAGAGAGCGCCGTTCCAGACGGTGGTGAACGTGGCGCCATTCACCGCGAGTTCGCTCATCGGGTAGGTGCCCTGGTCTGTGCCGTCGGTGCGCCAGATGCGGGTGCCGCCGATGCTGTCGTTGGCGCGGAACAACGCGACGCTACCAAGGCTCCCGAGCAGTTCGGCATCGCGCAGCGGCGACGGGCTGTTGCCGGTGCCGGGATGGATGTCGCGCAAGAGCCCTTGGGCCATCGTCTCCACGGCGAAGGTCGCAAGGACGGCAAGGGATAGGACGAGCGAACGTTGGCGCGTCAGCATGGTTGACCGGGATGGCGGAAGAGGCGGCCTCCAGTCGGCGGACGAACGTCACTTTCGACGGTTCGCCGACGGTGGCACCGACGCGCGGCGAGGGGGAGCCACAAGGGCGGCATCCTACCGCGCATCGCACTGGGCTTGGGCAAGGCGCGTACCAATGGGCGAACTTGTCGCGCACTCAGTCGTCGTCGTCGTCGTCCGCTGGCCCACAGGGCATGCCACCCTTGCTCTTCGTGCCTGCGTCCTTGGCGTGCACGTAGGTCGGGTCGCCTCTCCTGCCGTTGGCCGCGTCGCGTCTCTCCTGCAGGGCGGCCTTTGGTGGATTGGCCGAGATCAGGCACTCGGGCTTGTCGCCGATCAGGTCCTTGCGGCCGGCTTCGAGCAAAGCGCGGCGCACTTCGAACCAATTCTCGGGCTTGAAGTACTGCATCAGCGCTCGCTGCGTCTCGCGGTCCTTCAGCTTCTTGACCGTCTCGACGGGCTGCATCGTCATCGGGTCGAGGCCAGTCCAGTACATGCACGTCGCGATGTCCATCGGCGCCGGAATGAAGTCCTGCACCTGGCGCGGCTTGTAGCCTCG
>CAMBXM010000117.1 GCA_945871815.1 Singulisphaera sp. GP187
CGACTTCCGGAACGGGGTTCTCCAGGGCGGCAGTTCGGTAAGCGGATCCGTCTTGTTGCACTGCGCTCGAACGGAGCCGACCCTGCTTCGCAACCTTCGGTTCGAGAGCGGTTCCGGGTCGCCACAGTTCTGCATTCGTGCCTCCACGGCGCAGGCCGTCGATGTGATCTCTGCCTCGGGTGCCTTCGGTTTCGAGTTCTACGAGAACGATCCGCAGGCGGTCATCAGTTGGACCCCGGGCATTTCCTTCGCGGGCACGGGGACCCCGGGGTGTGCTGGGTTGTGCGAAGCGCGCGCCTCGGGGCGGCCGACGGTCGGCTTCGGCGAGATCGAGCTCCGGTTCCGCAACACGCCGCGCTCGACGACCGCACTGTTCGTGCTCGGCTTCGGCGTCGCGCCTGCGCCGATCCCGCTGCTCGGCGTGGGAGTGCACATCTCGCCCGCGGCGCCGTGGTACTGCGAGTTCTTGGGCACGTCGACCACCGGCACCTTGGACACCCTGTTGAACATGGTCGACGATCCGTACTTCGCGAACACGAGCTTCTGGGTGCAGGGGCTGTTCCTCGACGGATTGCAGTGCACGCAGCAGGGGGTGTCGGCGTCGACGGCGATCCGGCTGACGTTTGCGCCGCTGTGAGAAAGTTCCTCGCCCCACGCGTCCTCGCCCCTTTCGTAACCAGGCGATTCTACTGCTCCTGGCCTCGCGTTCTGGCCGCTGCGTTCGCCCTGGTCGCTGCTCTGCCGCTCGCGGCGCAGTCGACGTCCTCGTGGACCGGCAGCGCCTCCTCGGACTGGGGCGACTCGGCGAACTGGACGAACGGCGTTCCGAACTCCACCCTGGATGCCGTCGCGACGGCCGCCGGGGCTCCGCCACTCGTGCTGGGCTCATACGAGTCTGCGGCCTGAGTTCCCACGAAGGTCGGCGCGGAAGCTCCGTTGCCGTGAAGCCCCTGCGCTTGCACCGACGCACCCCCCGCGCCACGCTGCGCACCTCGCGATGCCCCTCCGCCTCTACAACTCGCTGACTCGCCGTCTCGACGAACTGCGCCCGCTCGTGCCCAACAAGGTCACGATGTACCACTGCGGCCCTACCGTCTACAGCAGCCCGCACATCGGCAACTTCCGCAGCTTCCTGTTCGCCGACGTCCTGCGCCGCTTCATCGAAGACCAGGGCTACCAAGTCATCCAGGTGATGAACGTCACCGACGTCGGCCACCTGACCAACGACGACCTCGAGACCGGCGAGGACAAGATGGAGGCCGCCAGCAAGAAGACCGGCCGCACGGCCTGGGACATCGCCAAGCAGTACGAGAACGAGTTCCACGAGTGCCAGCGGCTCCTGCACGTGCGCCTGCCGCACCACATGCCGCGCGCGACCGACTTCATCGCGCAGATGGGCGTCATCATCGACGACCTCCTCCAGAAGGGCGTCGCCTACCAGGTCGACAACGGCGACGTCTACTTCGAGATCAGCAAGTTCCCCCAGTACGGCAAGCTCTCCGGCAAGGTCATCGACGAGCTCGAAGACGGTGCCCGCGTCGCCGTCAACGACAAGAAGAAGGACCCCCGCGACTTCGCGCTGTGGAAGACCGACGACAAGCATCAGATGCAGTGGGACGCGCCGTTCCGCGGTGGCCTGCGCGGCTTCCCCGGCTGGCACATTGAGTGCTCGGCGATGTCGGCCCACTACCTCGGCCACCAGATCGACGTGCACACCGGCGGTGAGGACAACATGTTCCCGCACCACGAATGCGAGATCGCGCAGACCGAGGCCCACACGCACCGGCAGTTCGTGTCGATCTGGATGCACGCGCGACACCTGCTCGTCGACAACAAGAAGATGAGCAAGAGCCTCGGCAACTTCTTCACCGTCGAAGACGTGCTGAAGAAGGGCTACTCCGGGCTCGAGCTCCGCTTCGCCCTCGTCCGTGGCCACTACCGCCAGCAGCTCAACTTCACCCTGAAGGGCCTCGACGAAGCCCGCGCCGCGATCGCTCGCGTGCAGCAGTGCCGTCAGCGGCTCGTGCGCATCGAGACCGGTGCCGAACGCAAAGGCGAAGCCGACCTCACCGCTGCGACCGCCGCCGCGAACGCCAAGTTCACCGCGACGATGCAAGAAGACCTCAACGTCAGCGAAGCGCTCGCGGTCGTGTTCGACTTCGTCGGCGAGTGCAACCGCGCGCAGCCGACGCTCGCGTCGTGTGCTCTTGCGCTGCAGTTCTTCGCGCGCATCGAGGACGTGCTCGGTTGCTTCGGCGCAACTCCACAGGCGGACGCGACCGGCGATGCGCCCGCAGAGTTGCAGGCGATGCTGCAGAAGCGCCAGGACGCCAAGAAGCAGAAGGACTGGGCCACTGCCGACGCCATGCGCGACGAGATCCAGAAGGCCGGTTGGAAGATCGTCGACACCGCCACCGGGCCGCGCCTCGAGAAGGCCTGAGCCAGGATCGCTGTGGAGCAGCGCGGTGGCGCCACGGCGGCGTTCTCGTTCCTTGCCCTCGGCCCTCGTTGGTCGGCCTCGATCGCCGGCTTGTTGTGAAACCACTTCTAGCAAGCCGCCTGGTCCAGGGTCGAGGACGCAGGCCTACGTGCCGAGCCGTTCGTTGCTTGCCACTTGGGAAGGGCCGCGCGGACCTTGAGGGACCTCGGCCTCGACATGGTCGTCCAGGCGGCCGTGATGTTCGCTGTCCTGCGCCCGAGGACTTCGCCATGATGCGTTCCTCGTGAACAACCCAGCCCCGAACAACAGAGCCGCTTTGCCCGATCGTCCGCCGCTCGGCAGTTGGCCGCGGACCTACGCACTGGTGTGTGTGTCGGCCGTGTTGGTGATCGCCGCACTGTGGTGGCTTACGGCGGCGCTCGACCACGGACGCATCGCATGAACTGGGTGGCCTGGCTCGTCTTCGCGCTCGCCACGATCTACACGATCTGGGACGGCGTGCGCCGCACGGTGGGGGCGACCACCATGGAGGGCTTCTTTGCCGCGGGCCGTTCGATCCCGTGGTGGGCCGCCGGGCTGTCCGTGATGGCGACGCAGTTGTCGGCGATCACGTTGATCGGCGGCGTCGGCATGGGCTACGAGAACGGCCTCGAATGGGTGCAGTTCTACTTTGCGCTGCCGTTCGCGATGGTCGTGCTGTGCATCTGGTTCCTGCCGATCTACCGCCAGCACCCGATCCTCACGGCCTACGAGTATCTCGAACGCCGTTTCGGCCCGGCGACGCGGTCCTTGACGAGCCTCGCCTTCTTGCTGTCGCGCTGCCTTGCCTTCGCGGTTGTGCTCTATGCGCCGGCGGTCGTGTTTGCGGCGATGACTGGGTTGCCGATCGACGTGACGGTGTGGACCACGGGCCTATTGACCACGGCCTACACCGTGCTGGGTGGGGTCGGCGGCGTGGTCTGGACCGACGTCAAGCAGATGGCGGTCATCGTCATCGGCATCGTTGCGTGCCTTGCCGTGCTGTTGTGGAACGTGGTCTCCGAACTCTCCTTCGGCGGTGCGCTGGTGGCGCTCGGGGTGGCGGGCAAGATGAACCCCGTCGAAGTCTACGACGCCGCGTGGACCATGGTGCCGGCGCTTGCGGGCGAGCCTGCGAACGGCTCCTTCTGGGCCGACAAGTACAATCTGTGGACTGGGCTGTTCGGCACCTTCTTCTTGTTCCTCAGCTACTTCGGCTGTGACCAGTCGCAGGTGCAGAGCATCCTCACGAGCAAGTCGACGGATGCATCGCGGCGCGCGCTCTTGATGTCCGCGTTCACCAAAGTCCCGCTGCAACTGTTGGTGTTGCTCGTCGGCGGACTGTTGTTCTTGCACCAGTCCTTGGTGAAGGAGCCCGTGCTGTTCGAACCGGCGGCAGCCAAGGCGGCGAGCGGGCTCGACGGCGACACCAAGGTGCGCTTCGAGGCGGCATCGACTGCGCACAGCTCTGCCATCGCGCGTCGAGAGGCCGCGATGCGGGCGATTGCGAGTGGTGGCAGTGACTCTGGGCAGGTCGCCGAGTACCGCGCCGCGGTGAAGGATGCCGTGCAGGCCCGCAAGGCGGCGCGGACCGCTGTGGGCGCCGAGAGTGACACCAACTACATCTTCCCCGACTTCATCTTCCGCGAACTGCCAAAGCCCGTGCTCGGGCTGCTGATCGCGGCGATCTTTGCGGCGGCCATCAGCAGTGCGGCGGGGGCGCTGAGTTCGTTGACCTCGGCGACGATGATCGACTTCTACAAGCGTTGGCTGCGGCCTTCGGCCTCCGACGCCGCGACGTTGCGCAGCAGCAAGGTCGTCATGGCATGTTGGGGGATCGCCGCGACGGCGGCTGCCGTGCAGCTTGGCGGTGGTCCGCTGCTCGAACGCGTCAACGAGGTCGGCTCGTACTTCTACGGCAGCATCCTCGGCGTGTTCGTGTTGGCCCTCGCGGTGCCGCGCGCCAGCGACACCGCGGCCTCAGCTGGTTTGCTCGGCGGCTTGCTCGGCATCGCGGTGGTGCACAACACCGTGCAGATTGCTTACCTCTGGTACAACCTGCTCGGTTGCGTGTTCTGCGTGGCGATCGGCGCACTCGTTACGGTGCTGGCACCGCATCGACGCACGGCGCCATAGCAAAGACGGCGGCGTGCGTTCAGTGCGCAGCTCGTCGGGAGCGGAAGTGGCCCCACGCGCCGAAGCCACTGAGGCCGGCGAACAGCGACAGCGACAGCCAGTGCCAACCCGGCTTCTCGGTGTGCCCGATCCACTCGATGATCTTGGGGTCTTCGAGCAACAGCGTGCCGGCCACGTGACCGAGGATGCCGCCGCCGAGCCACACGATCCACTTATGGTGGTGCATCACGCGCGACAGCAGCGAGCTGCCCCAGATGACCATCGGAATCGAGAGGGCGATGCCGAGGGCGGCCATGCCGATGTGCCCCTCAGCGGCGCCGGTGACCGCCAGGACGTTGTCGATGCTCATCGACACGTCGGCGAGGATGATGATCTTGATCGACTCGCGCAGGTTGTTGCCGGCGCGCACCTTTGCTGCCTCGCCGTTGTCGTTCTCCGGGCTCGACGAGACGGGTGCGTGCGTTTGCGGCGCCAGCAGCTTGTAGGCAATCCACAGCAACAGCAGCCCGCCGCAGGCTCGCAGCAGCGGCGCCGCCATCATCCACGAGGCGACGGCCAGAAACACGACGCGCAGCGCGACGGCACCAAACGTGCCCCAGAGCCGACCCAGGCGCTGCTCCCTTTGCGGCAACGTTCGCACCGCCATTGCGATCACGATCGCGTTGTCGCCGGCGAGCAGCAGGTCGAGCAGAACGATGCTGCCGAGTTGCAGGAGAAAGCTGGGCTCTTCGACGAATGCGAACATGGGGGCGTCTTGGTGCCGCTGCAGCAGCTTCTTGCGATCCAGTTGGGCGCTGGCGCGCCGGCTGGGTCTCGGCGCGCCGCTGGGTGCGGGCGAGGTTGTCGCCGGCTACGAGGATCTCAGTCTTGCACGCGCTCGCGGAACTCGAGCGTCTCGGTCTCGATGCGAACCTTGTCGCCGACGTCGCAGAGCAGGGAGACCTTGACCTTGGCGCCGTTGTCGAGAACGGCGTCTTTCTGACCCGAGCCGCCACCCTTCATCGGCGGCGCCGTTTCGGTGATCGCCAGGACCGAGAAGCGCGGTGCCGACACGGCCACGAGCTTGTTGTCGACGTAGAGACCCTTGTAGGTCTCCGACGGCCAGTAGAGCGCGTCTTCGGCCGCGGCGACCGCGCAGCGCACCTCTTCGCCCGTCTCGTTGTAGAAGACCTCTTCGCCGCCGTCGCGGTACGAGTGGGTCAGGTCGACCTCTTCTTTGTCGAGCACTTCCCACTTGGAGTCGGTGTGCTCCTTGAGTTCGGTCTGCCGACCGCTCTCCAGATCCTTGATGCGCATCTGCACGAAAGCGCGACGGTCGTTGCGGAGAATGTTCCACCAGACCACCGTGGCCATACGGCCTTCGTAGCGGACGAGGGTGCCGGGACGCAGTTCGAGAGCGGAGACTTGCATATCGGGCGAAGACGGTAGCAAGCGAGGTGCGCCTTGGGAACGGGTTGCGAGCAGCAAGCTTGGAGTCGAGGGTCAGCGACGGCATCATGCGCTCCCCACGGGAGTGCATCCGAGCTGGTGTTCGGCCTGGTCTTCAAAACCTGTGGGGGGTCGCCTAGAGCGGCTCCCGGTGGGTTCGATTCCCATGCACTCCCGCCACCTCGCGCTGCCCGACCCAAGCCCGGAGCTACCGCACGTGCACTTCCGCCAGCACCGGCAGGTGGTCTGAGCCGACGTCCGGACCGAGTTCGCGCCGGTGGACGGCGAGATCGCGGCTGACCAGCACGTGGTCGATCGGCACGCGCAAGAACCACGGCAGCGAACTCGGCCACGAGCCCTGATATCCGTGCCCAGAGCAGCCGTCGTCGAGCCCCGCTGCTGCGAGTCCGTTCCGGAACGGACGACTCCACCGCGTCGCGTTGCAGTCGGTCAGGACCACCCGATGCGCCGGCAGCGACGCGATCGCGGACGCTAGCTGCGAGAACGCCAAGTCGCGCTCGCCGGCGCGCTCCTTCGACACCGGCGGCGGCGGGTGCATGGCCAGCACCCCAACGTCGCCGATCGCAGTGGTCACCGTTGCCGTGATCGCAAACGCGTAGCTCGCGCCCATCGGTCGCACTTCGGTGTCGCGCAGCGGCAGCTTGCTGAACAGCGCGATACCAAACGGGCTGGCCACCGGCTTGGTCACCGCGTGCGGCCAGCGCGAGCGCAGGCGCAGCAGGGCGCGTTCGTGAGCCGGGGTGAACTCCAGCAAGGCGACCACGTCTGGGTCGGTCGCTTCGAGCCAAGCCGCGACGCGCTCGGGCGTGCGGTTCGACGCCAGCAGATTGACCATCGCGGTGCGCAGGACCGGCACGTTGGCTGGCAAGAGCGGCGGCCCCGGCGACCACAGCGGCAAGAGGCGGGCGGCGGGGAGCAGTGCCAGCAGCAGGAGAATCCGCGCGAGGCGCGGGTGCCGTGCGGGCAGCAGCACCAAGGCGGCCAGCACGAGGGCCAGCGCGCTGTGCAGTGGGAAGTGCCGCGCTAGGTCGAGGGTCCAGTGCAGGTCCGGCAGCTCTGCCAGCAGCACCGCGGCGGCGGGTGCAATCGCCAACAGCCCGACCGAGCCCGCGAACGGGTTGCGGCGCACCGCTGCGGGCGCGGCCGTCGTGAGCGCTCGGTCCATGGGCATAGTGCAGCGGGAAGACGCTTCGTTGACCAGGGCGAGGTCGAGGAGGTCGACGCAGCGATTCACCCGCGGCGGTGACTTTGGCATGATCCCTGCCGATGCCGTCTCTGCCAGAACCCCCACGCGCGAAGCTCCTCGCCGATCTTCGCACGTTCGTGGCGCAGTGGTTCCGCGACGGCCAAGAGGACGGCTTACTCGACGACACGCCGCTCGTGACCTCGGGCATCGTCGACTCCGCTGGCGTCCTCGAGGTCATTGATTTCGTCGAGCGGCAGTTCGGCGTCGCCATCTCCGATGCCGATGTCAGCCTGCGCAACTGCAACACGCTGGCGGCGTGGGCGGACCTTGTCGCCATTCGTCTCCGCAGTCGCTAGTGCCGGACCTCAAGACTCCTTGACGGCAGTGTTCGGACGGGCCTCGCGGCGGACCGTCTTTCCGCTCGCATCACCGCCGCTGACCGCTAGCCTGCTCGCACCAAAAATCCAAGCGCGCCCCCGTGTCGAACATCCTCTTGCCCATTCTCGTGTTCTCCGTCCCAGTGCTGGCGATCGTGCTGTTGGCCTTGTCCGGGCGGAAGCTCTCGGGTTCGTGCGGCGGCATGAGCAAGGACGGCAGTTGCTCACGCTGCGGCAAGACCGCCTCGGATGCTCCGACTGCGGATCACGGTCGTTCGTGCTCCTGATCGCGCGCTCGCCCGCGTCTCCCTCAACAGACCCCAGATGACCACTTTCACCATCCGTCGCGGCTTCGACGTCCGCTTGAGCGGCCGGCCCGAGCTTGCGCTGGTCGATGCAAGCGAGCCGACGCGCGTCGTCGTCGAGACCGCCGAGTTTGCGGGCATCAAGCCCAAGGCCCTCGTCAAGGAAGGCGCCCGCGTCACCACCGGCCAACCGCTGTTCCTCGACAAGCGCGACCGCAAGACCACGTGGTGCTCGCCAGCGACCGGCACGGTCGAGAAGGTGGAGCTCGGCGCTCGCCGGTTTCTGCTCCGCGTCGTGATCCGCCTGGAGTCGAAGGAGGAGTTCTTCGCCGTGCCAAAGGCGCCGATGCAGGGCACGCGCGAGCAGATGGTCGAGGCGCTGCAGGGTGCCGGCCTGTGGCCGCTGCTCGTGCAGCGACCGCTCGGCAAGATGCCCGCGTTCGACATCGAGCCGGTCGCCGTGTTCGTGAATGGCATGGATACGGAGCCGCTGGCGGCGGACCCAGCGTTTGCCACGCGTGGCCAGAAAGACAACCTTCAGGCCGGTGTCGAGGTGATGAAGCGCCTCACCAAGGGCAAGGTCTACCTCGCGCTTCGCGCTGGCGGTGAGCATCAGAGCGAGCTGCGCGAGCTGAAGGGTGTGGAGTGCCACGACTTTGCGGGGCCGCACCCCGCGGGTCTGGTCGGCACCCACATCGCCAACCTCCGTCCGCTCAAGCCGGGTGAGAAGGCGCTGACCTTGCGGGCGCAAGAACTGGCGCTGATCGGCGAGTGGGCTCGCACCGGACGCTACCCGTGCAAGCGCGTCGTCGCCGTCGGCGGCAGCCACGCGCCGGTGCGCAAGTACTTCCGCGTGCGCCAAGGCTCGTCGATCGCCACTGTCTGCGGCGGTGCCGCCCCACAGGGCGATGTGCGCATCATCAACGGCACGGTGCTCAACGGCACCGTGGTCGGCGGCGACGGCACGCTCGGCTTCCGCACTGCGACGGTGTCCGTCATCCCCGAGGGCACCGGCCAACGCGACTTGTTCGGTTGGGCGTTGCCGCAGTTCGGCAAGTTGAGTTGGCATCGGTCGGTGTTCAGTTGGCTCTTTCCGAAGAAAGACTACGTCGTCGATGCGCGCACCAACGGCGGGCATCGGCCGATCGTCAACATCGGCGCCTGGGAAGGCGTGATGCCGCTCGACATTCACGCGAGCTATCTGGTCCGGGCGATTCAAGCGAACGACATCGAGGAGGCCGTGAAGCTCGGCTTGCTCGAGGTCACCGAGGAGGACGTGGCGCTGTGCACGTTCGTCGATCCCTGCAAGACCGACGTCGGCGCCATCGTGCGCCAGGGTCTGGACATGTACGAGAGGGAGGGCTGAGCCGTGCAGTTCCTGCGCAACCTGATCGAGAAGCAGAAGAAGCTGTACCACGAACCGGGCAGCAAACTGCACAAGCTGTGGCCGCTGTTCGACGCGTTCGAGACCTTCCTGTTCGCGCCCGAGTTCCGCGCCGGCAAGGACGGGGTGCACGTCCGCGACTACGTCGACCTGAAGCGCGTCATGAACACGGTCATCCTGGCGATGCTGCCGTGTCTGCTGTGGGCGATTTGGAACGCCGGCGCTCAGCACTTCCACGCGATCGACGGTTTGGTGAAGGCTGGCAAGGTCACGCAGGACGGCTACGTCCTGGGCTGGCTGCAGTCGTTCCGCCCGCCTGACCTCGCGGCGCCCGGCGCCTTCGACAACGTGATCTTCGGTCTGCAGCGCATGCTGCCGATCCTGATCGTCAGCTACGGTGTCGGCCTCGGTATCGAGATGCTGTTCTCGGTGATCCGCAAGGAAGAGGTCAGCGAGGGGTATCTGGTGTCGGGCATGTTGATCGCGCTGATCGTGCCGGCCTCGATCCCGCTGTGGCAACTCGCGATCGGCGTGGCGCTAGCCGTGGTCCTCGGCAAAGAGGTCTTCGGCGGCACGGGCATGAACATCTTCAACCCGGCGATGCTGGTGCGCGCGTTCCTGTTCTTCGCCTTCGCGGCGCAGATGTCGGGCGACATGGTCTGGGTCGCCGGCAACCAATCGCCGGTGGGTGTCCCCGGCAGCTTGATCGACGGCTACTCGGCCCCGACCGCGCTCGCGGTCGTGAAGTCCGCGACCACAGGCGCCAGCGAGGCCCTGACCGCGGTCTACAGCCACAGCGATCTGTTCTTCGGCAACATCCCCGGCAGCGCCGGCGAGATGAGCAAACTGGCGGTGCTGCTCGGCGCCGCGTGGCTGATCCTCACCGGCGTCGGTAGCTGGCGCGTGATGGTCGGCGGCGTGATCGGCCTGCTGGCTAGCGCGTTCCTGATGAAGAGTCTGAGCGGCGCAACGACGGGCCCGATCTCGCTGGCGCCATGGGAGCACCTGCTCTGCGGCGGCTTCTTGTTCGGCATCGTCTACATGGCGACGGATCCAGTGTCGTCGCCGGAGACGCGCACCGGCAAGTGGATCTACGGCGCGATGTGCGGGTTTGTGACCGTCCTCGTGCGCACGATCAATCCGGCGTATCCCGAAGGCACGATGCTCGCGATCCTGTTGATGAATGCATTTGCGCCCACCATCGACCACTTCGTCGTGGCGGCGAACATCAAGCGAAGGGTTTCACGCTCATGAACACCAGCAGCAATGGCTACGTGATGGGGTTCGCCATCGGTGTGTGCGTAATCATCAGTGCGGCGCTGGCGATGACGAACAACGCCTTGAAGCCAACCCAAGACGAGGCTGCCGAGTTCGACCGCCAGAAGAACGTGATGATGGCGGCTGGTTTGGTGGTCGACGGCGACACGCGTCCGATCGAGGAGCTGAAGAAGCTCTACGTCGAGCGCGTCAAGGAAGTCGTCGTCAACACCAAGAGCGGCGAGGTCTTGCAGGGCAAGACCCAGAAGGAAGCGACGCAGCTCAACAAGGAAGCTGCCGCTGCCGAGAAGGGCGACAAGTCGGCGGCCTCGCGCTACCGCGTCGCCGCCTTGACCACGGATGCGACCGGCAAGCTCGAGTCCGTTGTGCTGCCCATCTCGGGCAAGGGCCTCTGGAGCACGATCTACGGCTACCTTGCCCTCGAAGGCGACCTAGAGCACGTTCGCGGCGTGACGTTTTACAAGCACGGCGAGACCCCAGGTCTCGGCGGCGAGTGTGAGAACCCCGTTTGGTGCGCGCAGTGGAAGGGCAAGTCGATCCTTGACGAGCAGAAGAAGCTGGTCGGCATCGTTGTCAAGAAGGGCAAGGTCGACCCCGTCATTGCTGCCGACAAGGCTCACAAGGTCGACGGCCTCTCAGGTGCGACCATCACCAGCAATGGCATCACCAACTTCGTGAAGGCAGATCTTTCGGCGTTCGAGAGCTACCTCGCCTCGCTGCGCAAGTAGGCATCCCCAACGGAAACAACCATGACGGCAACCTCTATCGCGCCAGTCAAGAAGCGCTCCTTGTTCGGCAAGGAGGAGCTCAAGGTCATCAAGGATCCGCTCTGGGACAGCAATCCCATTGCCTTTCAGATCCTCGGTATCTGCAGTTCGCTGGCCGTGACCACGCGCCTCGACAAGGCACTCGTCATGGGCATCGGCGTGACGCTGGTGACTGCGCTCAGCAACGTGATGATCAGTTGCATCCGCAACTTCATCCCCAACAAGATCCGCATCATCGTCCAGCTGGTGATCGTGTCGGGCGTGGTGATCGTCTTCGATCAGTTCCTGCGCGCCTACATGTTCGACCTCAGCAAGCAGCTGTCGGTCTTCGTCGGGCTGATCATCACCAACTGCATCGTGATGGGGCGCCTCGAGGCCTACGCGATGGGCAACCCGCCTTGGCGCTCGTTCCTCGACGGCATCGGCAATGGACTCGGATACCTGTGGATCCTCGCCCTTGTCGGCTCGGTCCGCGAGATCTTTGGTTCGGGCAAGCTGCTCGGCATGCAGGTGGTGCCGCAATCGATGTACGAGGCGGGTTACGTCAATAACGGTCTCATGGTGCTGGCCCCGGGCGCGTTCTTGCTGCTCGGTGTCATCGTCTGGGTCCAGCGCTCCATCTCGGGCTACTCGGAGAAGTGAACGATGATCGCGATGCTTGCCTTCTGCGCGGATGCTCTCGTTAGCGATGAGTCCCTGTCGAGCGTGCTGCTGCGCTCGGTCTTCGTCGAGAACATCCTGCTGTCGTTCTTCCTCGGGATGTGCAGCTATCTCGCGGTCAGCAAGCGAGTCGACTCGGCGATCGGGCTCGGGATCGCAGTTATCTTCGTGCAAGTGCTGACAGTGCCGATGAACTGGGTGCTGCAGACCTACGTGCTCAGCGAAGGGGCGCTGGCTTGGGCCGGGTTCCCCGACAGCGACCTCGGCTACCTCCAGTTCCTGACCTTCATCGCCAGCATTGCTGCCGTGACCCAGGTCGTCGAGATGGCGGTCGACAAGTTCAGCCCCAAGCTCTACGCC
>CAMBXM010000118.1 GCA_945871815.1 Singulisphaera sp. GP187
GCACCAGCCGGATCGAAGGTCGCGGCCTGGAAGTAGAACGCGTAGCCCTGCGGGAAGCCCGTCGGGATGCTCAGCGGCAAGGAGGCATTACCGCTACCGTCCGTGAAGACGGCGAAGGTGATGAGGTTGTTGATGAAGTCCGGGATCAGCGTGCCGCCAGCAAACGGCGTATCAAGGCGACCGCCACCGAAGATCGTGCCACCATTGACCGCGATGATCGACAGCGAGAAGGCCGGGGCCTTCAGCAGCGAGACGTTCCACGTGAGCGGAGCAAACGCGAGGTGCGTGCCGGTCGCCGACAGCACCGGAGCGCCGTTGGTGCCGACGTTGCTGCCAAAGCCGAGGTCGTGCCAGCCGTTCGTCGGCGTGTAGCCGTAGGCTTCCGATGCCGTCCAGCCGGCGAGCCAGCTGGCCGCGCCCGGGGCGAAGGCGCCGCGGTACTGGGACGACGTGAAGAAGCCGTCACCCGTGCTGAAGGCGACGCTCGAGAGCGCGTCATTGGCTGGCGCGGGATTGAGGCCGATGACCGGGGTCATCGTCTGCCCACCGCGGACGACCGACGGGCCACGCGTGATGCTCGTGATTGGCGAAGCAACCGCGATCACGTTGTTGTTGGCCACGGCGAAGACACCGCGAGCGTTTGCTTCGGTGTAGGCCGCTGCCAAGTTGTTGTTGAAGAAGACGCTGTCACTGATCTGGCACAGGTTGCCCGACGACTGCGCGGTGTAGAACAGGGCGGGGTTCAACGGTGCGTTGACCAAGGAGGTCGCCGAGAACGGCGTCGTCCAGGTCGCGGCCCACGACAGCGTGCCGTTGAAGCCGTAACCAGCACCACCGTCACCGTCGACGTTGTCGAACGACACGACGCGCTCACCAGCGTCCATGAAAATGCTGTTGCGGAACTGCGCGCGTGCATTGTCGCGCCAGGCCGTCAGGTGGTCGCCCGACGCCGCACCGTTCGGCTGGCCGATGACCGTCATGTTGTAGAGCGTCGTGGTCGTTACCGGCTGGTAGTCACTCTGCTCAGCGCCATCCATCTCGAAGGCATTGTCGCCGACACCCGAGCCCTGGGCCGCGTTGACGCTGTAACCCTGGACGACCAAGCCATACTGCGCCTTGCCGCGCCAGCCCTGGTCGACGTCGAAGCTGTCGTCACCGATGTTCCAGATGCTGAAGTGGCGCAGATTGACCGTGCCACCCCAGATCTCGATGCCGTCGTCGACGTTGTTCATGATCTCGAGGTAATCGATGTCCGTGCCGCGGCCGATGCCGCCCAGAGACAACCCGTTCAACTCGTTGGCGGCACCGATCACCTTGCCGCCGTAGCGGATCGAGAGGTACTTGATCGAACCGCTGTCGTCATCGTCGTTCGAAGGCAGCAGAACACTGCCACCGTAGTCCGCAAGGCCGCTGCCGCTCGGTGGAGCGAGACCCTCCATCACCGCAAAGTTCGTCGAACCTGGAGCCGGCGTGTTGGTCAGAATCGCGTTCTCCGACACGTAGCCACGACCCATGACCGTCAGGTTGCCCCATTCGTTGGCCGCTTCGCGCCACGTGCCAGTCTTTGGGTTGCCACCAACCCAGGTCGCGCGATCGGCGGCCGAGGTCAGGATCACTGGATTGAACTGGTTGCCGTTGACGAAGATTTGCGCGCCACGGCACACCGCGAGGCTGCCGCCCGATGGTGGCGTGCTCAGGGGGACAGTCGAAGACGCGATGACCGTGCCCGGCTCGATCGTCAAGGTCGCGCCTGGCAGCACGTAGATCTGGGCCTGCAGGTCATAAACGTTGTTGGCGGTCCAGGTGGTCGAGACCGCGATGTTGGCAGTGACAGGAATCTGCGCCTGGGCGACTGCCGCCAGCGCAACAACCGCGCAAGCGGCCTTGATGGTAGAGTTCATGAGCATTGGGCTTCGGAGTTTGAGTTGCTTTCGGAGTTTGAGTTGGTTGGCGGACGGTGCGAGGCTGTCCTCGCACCATGGACACCCTAGGGATCTGTGTTTGTTTGCAGTGAAGGCTGCAAGGAGCCTTCGCGAGTGTCCGTACGCTCGGACGAAGCTCAGTTGGCGCCTTGGATGGGCTGGCCATTGACCGTGCCCGACGTCAACACGCCAGCAATGCCGGCGACCTGGACGGCAATCGGGCCGACGCCGCGAGCCAAGGTCATCACCACGGCCGCAGACTGTCGCGCTCCGTTCGGAGCACGCGCTTCCATGCTCCAATCCAACTGGAACACGTCGTCGAAGCGGCCGACTGCGGTTCGGAGCGGTGGCACGCCCGTCGGCAACACGCGCAGGATGGTGGTCGCCGAAGTCGTCGGGGCCGCAGTTCCGTACGGCTGGTAGAGCAGCGCCGGAAGAACGCTCAGCATCGGCTGACCCAGCGTCACTTCCGCCGGCAGGAACAGGCTCAGGTCATGGATCTCCTGGTAGTCCGTGCCACCATTGGTGGAGTACTCACCGAGGACATCGGTCGGGCCATAGGCAAAGGGCGGCGAATCGATGCGGCGCAGGTAGAGACCGAGATTCTGGTCGGGCGTCTCGATGAGCAGGCGAAAGACCGTCACGCCTTGCAGGTTGGGCTCGGCCGCCGAGGCCGTCAGCGTGATGGTGATGCCGTTGCTGAAGTTCCAGCGGTTGCCGGTCTGCAGCGGCAAGAACCCCGGCGTCGAACCAAAGACACCCTGCGGGTTGGTGGTCACCCACCCGAGCAGTCGTTGCGCCACCCAGTAGACGGCCGGGAAGTTGAGCGTCTGGAATCGGACCTTGCCGGTATCCGGCTCGGTAACCCCAGCGATCTCGATCACGCGACCATCTTGCTGGCGAGCCAGGACGACCGCAGCTCGCCCCTGCCGTCCAGCCTCGAACGGCAACGTGACCGCGACCGGCAGCGCGAATTCCCGCGGACTCGGGCCGAGCAGAATGCCGCGACTGAGGTTGCTGAAACCCGGCTGGATCTGTGCAAAGCTGGTCGCAACCGTGAGTTGCACCGGCGCGGTAGTCGCGCCGGGCGGAACCGCGATTTCGAGGCCTGCGAGTTCCCCGGTGGTCAACTGGAGCACGCCGCCGGCGACGCCGACCCGTTGGCCAGCGACCACCTGAGCGGCACCACCGCCGCCGCCACCGCCAGAACAGGCAGCGAGCAGGCAGAGGGAGAACAAGAACACGTTGCGGCACTGGCCCATGCGGGAATGCTGGTGCGTCCCCGGCAAGCGACCGTGAGTGTCAGATTAAGGATCGCTACAAGCCCATTCGGCCGCACCGCATTGGGAAGGCCCCCTCATGCAAGACCGCCGACGCGCGGATCGCACCGCGGTCGGGAGCACCCCGTCTCATCGGTTCGGCGCATCCAGCTCGCGCAAGACAGCGCCGTCGGTCTCGCTCAGCACCAGCAGTGCGTAGCGCTGCGCGCCCGAGCTGCCGGATTCGCTGACTGAGACGTAATCGAAGCGGCCCCGAAGGTCGGTGTAGCCATCCTTGTGGAAGCGCACCGAGCCATCGGCGCCGCGCGCATAGCACTTCACGTAGACCTTGGCGAGCGGCGCGCCTTTCTGCGACCGCACTTCCACCTGCCCGTACGAGCCGATGGCCTGCACCACCATCGTGCTGGCGAGGCTCTGCGCGCGGCGCACGAGGCCGCCGCCGCGAACCTCGATGACGACATTGCCTTGCGCGAACTCGGCCGGCAGCGGGACGGTTGTCTGCTGGGCGCCCTTGCCGAGCTCGACCGCGTCCTTGCGCATCGGTTCGACCCACCCGACGGCGGCGAGGCCCTGTTGCTGGAACGGGCTGTTGCTGAACGCGAACTCGACGTCGAGCCGGTGGTAGCGCACTTCGCACACCTCGAGATTGCGATGACGGATCGCGATCACGCCACCTTCGACCACGACATCGAGTTGCGGCTCGGTCGCCGCGAGCTGCGTCTGCTGCGCGTCCCGCAGTTCCTCGTCGGTGGCCACGACGGCCGCGCCGTCGATCTCGTCCGCCTGCTGCAACACCGAGCGGAACAGCGTGCGCCAACGGTCCACCGGATGATCCTTGTGCACGCTCGCGATACTGCGCGCCGCGGCGACGTCAGCGCGGAAGAACGCGAGGTAAGCCGCCAAGTAGTCGTACTGCAGCGCAGTCGTCAACGACTCGCGGTCGATGCGCGCGAACGCGGCGAGCGCATCCTCGGTGCGACCTTGGACCAAGTGGTAGTAGGTCACCTCGGCCCAGTCGGCCGCCGCGAGTTGCGGCCGTCGACATAGGATCGCGAGGCACTGTTGCCACTGCTGTGTGACATCGCGGTTCTGGATGCCCTGCCACGCACCGATGCGGTGCGCGCGCGCGTGCACCAGCGGATCGAACTCGAGGTGCTCGTAGGCGCGTTCGACGAGCGGTTCGACCGTGAGCAGCGGCGAACGCAACACGTAGCCGATCGATTGCCCGAGGTCCGCACGGCGAGCCAGGTACTCACGCGCCACCGGCAGATCGCCGTGCCTCACTCCGAACGACCACACCGTGTCGTCGTAGTGGAGTTGCGAACGCAGCAGCTCCACCACCTTGCCGAAGAACACACGGTCGCGCAGACGCCAAGCGATGCGCGACAGGTCGACCCGCCGAAGGTTGTGGGTTCGCAGATACTCGAGAACGGCATCGGCCTCTGCCATCTGCGACACGTGGTCCCACGAAGCGGAGTCGACGACGGTCGGCGTCGCGACGACGTGACGGACCGCGGCCTCGGCGGCGCCGACGAACACGCCGTCGGCACTGACCTGCGCGGGGTAGTGGGCGAAGTCACCGGGCAGCGGGAAGTAGAACGAGAACTCGAAGGTCGTCGTCGCGAACGCGTCGAGCTGGAGCGGCACGCTGTGCGTGGCGAAGCCGCCTTGCAGCGGCAACGCACCGGCCGGGATCTGGATCAGCAGCGACAACGTGCGCGGCGCCTCGGTCGGGTTCGTCAGCACGATCTGACTGCCGTAGACCACGCCGGCGGTGAACTCACTCGTCACGGACTTCTGGCGACGGACGTTGCCGTCATAGCTGTAACGATCGTCGAGGCGGAAACAGGCCTGACGGATCAACACCGGATCGATCCCGTCCTTCTGCACGACCGGCAGGATCTCGCTGCGCGCGAGCAACAGCGGGCCCTCGGTCCGCAGCGTCGCCGCCGCACCATCGCGCACCGAGCTCGGTTGCTTGCCCTCGAACGGCAGATCGAGCACCGCCAGCGCGAACATCGCCTCGGTGAAGCTGCCGCGCGCTTCGGCGACGTTCGGCGACACGAACGGTGTTCCCTGCGACGCCGCGAAGTCGCGCCAGAACGAGTTGGCACGGATGCGATCGGCCGTCTCGTCCGTGCGCTGCATCTTCCAGTAGTAGCTCTCGGCGAAGATGCGCGTCGGATCGAGGTCGCGGAAGAAGCTGCGCTGCACCTTGCGACGCTCCCGGTCTTGCTCGTCATCCTCCTTCGCGAGTTCCGCGTCCTTGTCGGTCAACTCGGTGAGCAAGCCACCAGCCTGCCCCTGCTCGACCGACGCGGACAGATCCTGCTTGGCCTTCTCGGCGCTCTCCGGCTTTGGCGCCGGCGCGCCCGGGTCAGCGGCACGTCGTCCGGTCGCAGGACCGGCAGGGCCGGCACTGGCGGGCCCACCTGCACTCGGCTCGGCCGCGGACAGCTTCCGTTCGAGTCGATCCACTACGTCGAGCCCGAGCAGGGTTTTGGCATCGCCTTCCGCGCCGGCATCGAGATCGGCGGTGCGCAGGGCCGCGCGGAACACGAGCTTCTTGCCCTCGAGGTCGATGGGCTCGAGCTCGCCGAGTTCGCGCGCGTGGCGAACGAGTGCCTCGCGTTGGCCCGGCAATCGCTGCAGCAGAAGGATGCGCTCGACGAGGTTGAGCGTCGCGAAGCGCGCGGGCTCGAGGTAGCTGGCAACGTCCTCACCGAGCATCCAGTCGTCGAGGAACTCGCGATGGGCTTTGTTCGCGAGATACGGCTTCAACACCGAATCGAAGAAGGCGCGGTCCTTGAAGTAGAGGAACAGGTGCAGCTCGTGGCACGCGTGCGTGCGGTAGAGCTGCAGTCGCTCGTCCGCGGTCAGCGACGGCCAGCGCGTGACAAAGGCGAAGTCGGCGAGGTCGGGGCCCTGAACCAACGTGCCCAGCAGTCGATGCACCTCTTGGAGCGAAGTGAACGGCCGCAACTTCGTCGTCGCGACATCGGGAACGCGGGTCTCGCTGCCGGCGGCGACGAACTCGATGCGCTGCTGCTCGGCCAGGTGCTGAGCCGCGTCGAAGGCCTTCGGCAGGCGAAGATCGCGCGGATCGAGGGCCTTCAGCGGCATCGCCACGCTGCGGTAGTCGAAGTCGTCGCCGTCGACGGCGATCACGTGCAGCAGCTGGCCCGCGCCGAGGTCCTTGCGCGGGATGCGCAGCGTGCCGTTCGCATCGGGGCGAAGGTTGGCGAGCAGCGACGTGGCGCCGTCGAGGAAGTCGATCGTGGCGTAAGCGTTCGGGTCCGAACCCGTTGCGCGCATGGAGTTGGCCGTCTCGGCTGGCGGCGCCTCGGCCCTGCCGCCGCGTCGGCGGCCATAGCCACCGCCGGCACCACCCCCGAACCGGCCGGTGTCCGAGGCTCGATCGATCGCCCACGGATTCAGCAGCAGGCTCGGCCGCTGCAGCATGTTGCCGGGGAACTTGGTCGCGTAGCGACGCTCGAACACGTAGCGAAGTTCGTCCCCCACGCGGCGCTCGGCGGCGTAGTCCGAGAAGCGCGGTTCGAGCAGCACTCGAGACGCGCCGCCATAGACGGGCGGCAACGCCAGAGCGAACGCATCGAAGGCCGGCAAGTAGCGCGTCGCGAACGCGTGCACGCGGGCGGAGGCACCGGCGTTGCCGAGCCGGACCGACACGGTGTCCGCATCGGCGTCGAGTCGGAGGATCGCGAGCGGCGTCTGGCCGCGCAGCAACAACGCGCGCGTCGCACCGAGAACGAAGCGACCTTGCTCGGTACCGTTCGTCACGGCAACGTCGATCTCGACGTCGAAGCGCGGCAATCGCAGCACGTAGTCACCGGCCGGCACAGCGCGCAGTTCGAGCCAACCCTCGGTGAGAGCCAGGAGCGCGGAGGCATCGCGCACCGGTCGATCGTCACGGCGCTCGACCAATGTCGCGATCGAGGCGTCGAGTTGCGTTCCATTCTCTGGATACGCGACGCGAAGTGTTGCGCCGGCGATTCCCTGCAGGCTCTTCGGCCATGCTCGCCGTTCGACCAGGAACCACGAGGATCCGGCGACCGACGACGAGCCGAGCAGGCGGACCTCGTCGATGCCCTCGAGCGCGCCGAGTGCGACCTTGCCTGCGGCATCCGATTGCAGAACAACCTGCACTTGGTCGCGGAAGTCGCAGTGGCGCAGCGAGAGTTCGACTGTCCGCGTCGCCAGCGGCTCGCCGGTGCGCCCGCGCACTTCGACGAACCAACCGTCCTGTTCCCGACCGAGGATCGAGGCCGCAACTTCCGCGGTCGCCTCGATGCCGTTCACGACGAACGTGCCGCCGTCTTGCTGCACGTCGACCGTCTGCCCCGTGCTCGCCTTCTGGTAGCGGGCGCGCATGGCGACCGACAAGCTCACGAGCCCGCGCGGAACCTCGAAGTCGTGCACGTACTCGCCGTTCGAGTCGAAAGCCGCGACCGCGATCGTCTGCATCGACTGGGCGCCGTCGCGCAAGCGGGCCGTGATCACGAACTCCGGCTCCTGCAGCAGCGCGAGCGAGACCGGCACACCGCCGACTTCGAACCTCGGGCGCAGCAGCAATCGACTGGGTTCCCCGCCGCGCAGGGACTCGCGATCGACGAACGCCGCGAGTCGCAGCTCGGCCGACTCGACCGCGTGGGCGAAGCGATGCAGCGTCGCGACGGCACCGCGCCGCACCACGATCGTCCGCTGAGCAGGCTCGGGCGAGAACGGAACGGCGAGTTCGCCGCGGTCGTCGGCGACGATCTCGCGGCCGGCACAGAACGCGACGGCATCGCGCACGGGTTGCCCGTTCTCGTCGAACACCGAGAACACGTGGCCCGCGGCGCCGATGCGCGACAGCACATCGAGGCGGCCCTTCTGCACCACCGCGCGGCTCGACATGCCGTTGCCGACGAACTCGACGACGTAGGTGCCGGGCTGGTTGAGCGAGTCGGGTTGGAACTGCCGCCGCACGCGCCGCAACGGTGGCTCGGAGTACTGCACGACCTGCTCTTCGTTGGCGACGACGCCGTCGAGGTCGATCGAGGCATCGACGTCTTTGCCGACCGCCTTCAAGTAGGCATACGCGTCGATCCGGTAGACCTTGACCAGCAAGGTCGGCACGTTCTTGACGTCGAGCTCGATCGTGACCTTCGCATCCGCCGCGAAGTGCTGCTGCGCCCGCTTTGCGAACGAGAGTTCGACGCGTTGCACCAGCTGCTCGTAGTACGACGGATCCGCAAGCATCGAGTACCAGCGCTCCATGTCACCTTGACCGAGCAGGATCTTGGTCTCGGCGAACACGCGACGCAGCCAATCCTCGCGCACATGCTCGGTCCACGGAGCAATCGTGTCCGCAGTCGCGAAGATCTGTTCGAAGCACGCACGCACGAGCTCTTCGTCGCTGCCGACCGCGTCGAGACCGGTGCTGCTGCGGAAACCGTCGTCGACGATATCCTGCCCGCGACTCTTGCGAATCCACTCGGGATTGGCGTAGCCGGCACGCCGTGGCAATCGCAGATACGAACCGAGGCGGTCGGTGTCGACCTTTCCAAGTTCGAGATCGTGCCGCAACCGGTGGAACAGCACATGGCTCTTGAGGCTGTTGTGCACGGGCGACAACCGCTCCACGAAGCCAAGGAGCGCGTCGAGGTAGGCTTCGCGCGCGCGCACGTCGACCTGCCAAGCGACATCGGCGTTCGGCCGCAGTCGACGCACGTACTCGTCGACATATCGACGGTCATCGCGCAAGTTGGGGACCTGCTGCAGCACCTCGTCGAGCTGCGACTGCAACAAGAACTCGTGCACCCGCAGAGAGCCGAAGCCGCCGCTGTCGCGCAACCGCAGTTCGCGCGCAACGAGCAGCGCGAGACCTGGCACGTCGGAACGCTGAAGACGATTCAAGAGCTCGCGCAGCAGGTTGTCCGGCACCTTCGTCGCCAACAATGCAGCGAGACCGCGATCCGTCAGACCGTCGAGCGAGTTTGAGTGCAGCGCGAGCGCGCGCTGCAGGAGTTGCGCCGCCGCGATCGAGCGATTGTCGAACTGAGTCGGCAACTCAGGCTGCTGACCCGGGACCTGCCGCTGCTGGTCAAAGGACAGTCCCAATCGCTGCTGCAGCCATGCATAGGTGCCCTTCTCATCGCGTTCGTAGGAGAGCAGTGCTTGGCGCACTTCGATCTCCTCGACCCGCGACGTACGCCCGTGCCTTTCAACCCATGCAGCGAGGAGCACCGGAACAGCATCGAGCGCCCCTTCGTGCTGCTTCTGCAAGCACTGATAGTAGTAAGCGTCCTCCGTCCCCGGGATCAGCTGCGCGAGCGCCGCTGCGCGATCGGGCGCAAGCGCGAACGTCTCGGCGAATCCTCCCGGCGGCGTCTGCGCCAACAGCGCCGAGGACATGGCCAGGAGGGTCAGCGGAAACACAACACACGACAGCCGCAGGAGTGGATTGCGCATCGGTCAGAATCGTCAAGCCAAGTACGAAAACAAGGCGGCGGTGCGCGCCATCTGCGACTCGCACCACCGCAACGGAACATCGAGGGTAGCGGGCAACGGCATCCACAGCACCGTGTTCCCGGCACGCAGGCAAACAGCGGCAAGACGCCGCTGCGTTCCGGGTCGACATGGCAACAGCTTTCGACTGGGCTTCTGGCCAAGCATCGTTCGTGTTGCTTGGCAAAGTGCCCGACGCTCGAGTTCCGCGAGGGTCGTTGTCGGCTTGCTCCAGACTCGACGGCGCACGCAGCTACCCGGGACGGTCGACTGCAGGGCCTTTGCCACGCTGCCCCGCCACTTCTAGCGCAACGCCCCGTGGCGGTGATGAACGCGGCGAGACGGCGGCACAGCCTCCGTCACGACCGAAGACGATCCGCCGGGAAGACCGTGCGGGCGCGACACCGACCGACGACAGCAACGCGGAAGCGCCGGCGCGCTACTCAGCGGGGAGTCGGCACCGCGCCAGCGTCGCGCGGCGTCTGCAGCGGGGCGAAGAAGCCCCAGATCGCGACCGTCGCGTCCCACGCGACCGGTTCATCGGCGCCGAGGTAGTTGCCGCGCGTGCCGCCCGGCCAAGCGTGGCCACCGCCGCCGATCGTGACGACGCAAACGGGCAGGGTACGTTCATCGGCCTGCCAGGTCTCGATGCGCACGCCGCCATCGACTGTGGTCTCGGGTTCGCCGGTGAGCCCGTTGCGCGTGCGATAGTACTTGGCTGCGTCCGCAACCGCGGCGTCAACGCGACGGCCAGCGCGGCCCATGCTGCGCTCGGGCTTGCCGCCGTCGTAGCGAACGTGAAGATCCGCAGTGCCGTGCACGATCATCACGGCGACTGGGGAGGTTGCATCGGTATCGGTGAAGTTCATCGCACCGGACACCGGCGCGATGCCAGCGAACAGGTCTGCAGCCTCGCGCGCCAAGCGATGACACATCATGCCGCCGTTGCTCATGCCCGTTGCAAACACTCGATCTGGATCGACGGCGATCCGCTGCTTCAGGTCAGCGAGAACTGCTCGCACGAACTCGGTGTCGTCGACGTTCTTGTCTCCGGCGTAGACAGGGATGCCACCGCTGTTCCAGGTCAAGAGCTTGTTGCGCAACAGACCCGTTCCATCGGGATAGACGGCAACGAAACCGCGGCGATCAGCGAGCTTGGAGAAGCCAGTCGACTCCTCCACTTGCGCGCTGTTGCCACCGCCACCGTGGAACACCATTACGACTGGGAGCTTCGCCGCCGACGACCCGCCGGGCGGGACGTGCAGGCGATAACTGCGAGTTCGACCGCCGCACTCGAGTCGGACCAGTTCGTCGGTGCCGCTGATGGCGGGCGACTTGACGAACGCGCGCGCCGCTGCCTGCACTGCACCGATGCGCGGCAGGACGCGCGCGACACGATCTTGGATGGCGAGCACACCCCACAAGCCTTGATCCCGATCTACCCACGGCAAGAACCCGAACGCGCCTGGATCACTGCCTCGCACCACCCCTGCTTGCGGCTCCTGAAGCCAAGTGGCGAGACCGTAGGCGAGATCGCCTTCAAAACCCGGGAAACGAACCAGTGTTCGAGCAGTCTGCGACCGGAACATGCGATCCAGCGATTCCGGCTTCAGGACACGCACGCCGCGAAGTTCGCCACCATTGCCGAGCATCGCACAGAATCGCTCATAGTCGCGCAGCGACGACACTGCTCCCCCTGCGATCCAAGGAACAGTCGCTGCGCCAGCATCGCTGCCGACCGGCGACAGCCGACCAAACGCGGTGTTCATCATGCCCAGGCGGTCGGCCACGCGATCGCGAAACAAGGTGTGCCAGTTGGTCTTGGTGGCGCGCACCGCGACGCACGCGGCCACTTGGAACCCCACACCGCTGTAGACGAAGTCGATGCCGGGCTCATACTGCAGCGGCTCCTCGGCAAGCTCGCGAGCCACGCCGTCCATGTCGAGATCGCGATCGAGTGCGGTTCGCGATTGCGCGGCGAAGCCCGCGGTGCACGACAGACACTGACTCAGCGTCAGGTACTTCTTGTCCGGGCGATCGAACTCTTTCAGGTAGCGCGACACCGGCAGCTCGATATCGAGCAACCCATCATCGTGCAGCGAGAGGATGACCGCGGTCGCGAGCCACTTGCTGGCCGAAGCAATCGGCAGTGTCTGGTCAGCGGAGAAGTCACCGACGGTGCCAAGGTGGAGCAACCTGTCCTTGAGACCGACCGCCAGCCCCGCACCCTCGACGCCGATCGGCCGGGTCAGGTGGGCGAGCGCTTCCGTCAGTTCCTTCGCTGACGGAGCGGTGCGTTCGGGGGGCGTCGCCAACTCTTGCGCCGAGGGGTCCTGGCCGAGGACCTGCGTCGCCGCACCGAGAAGCAGCACCAGGTTGAGGGAGATCCGCAGTGGGAAGCCGGCAAGCCGCATGTTCATCGTGAGCGTGTGATAGGGAACTCGAGTCTCGATCTGGACCGGAGCAGTAGCTTCTCGGAGCGCCTGCGGCTGGTCGGTCCCGCGCACAGGCCAATTGTGCACTCACTTCTATCGACCGGCGGCAAACGAACCTTCGCACCGACGTTCGGCGCGGCGACGAGAACGCACAGTTCGCGGCGT
>CAMBXM010000119.1 GCA_945871815.1 Singulisphaera sp. GP187
TGCGCCGGTTCTTGGTCGGCGGCGGCAACGAAGCCGGAGCCGAGGCGTTCTCCGGACAATTGATGATGGAGCTCCCACGCACCATCGAGTGGTTGCGCGAGACGGGATGCCCAGTACCACATCGCCTGGTCCTGGGCACGCGCGTCGCGATCGACGATGCCACGATCGCAATGATCCGTGGCGACCTCGAGTCGGTCGAACGCGCACTCGTGACCACTTCGGTTGCGACTTCGCAAGCGAACCCCGGGCTCGGCGTGATGAAGCTCATCGAGTGCCTTGGCGCCGGCACCGAGCCGCCATCACTGCTGCAACCGCCACGCCTCTCGCTGCCATGGGGCGCGACTCGCTGGGCCTCGCTGATTGGCAC
Organism: Singulisphaera sp. GP187; assembly: GCA_945871815.1. Taxonomy (GTDB): domain Bacteria; phylum Planctomycetota; class UBA1135; order UBA1135; family UBA2386; genus SXPK01. The sequence continues at coordinate 368 of CAMBXM010000119.1, forward strand.
TGCGGCATTCGGTTTCGCGTGCACCTTCAGCGCTGTTACCGATCTCCAGTCGACCACGGAAGTTCGTCTGCAAGTCACGCAGTCCGCGCAACAGCACATGGAGCTGCAGCAGCAGTTGGGCGAGATTCAATCGACCTTCGCGTTGCCGCCGGACACCACGGCCACCGAAGCGAGCCTCCGCAGTGCGCTGTCGATGCGTCGTCCGCTGAGTCGACTGCTGGCGGAGATCAGCAACAGCACGAACGCACAGCTGCGCTTGGAAGAGCTCCGGTTCGCCAGCACGGAGCGCATCATCGTCAGTGGTTTGATCGACAGCCAAACGCGCAAGGAAGCGCTGGACGCCTTCGCGGACTTCACACATCTGATCCACGGTTTGCCTTACCTCGAGGAGGCCGGCCAAGAAGAGATCAACGAAGTCGCCGGGCAGCCCGGACGCTTCCGCTTCCGTCTGAGCCTCGCCTGGAGGAACTCCTGATGCGCCTCGACAAGAAGACTGTAGTTCTCGCCATCGTGGGCGCCGTCACGTTGCTGCAACTGGGCTTGGCGGGGCTCGCCAAGTGGTCGCGCAAAGCCACGGAGCGCGACCTGGCCTCGCAACAGAGCCAGCTCGACTTCGTCGGCCAGATGATCGAGAACGCCCGACGACAAGCCGCGGAACCACCACCCAAGATCATCGCCGTCGAACAGCAACTCCTGAAGACGCCAGACGTCGCCGGCACGCTGCAACTGATCCAGGGCATCGCGGACGCTTGCAAGATCCAACTCGGCAGCGTCAAGGCAGCGCAGTCCGCGACCGCCGGCAAGCAGACCTTCCAGATCAGCGGCATCGGTACTCCGGACGAGGTCTGCAAGTTCCTCGCCGGGATCGAGGACAGCGCCCGCCTCGTGATCGCCGAGTCGGGACGAGTGTCGCCGGGGACAGCAGCCGAGATTGCATTCGAGCTAGCGCTCGCCACCTACCACGAGGGCACTGGCCAATGAGAAAGGCAAAGAAGAAGAAGGGGATGCACCCAGCACTGGCCGCGCTGATCTTCGTGATCAGTGCGACGGTCGCAGCGCGCCAGATCTTCGGCTCGAAGTTCGACAACGGGCTCGCGGCCATCGGCGATGCGCTCGGCGAAGACCCGATGCTGGCGGAAGCGGAAGCCAGCGACGCAGAGTCGGAGAGCCAGATCGCGTGGCGCGACCTCCTTGCCGTCCACGGCTCCTACGCCGGCAGCCAAAGCGTGCGAATGGCATTCGTGCAAGCCGCGGATGCCTCCGCGTTTTCGGCGCCCGGCGGTGAGAGTGGCCTCCTCATGAGCGAGGCGTGGATCGGCGCCGATCCACCGTCCTTGTCGCTCGGCGTCATCATGATCAGCGCGGCGTCGCGGCGAGCGGTTCTGGGTGGCAGCGTTCTCGGGATCAACGACTCCATCAGCAACGGCAAGGTCGTCGCCATCGAGCGCGGCCAGATCGTGCTGTCGTGGAACGGGAAGATCCTGACGTATGACCTCGAGGACCCGAACCCCCGAGAGTTCCGATCCGAAGTCCAACGCCGGCTCGCTGCGAAGCAAGTAGCCGCGCAGCAAGCGACTTCGGCCGCACCGACGAACACGGGCGCGCCGCGAAGCACACCGCCAGAGGTAACCAAGTGATGACGTTCTCGAAGTTGCTCACGTTCGCGGCCGCCGTTGTCGCGTTCTCCGGTTGTCAGAGCCTCACCGGCCCGACACCGCCGCACCACGATCAGGAGGACGGCGGCGGCAAGCCGGTCTACCAGCCGATGCTGGTCGTACCGATGCCATCGCTGCAGCGCAGCGAGGCCGCCGGCGGTCGACCGATGGACGCGCTGCAAGCTCGCAGGACCCCGATCGGCGATGTACTGCTGGCCTTGTTCAAGGACTCCGACATCAACCTGATGATCGATCCGTCCGTTCAGCCCACCGAGTGCACCTTTGACATCAAGAAGTCGACGGTCGAGGAGGCGTTTGAAGCGCTGCTTACGAGCCTCGACCTTGGCTATGAATGGGACGGTAACTACCTGCGTGTTCGCGACCGCGTGCGCGCGACTCTGCACATCGACCTGATCGATGCGGGGAGCACGCAGCAGGGCGGTGGCGGCGGCGGTGGTGCTGGTGGCGCCGGCGGCGCTGGCGCTAGCGGTGGCGGTGGCGGCCAGGCGATTGGCTTCTGGCAGGACATTCAGGCCGCGCTGCCGACGTTGCTCGGCGAGAACGCGACCAGTGTCATCAATCGCTCCGTCTCGACGATCCATGTCGAAGCGCGTCCAAGTGGCATCGCGCGACTCCGCGAACTCGTCGACACGACGGTGCGTCGCGCCAACAAACAAGTCTCGCTCGAAGCCCGCATCCTCGAAGTCCGACTCGACGACCAACACAGCTTGGGCGTCAATTGGTCGGTCTTGCCGAACTTGTTCAACAGCAACAAGGGCGGGCTCGCGGGTGGTGGCGCTATTGCCGCACAGACGGCGGCGTCGGGTGGAACCGCCTTCCGCTTCGGCGTCCTCGACACCGGCGACTTCTCGGTGTTCGTGGATGCGCTCCAGTCGCAAGGCCAGCTGCGAGTGCTCAGCAGCCCGCGCGTCTCTGCGATGAACAATCAGTCGGCGTCCATCGGCGTCACCGACCAGATCCCCGTCATCACCCGTCAGGTCATCGACGATCAGGGTGTGGCACGCACCGAGTACGGCGTCGACTTTGTCGAAGCGGGCGTGACCCTGCAGGTTCATCCGGTCATTGGCGAAGACGGCGTCTTGTCCGTCTCGCTCACGCCGCAGGTCCGCGAGCAGACTGGCACCGTGATCACGCCGGACGGCCTCGTGCAGGTCCCGATCATCAGCCAACGCGAGACGACGACCATCGTCCGCGTCGCCAGTGGCCAGGCGATTGCGTTGGGCGGCTTGCGCAGCACGCGCAAGAACGAGACGCGACAGGGCGTTCCGTTCTTCATGGACCTTCCGTATCTCGGTCAGCTGTTCTCGAGCACGGTGCAGAACCGTGTCGAGGTCGAGCTGATCATCCTGTTGTCACCGCGCATCCTCGACGACACCTGGATCGACGAAGAGATTCGCCGCGGCTCGCACCGCCTCGTGCAACTGCGTCGCGGCTTCCAATGGAACTCGATCCAACTGGACAGCTATCGGCCGGAGGACTGGTCGTCGGGTTCGCTCCAGGGACGCGCGATGGCCGCGCCCGGGCCCGAAGCGCACCTTCGCGACAGTGGTCCGCTGGCGATGCCAAAGGACGCGGGCCTGACGGTCACGCGGAAGGGGCTGGCCTCACACATGCTCGCGAAGGCCCAGATGGAGCTCGATCAGGGTCACCAACGACAGGCAATCGCGACCATCGAGAAGGCGCTCGATCTGGAACCAGACAACCACGAAGCACTCGTCGCGGCGGGCACGATGCACTCACGCAACGGCAACCCAGGTCGCGCGCGGCAACTGCTGGAACGCGCGATCGTCACCGGTGCTGATGACGTACTCGCTCTGACTGCCCGTGGCGCCCTCGAACTCACGGACGGAACGCCCCACGCGGCTCGCCGGTTCTTGCAACGGGCCCACGAAATCGCGAACACGCCGATGACGGCCGCGAACCTGGGCGGTGCACTGCTCGCTCTGGGCGAGCAGCAGCAAGCGCTCGAACTGATGCGCGCCTCGGCTGGTGCCGACGCGCCGCCAGAGTTGCACGCAAACCTCGCGTTCGCCGAGCTGCAGGCCGGCCACGTCGAGTTGGCGCAGGCCAGCCTCATCAATGCACTGTCGGCCGGCGCCGACACGCGCAACCCGCGAGTCGCCGCTCTGCAGAACCTCGTCGCCATGGCGCAGAAGCCGGTCGACTGATCGCGCGTTGCGGGGAGCGCATCGGGCCGCTGCGACTGCTGTCACGCGCCGCCGTCGCCAAGACGCGCCAGCACCGGCTGGGTGTCGCGGAACCCATCGCGCACACCTTCATCCCACGGCCAGCGGCCCTGCTTGTCGGGATAGACGAGCTGCAGCACCGGCACATCGGCGCTGCCGTAGGTGTGCACGATCTCGGGCAGCAGGGCCTGGACCTGGGCTCTGGTGACCCTGCCGAACCACACGGGGTAGCCGTGCACGAGGCCTTCGCGCTTCTGATCCGCTGCGCAGAAGACGCCATCCTCGACATCGTCGATGACCAGTTCGAGCACGCGCTCGGCAAGCTCCTCCGGCAGGCCGAGGACCACGATTTCGGGCTGCTTCTGCGTGTGCCAGAGACCGAGCGTGAAGGCCCGGCTCGACTGCGCCGACTCATCTTCGTCGTAGACGATTTGGATTCCGTTCTGCTCGATGTCGGCGAGGAACTCGCGGCCTCGAGACGCAGCGCCAGTGTCAGGTTCAGTCATTGGAGGCAATCCAGTCACATGCGAAATACAGGCGCACGGTAGTCAAGAATCGGAGCATTGAGGCTGGCAGACAACGCCAGCGCCAGCACCGAACGGGTCTGCCGCGGGTCGATGATGCCATCGTCCCAAAGGCGGGAAGTTGCATACAGCGGGTGCCCTTCGGTCTCGTACTTCTGCAGGATGGGGTCCTTGATCGCGGCCTCTTCCTGCGCCGACAGCTTCAGGCCCTTCTCCTCAAGCTGGTCCTTCTTGACCTGCGCGAGCACGGCTGCCGCCTGCTCACCGCCCATCACCGAAATGCGGCTGTTGGGCCAGGTGAACAAGAAGCGAGGCTGATAGGAACGGCCGCACATGCCGTAGTTCCCGGCGCCAAACGAGCCGCCGATGAGCACCGTGATCTTGGGCACGTTCGCGGTGGCGACGGCCTGCACCATCTTGGCGCCGTCCTTGGCGATGCCGCCGGTCTCGTACTTCTTGCCGACCATGAAGCCGGTGATGTTCTGCAAGAACAAGAGCGGCACCTTGCGCTGGTTGCACAGCTCGACGAAGTGCGCCGCCTTCTGCGCGCTCTCGCTGAACAGGATGCCGTTGTTGGCGACGATGCCGACGGGGATGCCGTGCACGTGGCTGAAGCCGGTGACCAGCGTGGTGCCGTAGCGCGCCTTGAACTCGTGCAACCGGCTGCCGTCGACGAGACGGGCGATGACCTCGCGGACGTCGTAGGGCGTGCGGGTGTCCCGTGGGATGACGCCAAGCAGTTCTTCTGGGTCGTAGGCCGGATCCTCGGGCGCCTGCAACGCAAGCTGCTCTGTCTTCTGCGTATTGCAGTGCGAGACGATGCTGCGGCAGAGCTGCAGCGCATGTTCCTCGTCTTCGGCAAAGTGATCGGCGACGCCCGACAGGCGCGTGTGGACATCGGCACCACCAAGATCCTCGGCGCTGACGATCTCACCGGTCGCAGCGCGCACCAGCGGCGGGCCGCCGAGGAAGATCGTGCCGTTGCCCTTCACGATGATGCTCTCGTCGCTCATCGCCGGGACATAGGCGCCACCTGCGGTGCACGAGCCGAGCACGACGGCAATCTGCGGGATGCGCAAAGCCGACATCTGCGCTTGGTTGTAGAAGATGCGCCCGAAGTGGTCGCGATCGGGAAACACTTCGGCCTGCAACGGCAAGAACGCGCCACCCGAGTCGACGAGATAGATGCAGGGCAGCCGGTTCTCGAGCGCGATCTCCTGCGCGCGCACGTGCTTCTTGACCGTCATCGGCATGTAGGTGCCGCCCTTCACGGTCGCGTCATTGGCCACGAACATGCACTCGCGGCCGTGCACGAGGCCGACGCCGGTGACGATGCCAGCGCTCGGCGCCGAATCCTCGTAGAGCCCGTTGGCTGCGAGCGGCGACAGTTCTAGGAACGGCGTGCCGGGGTCGAGGATGCGGGCGATGCGTTCGCGCGGCAGCAGCTTGCCGCGCTTCTTGTGCCGCTCGACGGCCTGTTGCCCGCCGCCCGCATGCACTTCGGCGAGCTTCGCCTGGATCGACTCGATCGTTGCCAGGTGGTGGGCGCGGTTCTGCTCGAACTCGGCGCTCGTGGTCTTGACGTTGCTGTGCAGGACTTCGCTCATCGGGGGCAGCACGATAGCCAGTGGCCTATGCGGAAGCGACGCGCCTGCCGCAGCGGCGCCAGAACCCGAACTCAGCTCTCCAGCAGGTCGCAGGACACCGCCAGTTGATCGCCTTCCAAGGCGATCGGCATGGTCGACGACCATCGGGTCGGCTGCTGGAAGAAGGGGCGCGCTACCGTGCGGCGGCGTCAACGCTCGGCCGGGACTGTCGGGCCAAGGTGCAGCCTGCGGAGCCGACCTGCGATCCTGCTCTTCCGCAACTCCGCGTTACCGACGACGCCCACCAGGTACTGAACCTGCGTGGGGATCGCACCGCGCCGAGAGCGGCGACGGCCGGAGCAGGGCGTGCTCTTCCATATCGTCGCCGAGCACCTGGACACCTTCCTCGCACGCGTCGGGGTCGACGTCGGCGATCGTTTGCTACCCGGCTTCGTCCGCCGCGAACTCAACGACCACCTGCGCTGCGGCATGCTCGCGCACAGTTTCTGCCGCGTGCACTGCGCGTAATGCGGTGAGGATGAGTCAGCGGACGACGAACCATCCCTGCTGCTCCACTTCCGCGCCGCTGCAATGGCCGGCCGGACCGCACTCGGCGAACGCCGCGGCAGGGGCTGCGATCACGATGGCCACCACGAACACCACCGCCCGCAGACTTCGGGTTCGTCCCACGCCGACGCGCCACCGGACCAACCGCTCGACAACGACCCACTGCGCCGCCAGAGCAAGCCGTCGGTCCCCCACGCTCCACAAGAGAACCGTCGCCCCCGCAAGACCGCCGCTGCAGGCACGATTCCCCTGGTGCTCGAGGGTTCGCCGACCGGTTCGCGCAGGCGCCCAGCAACTCCGAACTGCAGCCTCGGCAGGCCGCGCGGCGTAGCGGCAAAGCTCCTCGAGCCGCTCGCGGCAGTCAGCAGGAATGCGGACTGCGGCCTGGAGCGAGAATCCATCGAGGTCACTGCAGAGCGGGCCGCCAAGGTCGCCGCATCGCGCGCCGGCGCCGGGCCGTCCTTCAGCATGGCGACGCACGCGGCGACATCGGCCGGCGGCGCGACCTTGTCTGCCCGTGCAGTTCCGGGTGAAGACACGAGCCGGTGAGGTCGGTGGAACTCGACCCGCAGCAGGGCGGCGTGCAGACGTTCGCCGCGAGCGCGACGAGTTTCACGGTGCGGTGATGCACTGCCCCTTGTGCTGCGTCCGCGGAACGAGCCAAGTCGCCTTGCCGACGTTCCCCTTGCTGCCGATACTCCCTCGCACGTTCCCACGATCGCAATGACCAACGGCGAGCACACCAAGGACTGGCAGCACCTTCTCGCTGCGCAGCGCCGTCTGCAGGCCGTGCTGCCCGATGCCGTACTCGTCGGTGGTACTGCTGCGGCCCTGCATCTGCACCATCGCACCAGCCTCGATGGCGACCACGTGCTCACCGACCTGCAGGCACACTTCGACGAGACCCTGCAGAAACTCGAAGCTACCCCGGGTTGGACCACCGCCCGCATCCAGCCCCCCGTGCTGATCCTTGGTGCCATGGATGGCATCCCGACCGGCGTTCGCCAACTGCGTCGCAAGCGCCCGCTCGAAACGGTCGCCATCGATGGGCTTCGGACCCCGAGCCTGATCGAGACGGCCCGGATCAAGGCCTGGATGCTGATCAGCCGCAACACGGTGCGCGATTACCTCGACACGGTGGCTCTGCTGGAGCACCTGGCCGCGTCATCCATGCCCGAGTTCGTGCGTTCCTTCACTGCCTGCTACGAACGTGGGCCGGGCGGTGGTTCGGTGGTCGAGGAGTTGATCGAGAAGCTGGGCACGGCCGCACCGCAGGATCTGGATCGCGTCGACCTGACGAGCTACCGGCAGGTGCTCGCGCCGTGGCGCGATCTCGAAGAACTGCGGCGGCGAGGTCGCGCGCTGGGGCCGGTGATCGCGGCGATCTGGTTGCAGTTGTCGGAGGGAGGCTAGGCGTCATGAACGACCCCATGCAGGTGCTGGCCCGTTCGCGTGCGCTGTGGAACCGTTCGCATCTCGATCTCCGCAGTGACGAGATCCTCGCCCAGATCCTCGACCGCGGCTCCACCGAGGATTGGCGCGCCCTCTACTGCTTGATGAGTGGCGGCGACGCAGCCGTGGCAGCAGACCTTCGCCACCGCGCGCACGCCATCCTCTATAGCGTGCCGACCGGACGGCCTTGGTTCTGGCTTGCCGCGTTGAAGAGCCTTGGCGAGGCCGTCGATTGGTCGCGATCGCCGCTCTGCGACCCGGGCTTCGCGGATCTCTGATTTCGCGCTCGGCTGTTCTCGTCGGCGACTCGGCCTCTTGGAAACACCCGCCGCCCTCGCACTCAGCTCAGCCGCCGCGCCGCCGGATCTGCCGCGTGATCGTCGGATCCGTGATCTCACGATCTGCAGCCAGCACCATCGCCTTCGACAGGATCAACGACAGCGTGCGGTCGCCCTCGGACGGCAGGAAGATCGGCTCGCCATCGAGCTGGCTACGGCTGTCGGTGACGATGCACAGATACTGGTCGTCAGGTCTCATCAGGATGTTGCCGCTGCCGAGATCTACCTCGCACGCCTCGAGGTCGACGGCGGCGAACGTTCGCTGTCCGGCTTCGTCCGCCGCGAACTCAACGACCACCTGCGCTGCGGCATCCTCGCGCACGGTTTCTGCCGCGTGCACTGCGCGCAATGCGGTGAGGATGAGTTGGTCGCGTTCTCGTGCAAGCGTCGCGGCATGTGCCCGTCGTGCGGCAGTCGTCGCAGGAACGATCTCGCGGCGCATCTCGTCGACTCGGTGTTGCCCCACGTGCCGGTGCGCCAATGGGTGCTGTCGCTGCCGCGCCTACCTCATCGAGGTGCGGACCTGCCCCCACTGCCAGGGCCGCAGCAGGCACGACTCCCCTGGTGATCGCAGGTTCGCCGACCGGTTCGCGCAGGCGCCCAGCAACCCCGAACTGCAGCCTCGGCAGGTCGGCCGGCAGTCCTGCGTTCGCACCGCGACCAACTGAGGAGTCTCACCTCGAATGAGCCTCGCGCCGACCATCGAGCGTGCCCACTTCGCCGCCGGGACAGCCACGGCTCGCATACTGCTTGCCTTCCGGGTTGTCCGGGAGCCCCTTTGGAAGTCCTACCCCGCCCTCGCGGGCATTCAATGTAACGATTCCGGTTCAGGCCGACTCACCCTTACGACCGTGGGACGAGTCTCGATGCAGCTTGACGCGATCCCTATCGGACTCGAGCAGCAGCACAGCACACACGCCGAGAGTCGCCGCCAATGCCAGCCGGTGCCTCGGATCGAGGAGCACTGGCCCGAAGCAGCCACACTTCACACGTGGGAAGAACAGTGCAAGCACGACACCACCGAGAGCGAGCGCCACCGCAAACCAAGCGCACGGACGCGTGAAGGCGCCAATAGCGATGCACACCGCGACCAAGCACTCTGCACAGGCAAGAGCAGAAGAAGCAAGCGGAGACAGCAGAGCATCGCTGGTCACCCCGCCAAACAACTTGGTAACTCCCGAGAGCATCAGGCAGGCACAGACGAGGATACGGAGAAGGAGCGCCACGATCTACGTCCCCAGATCTACGACCAAACGCTCCACCTCACCCCCCGCTTTTGACTCCACGGTCTTTTCGATCACGTGTGTTGGGACACCGACCGCTTGAATGCTGACCTTCACCGGACCTGGTTGAACGACAGTCTTGAGGCGCACTTGGCTGCGAAGTACGAAGGCAGACTCACCGCACTGGCTGTCAATGACAACGCGGCACTCCGCTGGGATGTTCTCGCCCGAACCAACGATCTCGATCTCGAACACAACCAATTGGATTGTCGCTTTCAGATCCACATGCAGGGGCCCCGAGGACTGCGTTGCCGAGTTGACTTCGAAGCTCGTGCCCACGGGAGCGACCTTGAACAGCACTGGCTCAAAGCTGCGCACCTCATAAGATCCTGGGGGCAGCAACAGGGACTTGCCGCTCGTCGTAGTCATCGCAATCGCCCCGTCCTTGCTACGTAGGAGCATGGGCAGACCATCCAGCGCGGTTCCATCTGGGCAAACGATGCGCGGAAGCACGAGAGCGGATGTGACTACGTCTGGGTAGCCAGACAGGTCGACGGCAACAGCATCACGCAACGAATCGACTTGGACCAGCTTCAGCGGAACGCGCAAACGCCCCTTCTTGCCAGCAATCAACTCCAGTTCGACATCGGGACTAGCCCCGGAGTTGAGCACGAATAGATCAACAATAGAGTCCGGATATGTGGAGCGAAGCCTTCGTGTCAAGTAGTCCAAGCTCTGACCCGTCAGCGAGTTCGAGAGCGCGGCACCCTTAGGCAAGACGACCTTGTGTCGCAGGATCGAATCCCCGGTGACCGTGGCGAAGCAGGCCCAGGGAGACGCCAGAGTGAAGTCGAGCACCACGCCACCATTTGTGATTTCCAGCTTCTGGTGAGGACTGCCGCGAGTGATCGCCCACATCCCTGGATCAACCATGAGCACGTACTCCCCTGGCTCAAGGCTCTCGAACGCTGCCACCCCACGAGAATCCGAGATCGAGGCATGGACTGCGCGATCGCCGCCATCTCCGGTAATGCACATGACCTCGCTGGCGATGCCGATGCAGTTAGAGGGAATTGCGGACTGCGACAGCCATGCTCGGATCCCAGCGACTGCATTCCCACCCTGGTCCACAAATCGCAACTCTGCCCTGACTGCAGATTCGAGCCTGACCAGATACTGCTCTCCGGGCTGTGTTGCCTCAATAACAGCGGTCACATAGCCAGCTTTCTGCAGGACCATGCGGCTCGAGTTTGGGGGCGTGACTACACTACCTTCGATCGAACACCTGCCATCCTCACCGGTCCTAGCTCGCGCCCGGACCGTAGCCACATCCATCCACCTGCGACCCACGCCTCCGACATAGACCTCTACGCCGGAGATGGCCCGCGACGAAGAGTCCTGCACTTCGATCTGCACGCCGGGCGACGCGACTTGCTGCCGCACTGTTTGCGGATTGGCGCCAACCGCTTCTGGCCCGGAACGAGCAAGGGGATCCCCGACCTCGTGCGAATTCGCCGCACCCACGGCTACCGCATCCGACCGTCCGATCAGGAACACGAGCCAAATGAGACTCATTAGGACGATCAGGGACGATGCGACGAGTCTGTTCACCGATCCATCTCCGAGGGAAACGTGCAAATCTCTGAGACCCTCACTGCGGGCAGTCACACATCGTGTGCCACTCCTCGCTCGGCTCCGTCCTTCGCTTGCAAGCTCCACTTCCGGGCGGCTCGGGGAACGCAGCTCCGCAACCGCAGTCCATGCATGCCGCGATAAGGATTCCGTTGCCGTAGTCCGCTACGAAGGTCTGACACGGGACGGCACTAGGAACCCCGCCACTGCACCAGATGGTCTCTCCTCCTTCGCAGTTGCAGAAATTGAGCACGGTCGGAGCCCATGTCGTGGTGTCTTGGTACGGAACGTTCGGGCAATCCCCGGTGACACCGCAGGTACCTGTGCAGCGCATCTGGAACGGCCCATCTCGCACCTCGAGCAGGCAAAGCCCAACGCTGCCTCGCTCATCCTCCACAGCAGCTGTAGCCAGCAACACCAAGAACACCACAAGGAGCATCCTCACCATGATTCAGAACGGTACCCCCCCCCTCTCCCATACGTCTATGGTCTTCTCCTCGGTGTCTGGCCCATCCTGTCCGAAAACTCTGCTCGCCTCGATCCACGACCCAGAGAGCATTCGCGCAATCCTCAGGCACCTCGGCCTCCTCATCGAACCGCCGTCGGTTGCACACGCAAAGCCGCCGCCGCAGACACGACGCCCCTGGTGATCGCGGGTTCGCCGACCGGTTCGCGCAGGCGCCCAGCAACCCCGAACTGCAGCCTCGGCAGGTCGGCCGGCAGTCCTGCGTTCGCACCGCGACCAACTGAGGAGTCTCAC